>DATDMG010000232.1:0-28019 GCA_036518955.1 Kineosporiaceae bacterium | reverse complement strand
CTCGGTGCACACCGCCCGTTGCAAGGGGGCCCGACCGTCAGCTCGTTGTTACTGTACGTCAGGTGGACAATGCGGTCTGCCGCTGCACGTCACTGCGAGAACGGGAGGCCATCTTGACGGCTCTTCCTCGCTGGGTCACCGACACAGCTGATGGTCATTCCCAGTGGTACATCGACCGGTTCCGGAAGCTGGCGGCGGACGGCGTCGACCTGGCCGGGGAGGCCCGGCTCGTCGATGCGATGGTGGCGCCCCGTTCGCGCGTCCTGGACGCCGGGTGCGGCCCGGGCCGGGTGGGGGCGGTGCTCCACGCGCGAGGCCATCACGTCGTCGGGGTCGACGTCGACGCCGAGCTGATTGCCGCGGCGCAGCAGGACCATCCGGGCCCGTTGTGGCTCGTCGCCGACTTGGTCTTCCTCGACCTGCCGGCCGCCGGGGTCGCCGAACCGTTCGATGCCGCGGTGGTCGCCGGGAACGTCATGACGTTCCTCGCCCCAGGCACGGAACCGGACGTGCTGCGCCGGATCGCCGCTCACCTGGTGCCCGACGCGATCGTCGTGGTGGGGTTCGGCACCGACCGCGGGTACCCGCTGCGCGACTTCGACACCCACGTGGCCGAGGCAGGCCTGACTCTGGAGCACCGGTTCGCGACCTGGGATCTGCGGCCCTGGCATGACGAAGCCACCTTCGCCGTCAGCGTGCTGAGGCTGCCGGTGACCGACGAGGGGAAGGGACACCGGTGATCGCCGAATCCGCCGGGACAGCGGAGACCGGCGGGACGTCCGCTGCGGAGCTGACGTATCTGCCGGACGTCGCCTCCCTCGTCGAGGTCGCCGCCGATTCGACCGTCTCACGCACCGTGCTCAAGGCCGAGGGCGCTCGCCTGGTGCTCTTCTCCTTCGATACCGGTCAGGAACTCACCGAGCACACCGCGGCGATGCCGGTCCTGCTGCAGGTGCTGGGCGGCCGGCTGACGGTCACGGCTGCCGGTCGCTCGGTCGACCTGATGCCCGGCGGGATGGTTCACCTGACGACCCGGTTGCCGCACGCCGTCATCGCGCGGGAACCCAGCCGCCTGCTGCTGACCATGCTCGACCCGAGGACGCACGCCTGACCTCGGCCCGTCCGCGTCCGCCTCAAGAATCCGGTCGCGGTGATCGCCGAGACCAAGGTGTCGTTCCAGGACGACGCGGCCATCGCCCAGCCCACGCTCGAGGAGCCCGCCGTGGGTGAGAGACGGGCGGCCACGCCGTCACGGAGCGGCGGCGGGATCGGCGACGTCGGGGTTGTTGGAGTACGTCTGGCCCGGGTTCAGCCGGATGCCCTGCAAGAGTTGGGACACCGTGACGAAGTGGTAACCCTGGTCGGTCAGCGCCTGGAGAATCCCTGGCACCGCTGCGACCGTGGTGGGGTGGATGTCGTGCATCAGCACGATGTCCCCGGGGCGGGCACTGCCCAGCACGGCATCTGTCACGTGCTGCGCGTTGCGGACCTTCCAGTCCAGGGTGTCCCGATTCCAGAGGATGACCGGCCTGGCGATCTGCTGCTTCACGGCCGCGTTGACGGAACCGTAGGGCGGCCGGACGAGCGTCGGGGTCTGACCCGTGGCTCGCTGGAGCGCGGTGTCGGTCAACTGGAGCTGCCGATCGACCTGGGTGGACGCGAGGCGGGTGAGTTCCGGATGGGACCACGAGTGGTTGCCGACCTCGTGACCGTCAGCGAGTTCGGCGCGGACGAGTCGCGGGCTGGCGACAACGTGCTGACCGATGACGAAGAACGTGGCATGCGCGCCGAACTGCTTCAGATCCGCCAGCAGGCGTGCGGTGTACGGTCCGGGCCCGTCGTCGAAGGTGAGCGCGATGCACTTGACGGCATGGCAGTCGACGGTCGGGCCGCTGGGCGTCGTCACGGGACTGGCCGGTGCCACCGGCTCGGAGGGCTCGGGTGAGCCCGGGTCACTGGCTACGGGGGTGATCTCCAGCGTCAGGCGGTGCTCGGGGTGCAGGGCCTGGGCCTGGGCCCGGTGCCCGAAGTCGGACAGCCAGGGGGCGACCTCGGCGCGTGGGATGACGACCTCCTGCGGAGGCACCGTGATCGGCTCGATCTGGGACCGGGTGAAGCGTGCGTGCAGGGCGCCGTCGCTGTCGAAGGACAGGTCCGACAGGTTGTCCTCGCGGTAGTTCTCGTTCAGGGCCGACTTCGCCCACCCGTGGTCGTTGCCGAGACGCTGGTTCAGGGTCTGCACGATGCGGTCGCAGAGGCTGGACAGTCCGGGGCCCGACAGCAGGGACACCGGGGTGGACTCCCCTCCGGTGCGCCCGTCGTACCAGTACGTGCGCACGTAGGTGTAGTTGTCCATGCCGGCGTCGTGATTGGTCAGTCGCACCCCGATGACGTCGGCGGAGGCGAGCAGGAAGTCGAACCCGATCTGCAGGCCGGTGCTGTTCTTCGGCTCGGTGCAGGCGGACCGGTCAGCTCCCGCGCCCCCGCGCGCGGCATTGATCGCCAGGCGCACGTCCTCGGCGAGCGCCTTGGTGAGCGCGGCCGCACCGGGCACCACCGGGTAGGCCGTCGCCCAAGGGCAGGTGGCGTCCTCGCTTCCGTCCTGGACGATGGTCAGCCCGTCGATCCAGTCCGGCATGAAGCCGTCCGCCGATATCTTCACATCGTTTGCCGGGGACGACGAGGCGGCCGGGCCGGACGCCCGAGGAGCGGTACACGCCGGCAGCGCCAGCACCGCGCATGCGGCTGCGGCCGTCCGCGCACCAGAACGGGGCCTGCCGCCCCTGCGGGAACGACGGATCGCGAACACGTCCTTGGTCTCCTCTCTCAGCCGCTCGAACGGAGGAGCCAGAACTGGTCGCCTCCAGGCCGCGCCTCCCCGCGCCAACTCCCCGCGCGAGCACGACGGCCCGACGGACCAGGTGGTCGACCGGATCGGCGGACGAGCCCCGAGCCGCGCCGACGAACCGGCCGCCCTCCACGGACTCCGTGGCCGGTCCGGTGTTCGGCAGTCCACCGCGGCCAGGGCGGCTGCCGCGATCTTCGTCGGCTCAAGGCCCAGCGCGCGCAATTCGTTGCTGCTACGAACATTCTGGCTGGGCGCGCCTCTGCGGAAGGTATGCCTCGGCCCATCGCAGGTTCAGCTGACGGCGTGGACGCCGTCGACATCCGACATAGGTGCCCGCCGGGTCGCCAAGGTCTCCGGCCGGGCAACGGTCCCGTGAGTTGCTGACGGATCGTGACGCGAAGAGTCCGAAATGCCTGATAAGTCGGTGAGCGCCAGGTGGGCGCCGTAGGCTCAGGACTCCGCGTCCAATTCACGCGTTCCACTGATCTCGGTGTGGTCCAGCATCGATCAGAATCGAAGAAGCGTCGAGCGGTCGCCGGCTCCTAGTGTGGTGCCACGGCCGAACCGGCCGCTCGTGACTGTCTCGGAGGTGCCCTGTGCCGCACGTGGTCGACTTCACGAACGTATCCACCGCCGGACTGGAGTCGTCGCCGGTGGCCGATGCTCTTGCCGGGCTCCGGGCCAACGAGGCCAGGTACTTCAAGAACAAGTACGATCACGTCTTCACCGTCGATGCGGCGAACGACGCGAAAGAGACGGTCGACTGGATTCACGACATCCTGAAGAAGGAGCGGGACATCGTCATCGCCTCCTGCCCGCTGGAAGCGACGGTCTTTGTCGCGGGCGGGATCAAGTGGGCCTACGTGTTCTATGAGTCCGGCTTGTCGATCAACGTGCTTTACGGCCTCGAGGACGGCGAGAAGCGCGCCGTCGGTTTCAAGCTGTCCGACGGGATGCCCGTCCCCGAGGAGCTTGCGTCGAAGTTCAAGTTCGCGAAGCAGAAGTCGAAGCTGGCCGGGACCATCCGCGGCTCCTTCTTCGTGATCAAGGGCGAGTACTGATGGTTTCTCGCCCTGGCCGCGGCCCTGGGCACCGGCCATCGTGACCAGCACGACCAGCGGCAGCCCGCCGGTGTCGAGGGTGACCCGGAGGCCGGGGTACCCGGAACGATCACGCTGGCCGTCACCCAGCTCCTGCCGTGGCCCACCGAGCCCACCCTCCGGGTGCTCGCCGTGGCGGTGGCGCCGGTCAGCAGGCCGGAGCCTGGGCGCTGCGCCGGCCGCGGACGATGAGCCAGACCACCAGGGCGATCACGGCGAGCGGGATGAGGTGGTGGACGACGAGCAGGGAGGTCAGCAGGGCGCCGAAGAACCCGGCGGTGACGGTCCCGGTGAGCACCTGCTGGGCGTGGATCCGGCCGTCAGGGTGGGGCAGGAACAGCCAGCCAAGGCCGTACAGCAGGATGCCCAGGCCACCGAAGAAGGTGAGGCCGACCGCGGCGAGCCGCACCAGCGCCGGGGCGAGTCGGTAGCGCCGGGCGATCCCGGCGGCGACGCCGGCGATCACTCGGCCCTGGCGGGGGTCGGCGCGGGTGATGCCCAGGCGGCGGATACCGTCGAAGAACGCGGCGGCGGGGGCGGCCTGCGGGCCGGCGGAGGACGGGCCGGCGTCGGAGCCCGAGCCGGGCGGCGGGGTGGACGGCCGGGTACCCCAGGAGGGTTCGTGGGCCGCGCCGGCCGGGTCGCTCGGGCGGAACGGCTCGGAGGGTTCGGAGGCGAAGGGCTCGTTCGTCGTCATGCCTCCACTCTGGCCGGACCCGGCGCCCGCCGGATCCGGCGGCGACCCTGATCCGCCCCTGGCTCATCCCTGGCCCGGGGGAGCGGAGGGGGCTGACCAACCCTTACCCGTCCGAGCGCTACCCGTCCGAGCGCTACCCGGCAGTGCCCACCGCGTCCGTTCGTAACGGGTCGAGCGCTTCGCGTAGCTGGGCGGGCAAGGCCGTGGGTCGGCGGGTGACCCGGTCGACGTAGACGTGGACGAAGTACCCGGCGGCCGCGGTCAGCGCGGCACCGGCCTCGAAGAGGCCTACCTCGTAGCGCACACTGGACGTGCCGACCTTCGCCACCCGCAACCCGGACTCCACCACGACGGGGAACGACAGCTCGGAGAAGTAGCTGCACCGGGTGTCCACGACCAGCCCGATCACCGGACCGGCACCGATGTCGAGCGCGCCGCGGTCGATGAGGTACTTGTTCACGGCGGTGTCGAAGAAGCTGTAGTAGACGACGTTGTTGACGTGGCCGTACACGTCGTTGTCCATCCACCGGGTGGTGATCCGGTCGAAGTGCAGGTACCCGGAGCGCGGCTGGGGGCGGGCCCGGTCACCCTCCGCGGCCTGGCCCGTCACCTGGTCACCGTCGTCCACGAACTCATCTCACCACAGCCTCAACGAGCGTTCGAAGATCCCTGCGATGTCATCGTCCGTCACCGGACGAGGACTGATCGCTAG
This sequence comes from Kineosporiaceae bacterium, assembly GCA_036518955.1. GTDB lineage: Bacteria > Actinomycetota > Actinomycetes > Actinomycetales > Kineosporiaceae > DATDMG01. The sequence goes on along the minus strand of DATDMG010000232.1, from coordinate 22,662 downwards.
CAGCCGCTGCTGCCTCAGCGTGCCCTCGACCAGGGCAGGGATGTCGCCCGTGGTGTAGCCGACCGCAGCCACCCCGTTCGGGATCCCGATGTCCCGCATCAGGGCCGCCAGCACCCCGGGGAGAATGCCGGCCGGGTCGCCGGTGAGCTCGGCATCGGGTGCCAGCAACCGGGCGGCCGCCAGGTGCCGCTCGGGCGCGGCGTCGAAGGTGAACCGGAAGGCCTCCGGAGCGGTGAGCGAGACCGCCATCCCGTGCGGCACCAGGGGCTCTGCGGGCGGGTAGTCCTTGGGGTGGAAGTCCTTCACCTGCCCGGCGATCGGGTACGCGTTGGCGTGCGGTAGGTGCACGCCCGCATTGCCGAAGCCCATCCCGGCGAAGGTGGCGGCGAGCGCCATCGAGGCGCGCGCCGACCGGTCGTCGCCATCGAGCACGGCCGCCCGGAACGACGTCGCCAGCAGGCCGAGCGCCTTCTCCGAGAACATGTCCGCGATCGGGTTGGACCCGCAGTAGGGAACCCGTTCCTCAGGCTTCTTGCGCCGGTAGGACGTGTACGGCCGGGCGGTGTAGCTCTCCAACGCGTGACAGAGGATGTCCATCCCGCTGGCGGCCGTGACGCCCGGCGGCTGGGTCATGGTCAGATCTGGGTCGATCACCGCCAGCGTCGGTCGAAGGCTGGTGTGGCTGATCCCGGTCTTCACCTTGAGCGCCAAGACGTCCAGCACGCAGACGGTGGTGGACTCCGACCCGGTCCCCGTCGTCGTCGGGACGGCGACCAGCGGCTTGAGCGGGTGGACCGGGGCCCGCCCGGCCCCGACCGGCACGTTCAGGTAGTCCGACAGGGCGCCGGGGTTCGTCGTCAGCAGGTTGACCGCCTTGGCAGTGTCGATGCTGGACCCCCCACCGACGGCGACGAAGGCCTCCCAGGGTCCCTCGGCGCGGGCATGCTCGACCGCCGACTGCAGGCTTTGGTCCGTGGGTTCCACGTGGACGGCGTCGTAGACCACGACGTCGATGCCGAACCTGCGGATCTGCTCGGCCACCCGCTGCGGGATGCCCGTTGCCGCGACGCCGCGGTCCGTGATCAGCAGGACCCGGTGCACCTCCATCCGGCCGAGGTCGTACCCGATCTCGTCGGAGGCCCCGGGGCCGAACTTCAGCTGGGGCGCGCCATAGGTGAACACGGCGTCCGGCGTCTGCGGCGCCGGGAGGCTGATCGTGGTCATGGCCGCCTCTCGTCGTGCTGGCAAGGGGTCGTCCGCGCGAGGCCAACCGGACCCGGTAGGCACACCCGACCTGACCCGGGGGCGGGCCGGGCCGGTCTCTCGTCGGCCACCACCGTACCTGTCCGGAATGGGCCGCCAGGTAACGGTCCCGGCCAGCGCGCACGCAGACACCGACCGCGTTGTCCCCGGCGGCGGAACAGGACGCCCGCGATCATCCGCACCGGTTCGCCGCGCCCGGCGAACCACCCGGCCGCCGGGGCCGGACGTCGAGTGCGACGTCGTCGGGGCCTCACACGCCGGCTGACTCCGACAGCGTCGCACGTGTCTGGGGGAGTGACTGGCCCGTGGGCTCGTGCCGGATGGCGTCGGGGAGCAGGTAGTGGGGGTCGAGGTCGCGGCGGCCGGTCAGGACCTCGACAGTGGCGATGACGTCGCGGGCGGCGGCGACGTCGTGCACACGGACGATGTTCCCGCCTCCGCTGCGGGCGGTCTCGGCGACGAAGAACGCGATCGCGGCGGCCGTCGCGGCGTCCCGGCCCCGGGGGGCTCGGCCGGTGACGGCGCCGAGGAAGTCCTTGCGGGACAGGGCCAGCAGGACCGGGCGGCCGAACGCGCGGACCTCGTCCAGCCGGCGCAGGACCGCGACGGTCTGGTGGGGTGTCTTGGCGAAGTCCGGGCCGGGATCCAGGACGAGGGACTCCTCGGGCAGGCCGGCGTCCACGGCGGCACGGCTGCGCTCGGCCAGGAAGTGCAGGACGTCGTCGGCGGGGTCGGCATAGCGGTCGGCGCGCTGGAGGCGTTGCTTCGGCCGGGCGCGAGTATGCATGACGACGAGGGCTGCACCGTGGCGGGCGCAGGAGGCGGCGACCTGCGGGTGCGCCAGGCCGCTGACGTCGTTGATGAGGTCCGCGCCCGCGGCCAGGACGGCGTCGACGACGAGGGGCTTGTAGGTGTCGACGCTGAGGACGATGCCGGGATGGTGGCCGTGCATCCATTCCACCAGGGGCAGGACGCGGTCTCGCTCGAGGGAGGGGTCGAGCTCGGGCTGGTTCGTGATCGCGGACTGGCCGCCGATGTCGATGACGTCCGCGCCGGCGTCCACCAGGTCCTGGCAGTGCTGGAGCTGGTGCTCCAGGGAGGCGAACCGCCCGGCGTCGGAGAACGACTCGGGGCTGGCGTTGACCACGCCCATCACCAGGGTGCCGTCGACGGCGATCTCGCGCCCGGGCAGTCGCAGCACGGGAGTTGCTCGCCGCATGGCCCCTTCCCACTCATCGAAAGCCCACCGTCGGACGGACTCGACGGTATCGACAGATGTCAGCGTATCCGTGGGCCCGGCGCCGCTGGCTCGCGCCCGGCGCCCTGCCAGGGTACGCGCCACGTCCGGCGCCTTCCACGAGCTGGTGATCGAGCTGGCGGGGAACGAGACCCTCACGATGCTCGCCCAGATGGTCCGGCACATCATCGACACCGCCAGTCGCAAGCCGGTCGAGCGCGACCTCGACGTCGAGCCGATTGATCTTGAGCGCGACCGTCGGTTGCGCCGTGCGTGCGGCGTTGCCATGCGTTGTGTCCGCCGTGACCGCCTGAGGTCGAGCTGTCGGCCATTGACGTGATGCCGACCGAACGTGACGACCGTTGTGTGACCGGGTGCCAGCGCCGTGCTTGGTCACGCGTGTTCTCGGGCCGTGGCGGAGGTTGGGTCGTCGAGCCAGCCTTCCGGGACGAAGCTGAGCATGATCCGACTGGCCAGAGGCTTCGGCATGATCCGCAGGAGCCGGGTCAGGGCGGCGGTCTGCCACGGGAACGCCACATCGGTGCGGCGGGACTCCATGGCCTGGATGATCTTGGTGGCGCACTGCTGCTCGGAGATCTCAAATGGTGCGGGAATGCCGTCGTCGGTCGTCCGGTCGGTGGCGACGAACCCGGGGTAGATCGATAGGAACCGGATGCCGCTGCCACGCAGCTCGGCCCGGTAGGTGTCCAGCAGGATCCGGGCGGCGGCCTTGGCGGCGGAGTAGGGGCCTTGCATCGGGACACCCACGAGCCCGGCGAGGGAGTTGGTGTGGGCGATCAGGCCTCCGCGCCCGCGCATCCGCGCTACCAGCGGTACGAGATAGTTCACCGTGGTCTCGTAGTTGGCCCGCATCGCGCCGAGGATGTCGACGGTGGTCGCGGTGGGCAGGTGGTAGGCCGGGCCGGCACCGACGTTCAGCAGGGCAGCATCGATCGGCCCGGCCTGCGCCTCGGCGGCGGCCAGCATCGCCTCGACCGCCGCCGGATCGGTCCCGTCCGCGGGCAGCGCCAGACAGGTACCGCCTTCGGCGCGGATCAGCTGGGCGAGCGAGTCGAGCAGGTCGGCGCTGCGGGCGGTCACCGCGAGCGAGGCTCCTCGGGCGGCGGCCTGCCGGGCGACGTGCCAGCCGATTCCGCTGGACGCGCCGGCGACCAGCAAAGTCTGGCCGCGCAGGCTTCGCGTGGACATCTGTCGCTCACCGTCCTTTCCGCGAGTGGCGATCCTCGAGCGCCCGATGGTAAGCATCGGTGTCCGCGGCCCGGGAGGGCCCGGGCGGACACCCGTCGGCACCGCGGCGGCCATGCTGAATGTCCGACGAGCTACCGGAGCGTGTATGACCTACGTACCTTTCGCGGCGGCGGTGATCGCCCCGCACATGCTGCGCTATCTGCACCTGGTCGCGAAGGAGCGGGGGCACGACCTCGCACCAGCCCTGCGCGAGGTGGGGCTGTTGCCGCAGGCCCTGACCTCGACCGGGATCCGGGTGTCGTACCGGCAGGGTGCGGCCGTCATCGCCAGGGTCTTGCGGACGCTGGACGACCCGCTGTTGGGCTTGGTGGTGGGCAGCCGCCAGCACGCCGCGTCGTGGGGGTTGCTCGGGCTGGCTCTCATGACGGCCGACACGCTGGGCGCCGGGATCGCCGTCGGGCTCAGCCATGAGCAGGATGCCGGTGCCCTGGTGGAGTGGCACACCCAAGCTACCGCGGCGGGCGGGCTCCGCCTGGTGGCGACGACGCGTGACCCCGTGCCGGATCCGTTGATCGAACGGTTCCTGGTCGACGAGGCGTTCTCCAGCGTTCTCGCCGTCGCCCGGGACGCACTCGGGGGCGACCTGACACCAGAACGGGTGCACCTGCGCTACCCGGCTCCCGATTCGTCGGCGGCCCGAGCCGTATACCGGGACTGCCTCGGTGTTCCCCCGACGTTCGGCACGGCGACCAACCAGATCGTATTCACCGCTGAACACCTCCGGCGCGTGCCGCCGCGGCGGGACCCATGGGTCCACGCCAGCGCGGTGGCCGCGGTCGAGGCCACCGCCCCGACCGAACGGAGACACCACGACCTCATTCACAGCCTGGAGGTCGCGATCGCCCAAGCCCTGCCCCGCGTGCCGACCCTCATCGAGCACGCCTGCGACCTGCAGCTGAGCGAGCGCACCCTGCGACGACGGCTGGCCGCCGCCGGCACCAGCTACGGGGCCATCGTCGACGGGGTACGCCGCACCGCGGTCCACCAGTTACTCACCGGCACGAACAGCACCCTGCACGAAATCGCCGGCACGGTCGGGTTCAGCGATGCTCGGACACTACGCCGTGCGGTCGTGCGCTGGACCGGATCGCCACCGTCCGCCGTCCGGTCGCAAGCCATCGCGGCCAGCTTCGGACATCAATGACCGATGTCGGCACCTTGACCGAGCACCGAACCGTAGATTCTCCAGCGCCACGAGCCAGCACAGGTACAGTCAGCCGTCGTTCGGCATCTTCTGGCGGCACCACCAGCTCCGGCAGCGACCGATGGCGTGCGGAAGCGATGCCTCGTCCCCTTCGTCGGTCGCCGCTCAGAGCCTACGTGATGCTGGTCCTACGGCATTGGCCCGGCCAGGCTGGTGTCGAGGTGGTAGTCCACCGAGACACCGCCCCACGCCTCACCGGCGCCGTAGGCCACCGCCCCGAGTCGTCCCGCGGCGGGGAGGGAACCGGCGTCCAACTCCTCCGCGAACGCCAACGGGATCGAGGCGGACGACGTGTTCCCGGAATTCTCGATCCGGTTCACGAAGGGAATGCCGAGATGCGAGGTGCATTTGCGGACCTGTTCGAGGATTCGGCCGTTAGCCTGGTGTCCGACCAGGACGGTAGGCGCGGGGGCGTGGTCGGAGAGGTACTGCGCCATCTCCGACATGCGGCGCACGGCCCGGGTGTACACCTGCATCCCGTCAAGACAAATGTGGCCCGCGTCATTCTCCCGTATGAGCGCCGCCTGGGAGCCGTCGCAGCCGGCGACCTGGCGGAAGCCCGCGAACTCCGCGCGGCGCTCCAGCAGGACGGCCGCGGATCCGTCGGCGAAGAGACATGCGGTCTGCCGGTCCGTGTGGTCCACCAGCCGGGACATGGCCTCCACCGAGCACACCAGTACCGACCGCGCCTGCCCGGCGTCGCAGAGTGAGAGTCCTGTGATCAGCCCGTACACGAAGCCGCAGCAGGCCGCGTTCATGTCGAAGGCCAGCACCGAGGGCCCCAGCCCGGCGAGTTGTGCCACCTTCTGTGCGATACCCGGGACGCGTTGCCGCACCGAGGTACTGACCACGGCTAGGGCGTCGATCGAGGAGGGGGCGTCCATCCTGGTCACGATCGGCGCGCAGGCCTCCGCAGCCACCTCGGCCAGCAGGGCCTCGTCCGGCAGCCAGGAGCGGGCCGCGATGCCGCTACGACGCCGTATCCACTCGTCGGTCAGACCGATCGACGCGAAGTGGTTGTTGTCGATCGTCTGGCCCGGCTTCGCGGTGGCGATATCGACGATGCCCGCTCTCATCCCCGGCTCGCCAGTGTCACGAGATGGGCGCTGGAGTCGCGCAGGAGGGCGAAACCCGAGGTCTGCCTCGGGTCGCCTTTGACCTGGAGCTCGCTCTCCAGCTGCTGGTGTAGCTCGACCAGGTCAAGGGAGTCGAGGTCGAGTTCAGCCACCGGCCGGGCGAGGTCGGCGGGGCTCATCGACGGGTCGCGCCGGCGCAGCCGGGTCAGCATGTGATGTCCGCGATACGGTCTTCGATGTCACTCACGTTCCTTCTCCGTTCAGGCGGCTGGATCATCGGAACTCGGGCGCGGGGAGGGATGGTCGACCGCCAACTGGTACAGCACCTCACCGGACCTGAGGATCGTGCCTGCCGTCGCGTAGTGGGCTGTGACCTGTCCGCCGCGCTCGGCCACGATCTCCGTACTGGCCTTGTCGGTCTCGACGACCGCGACGACGTCCCCGCGTTCGACCCGGTCGCCGATATCGGCGATCCACTCGATCAGCAGGGCCTCGCCGATGCCGTGTCCGAAGTCGGGAAGGCGGATGCCTACAGGGGAGTCGTTCACGCCGTCATCACCAGTACCTCGTCCTTGATCTCCTGTACACCGATCAGGTAGTCCTTCTCGAAGTCCGCCGGGGGATAGGCGCGGCGGTCGGGCGCCAGCCGGCGGACCGGGCCCCGGAGCGAGTCGAAGGCGTGCTCGGCCACTGACGCGGCGACTTCGGCGCCGATGCCCACGTCCTTCGACCCCTCGTGCACGATCAGCAGCCGCCCGGTTCTGGCGACGGACTCCAGGACCGTGTCCAGGTCGAGCGGGGCGACCCAGCGCAGGTCCACCACCTCGACGTCGACATCCGGGCCGAGTGCATGCGCCGCTTCCAGCACCTCGTGGGTGACCGCGCCGAACGTGGCGATCGTCAGGTCTGTGCCCCGCCGCACGACCCGGGCTGCGGTCGGCGACCTCGCCGGCCCGGGGTCCCGGGCGGGTGTGTTCCGCCGCCAGTACAGGCGGATCGGCTCGTACATCACCACGGGCGAGCCCAGCGTCACCGCATACCGCAGGATCTGGTCGGCATCCTCTCCCGTGGAGGGACATGCCACCGAGATTCCCGGGACGCGGGCGAAGAGCGCCTCGTTGGACTCGCAGTGGTGCTCGACGCCCCGAACCCCACCGCCGGTCGGGATCCGCACCACCAGGCTCGGGCTGACCTGTCCGTTCCACCGGTTGCCGATCCGGGCCGCCTGGGTCACCAGCTGATTCACCGCGGGATACGTGAATCCGTCGAACTGGATCTCGCACACTGGTACCAGCCCGCTCAACGCCATGCCGACGGCCTGACCGATGATGGTGGACTCGGCCAGCAGCGAGTCGCGTACGCGGTCCTCGCCGAAGCGTTCCCGGAGACCCCGGGTCACCCGGAACACACCGCCCAGGCGTCCGATGTCCTCGCCGAGCAGTAGCAGTCTCGGATCCTGTTCGAGCAGGTCGGCGAGCGTCGCGTTGATCGACTCCGCCAGGCTTGCGGACCGCGCGGCGCTCATCAGGCGTACTCCTTCATCAACCGCTCGCGCAGCTCCCGTACCTCCGTGTCGACCGCGTCGAGCCATGCGGTGTCCACCAGGCCAAGGCCGCTCAGTCGGGCCGCGTAGGCGGGCACCGGGTCCGCTGCCTTGGCCCGCGCGATGTCATCACAGCTGCGGTATACCTCCTGGGCGTCGGAGGTCGAGTGACCGTGGATGCGCCCCACAAGGATCTCGACGAGATAGGGAGCGCGCTTCCAGCGGATATGGGCGGCGGCCCGGGAGCAGGCCGAGAAGACGGTTTCCGGGTCCTGACCGGGGATCCGTACGGACTCGATTCCGAAACCGCGGGCGCGCTCCGCCAACGAGGTGCGCATCTGCTCCTCGGCCGGCTTCGAGATGGCCCAGCCGTTGTTCTGGCAGACGAACAGCACGGACGCCGACTCGACGGCGGCGAGGTTCATCGCCTCGGACATGTCGCCCTCGCTGGTGGCGCCGTCGCCGATGTACACGACGACGAAATCCTCCCGCTCCTGAAGCCGCTGTCCGATTGAGTACCCGACGCCGTGCAGCGTCTGCGCGGCCAGGACCAGTGTGTAGGGGAAGAACCGCAGCCGGCGCGGATCCCAGCCGCAGAATGTCCGGCCGGCCCACTGCGCGAGCAACTCGTCCGGCGCTACGCCACGCAGGAGGGCGACCGCGTGCTCGCGGTAACTGGGAAAGATGGTCGGGGCCGGCCCCACGGCGAGCGCGGAGCCAACCTGCGCGGCCTCCTGCCCCTGGCAGGACAGCCACAGGTCGAGCACGCCCTGCTTCTGGAGTTGACGGGCCTCCTCGTCGACGCCTTTCGCAACCAGCATGTGGCGCAACAACAGCCGTCGTGTGTCGTCGTCCAGCTCTGTTTGGTACCTCGGTTTTGACCTCAAGACCATTTGGATCACCATTCGTGGGTTCGTCGACGAGCTTTCTGTCGTTGTGCCGCATGACGCATCCGGGGGGCCCTTCCCGTCAGAGGCGAGCCACACGTGGGCGGGCGGTACGATCCTGACGCGTGTGGTGGAATCTCGTTCTGGTTTGTTGGAGGTCGGCGATTTCCCTTTCGGTGGCGGCAGCTGTCACGGTCGCTGCGCGCCACCGCGACGCGGGTGCCGATGAGAACCTTTTCGGACGCGCTGGACCAGGCTATTCTGTGACCGCCGTACGCATCGTCCAGCGGAACACCACGGGCTCGGCCTCGTTGGCATCGACTCTTTCGAAGTGTTCGGAACCATCGTTGTGCCCGAACTTTGATCTTTGATTCAGAAGCCAGTATCCAGGCAGAGCGGGAATGCCGGCCGCCGCGCGTCACATCGCTGTTGCAGCAGGCGATATCAATGTGTTATCGATCAAGGTTGAGAGATGGGGCCCGGGCAGGTCGGACGCGACGCACCGGCTGCGTCCGGGGGTGCGGATCCTCCGCCGTGGATATCGAAGCGCGGCTCGATCCGTTCACGGCGGCGCATCCAGCCGTCAGTCGTATTTCGGCGCGTCCGCGGCAAAAATTCTGACCACCGGCCTCGGCAGGTACTTCGCCGCGAAGACGGCCACTTTGTAGACCGTCCCCGGTACCACCAGCGCCTTGTTCACCGCCACCCCCTGCAGCGCTTCCGTCACCAATCTCTCCTTCGTCACCCAGGCAAAGCTGGGGACATTGTCCTTTGCCGTCATGTCGGTCTTGACGTAGCCCGGACACACCAGCGTGACAGCGACCTTCGAGCCTTGCTTCTTCGTCTCCAGCCGGATGCTCTCGCTCAACGAGCAGAGGTAAGCCTTCGACGCTCCGTACGTGCTGCTGTTCCGGTACGCGATCAGCTGCCCGGCGACGGAGGAGATGTTGAGGATGCCGCCCCGGTCCCGTTGTACCATCGCCGTCAGTGCGGCATGGCACAGCCGGGTAGGGGCCAGCGCGTTCACCATGAGGGTTCTCTCCTCGCTGTCCACCGGACAGTCGATGAAGGGCCGAGTCTCGCCGACACCAGCGTTGTTGACGAGCAGGTCGACGGGTCTTTCCGCCTCGGCCAGGCGCTCCTCCACCACGCGGAGCTGCTTCGTGTCCGCCAGGTCGGCGGAGATCACCTCGATGTCGACGCCGTGCTGCGCCCGGAGCCGATCGGCCAGCGCTGTGAGGAGATCGGTTCTGCGGGCGACCAGGACCAGTGCACAGCCCTCAGCCGCGAGTCGTTCGGCGAAGGCGGCACCGATGCCGGCGGAGGCGCCGGTGATGAGCGCACGATCAAACTTCTGCACGGTGAACTCCTTGGAGTTTGGGACGGGTGTCAGTCCGAGGCGAAAGGGCGGGCCGCTGGATTCGGGTGAGTTCGGCCCTGATCTCACGGAGGAGGAGGGGCCGCGACGGGCCGTTGAGAAAGAAGTGATCGCCTTCCACGTGGCGGCGTAGCAGAGATCGGCTGGTGTACGCCCGCCAAGCGTCCACCTCGGACCCCGATGCGATCGGGTCGCGGGTGGCGGAGAATGCGGTCATCGGGCAGTCGAGCGGTGGCCGAGGAAGCCAGCGGTAGGTTTCGCAGGCGGCGAGATCAGCGCGCAGTACGGGCAGCAGCCATTCCAGGTACGCGGTTCCGATACTGGCGTCCGTGCCCAGTCCGCCGAGGTCTCGGACCAGCCGTCGCAGGTCCGCATCGGAGCGTCTGTGGTCCGAGCGGTCGCCGTACAGGTGCGGGGCTCTGCTCCCCGATACGAACACATGCGTGGGCTCGGGTTCGCCCCTCGCCCGCAGCGCACAGGCGACCTCATAGGCGACCAGGGCGCCCATGCTGTGACCGAACAGGGCGTACGACCGGGTGAGTCCATGCTCGACGACGGCGTCAGTGATGTCGGCGGCAAGCCGCCCCACCTCGGTGTAGGGCGCTTCCCGTTGACGCCGTCCTCGTCCGGGCAGCGCCACCGGTACGACCTGTACCCCGTCACCGAGGTGTTCCGCCCAGCCGTGGTAGACCGATGAGGTGCCGCCCGCGTACGGGAAGCAGATCAGGCGCAACGGCGTCATCTCGGCCCCCGCCCGGTTCCCGGATTCGAGGCCCGGGAACCAGCTGCCACATGATGGGTGTGCCGGCGGCTGTCCGGCGATGTGCACGTGGTTCCTCCCAGGGGCCGGGTACAGCTCTTGGCCGTCAGCGTTCAGCGAGCGACCCGCTTGCGGCCGTCGGGCGAGTCCAGCCAGTCCAGGGTGAGGGCCATACCTTCGCTGAACCCGGTCTCGCTCTTGAACCCGAAGTCGTGACAGGCGCGGTCGATGGCATACGACTGGTCACGCTCGAAGAGGTTGACCGCGTGACGGGTGATCAGCGGACGGGACTTCACACCGACTGCGCCATACAACCTCTCAGAGACCGTGGCCAGTCCGCGTGCGACGGGAGCCGGCACGCTGAACCGGGGCGGCTTCACACCCAGGCCCTTGGCCAGTGCCTCGACGTACTCCCGCCATGTCGTCAGGTCGGTGTCCCGCAGGTTGTACGCCTTGCCCACCGTGGTCTCGGATGTGCACGCGGCGATCATCGCCTCCACGAGATTGCCCACGTAGATGAGCCCGGCCGGTACCTCGCCCGTGCCGATGTAGAGCATCTGTCCCTTCCGCAGAAGGGTCGCTATCTCGATGACGAAGTCCTTGCTGCGGGGTCCGTAGACGGATGCCGGCCGCACGACGGTGAGCGGGAGACCGGTCCGCTCAGCCGTTTCGCGCACGGCGCGCTCGCCAAGCACCTTGCTCCGGTTGTAGGGCAGGCCGATGTCGTTGAGGGGTGCGGTCTCATCACCCGGCACAACCGGGTAGCCGTAGACGTCGGTGGTGCTGACGTGGAGGAAGCGTTCCACGGTACCCGCCTGGTGCGCGGCCTCGACGAGGTTCCGACTGCCGGCGACGTTGATCCGCTCGAAGTCCTTCCAGGCTCCCCAGTCGGCCGACATCCCTGTGCAGTTGTAGACGTAGCGCACACCGGCTGCAGCGCGGCGCAGTTGTTCCGGATCGCCGAGATCACCGATTGCGGTCTCGATGTCGAGGCCGTCGAAGGCGGAACGGTCACTGCCTTCGTGTACCAGCGCCCGCACCCGGTGACCGCGTTCGGCCAGCCGGCGCGTGAGATGCCCCCCGATGAACCCGCTCGCACCGGCGACCAGGATGTCGGCATCGGTGTTCCCGCGGAACTGCGGCGCTCGAGCCGGACCTGGTTCCCGCCGGGTCCGGCTCGCACCCCTGCCGTCCGCGGACGCGGCTGCGGGAGTCTCGTCCGTGTTCTTCTCCATGCAGTCCTCCAGCAGGTCAAGGGAGTGTTCCAGATCTTCCTCATGGTGGTCGGCGTTGATGAAGAAGCGGAGGCGGCACTGGTCACGGGCGACGGCTGGGTAACCGATGGGCATCACGTTCACGCCCTCACGCAACAGTCGGTTGGACAATGCGATGGCCTTCTCCCACTCGCCGACGATGACGGGGATGACCGCGGAGGCACGCGAGACGCCGATGTCGAGTCCGCGGGCACGGGCCGAATCGCGGAAGTGCTCGGCCAGATGCTGAAGCCGGGCGACCCGTTGCGGCTCGTCCCTGATGACTCGGACCGCCTCAAGTGCCGCGGCGGCGTTCGCCGGTGAGATGCCCGTGCTGAAGATGTGCAGAGGGGCGGTGGCCTTGAGGTACTCGATCAGCGGGCCCCGTGCCGCGATGTACCCGCCGAGGCTACCGATCGCCTTGCTCAGCGTCCCCATCCACAGCTCCACGTCCCGACGGTCGGCGCCGAAGTACTCTCCGATGCCTCGGCCGGTGCGCCCGAGGACGCCGATCGAGTGCGCCTCGTCGATCATGAGCATTGCGCCGTGGCGCTTCTTGACCTCGATGAACCTGTGCAGGTCGGGGAGGTCTCCATCCTGACTGTAGGCGCCCTCGATGAGGACCAAGGCGCGCCGGTGCTGCGAGCGCAGCGTGTCGAGCAGGGAATCCAGGGCCCGCCAGTCGTTGTGCGGGAAGGGCCTGCGCCGCGCGCCCGAGAGTATGCAGCCGCGTACTGAGCTGTCGTGGATCCATTCGTCATGCAGCACCAGGTCATCGGGGCCGAAGAGATGGCCGATGGTCGCCACGTTCGTGGCATGGCCGCCGGCGAAGACGATGGCCGCTTCGGTACCGAGGAAGGACGCGATCTCGGCCTCCAGCTCGTGGTGCAAAGGTGTCTCGCCGAACAGCAGGGGCGTCGCGGAGCTGGAGGTGCCGAACCGGTCGATGGCCTCCTTCGCCGTCCTGCGGACGCGGGGGTGGTTCGACAAGGCGAGGTAGTTGAAGGACGAGAAGTTGATGACCGGGCGGCCCTCGACGCAGGCGCGGCCGGAGTTGAATCCCTCGTGGACCCGGCCGTATGGGTTCGCGCCGCTCGAGGTGACCTGGCGGATCCTGTCCTGCAGTTCCGCGTACTCGGGCCACTCCTCGAACGTGAACTCCTGCTTCACCACACGGGCGGCCCCATCGGCCGGAACAGTCCCGGGCGTCGACGGTGCGGGCTGAGGAAGCGGCGGATCGGCGTGGGTGGCCGGTGCGGTTCCGGTGCTGAGAATATCCACCAGCAGTCCCACGGTAGGGTCCCCGAGCAGGGCTTCCCGGTGCTCCTCCAGACGCCCCGGGAACCGCTGGGAGAGCGACCGCTGTAGCTCGGTGCGCATGAGCGAGTCGAACCCGAGGTCCCTGCCCAGGCGTGCGTCACGGGGGATCTGGTCGGCGGGGTAGCCACACACCAGCGCCACCTGCCCGAGGACCACCCGCCCCACTCCGTCCGGGGCCACCGGTGCGGCAGCGGCCGGCGAAGGTGATCCGGGTTCCTGGAGCGGTGCCGCTACCGGCTGGCCCTCCTCCTCGGGGGTGGAGCCGATCCAGTAGGCCTGTCCCTCGAGGACGGTGTGCGGCACCTGGACCCGCGGCCTCCGGTACCCCTCGTCGAGAGCGGCCCAGTCCACGTCGCCGCCGGCGCAGTGGACGCGGCCCAGCGACCGCAGAAGCGTGTTCCAGTCGCCGTCCTCCATCGCCTCGCCGTCGCGGCGTCGCAGGGAGGGCAGCCACAGCACGGGGTCCGCGTCGGACTCATGCGTCATCGTGCGGGCCAGGCCGAGCAGGGTCGTGTGCGGGCCGATTTCGACGAACGCGTCACAGCCGAGACCGCGGAGCGTGGCGAATCCGTCGGCGAAGCGGACCGTGCCGGTCACATGCTCCGCCAGATCGTCGGCGCCGATTCGTCCACTGACCAACTCGCCGGTGGTATCGAAGACCCAGGGGATTTCCGGCGCCGCGAACTCGAAGGCCCGGGCCGCCTCGCGTAGCTGCCGTGCCGCGCCGGCCATCAGCGGGGAGTGGAAGGCGTGCGTCACCGCGATCGGTCTGACGACGACGGACCGGTCCTCCAAGAGGCCGCGCGCCTTGTCGATCTCCGCGCGTTCCCCCGACAACACGACATGGCCGGGGGCGTTGACAGCAGCCACCGATATCGAGTCAAGACCAGCGGTCACCTCGTGAACCGTATCGACGGTTGCGGTGCAGGCGATCATCGCGCCGTCTCCGGGCTGCTCGTCCATGTATCTGCCGCGCAGCGCGGCCAGCACCAATGCGTCCTCAAAGGACATCACCCCGGCCACGCACGCGGCCGCGTACGCTCCGATGCTGTGCCCGAGCACGGCGGCCGGCCGCACGCCGAGCGACATCCACAGTTCGGCGAGCGCGACCTCCAGCGCCACGAGGGCGGCCTGGCAGTAGCGGGTGCTCCGCAGCCGCTCCGTACCCTCCTCGGTGAAGATCAAGTCCGGCAGTGGGACGCCGAGCCGTGGCCGCAACACCTGGTCGGCGCGGTCGAGGGTGCTGGCGAAACCTCGGTGCGTGTCGTACAGCCCTTTCCCCATCCCGGTGTACTGGGTGCCCTGGCCGCTGAAGAGAAAAGCGACCCGGGGCGGATGGCCGGACCGCGCATGGTCGCGGACGACGGCAGTCGACGCTTCGCCTCGCGCCAGAGCGTCGAGCGCAAGGTCGAGTGCCTCGGCGGTCCCGACGGTGACCACTGCTCGGTACGGGAGCCGAGGGCGGCCCGTGTTCGCGGTCTGGCAGAGGTCCCCGAGATCCAGGCCCGGATGTGCGGCAAGGTGGGTGCGGTAGCGCTGCGCCAGAGCGGTGAGCGCCGTGGGGGTGTGTGCCGACAACGACAGCGGGTGCAGCGGGCGCCTCGGGGAGACGGCATTGTCCGGAGCGGGTTCGGGGGCCGACTCGAGCACCACGTGCACGTTCGAGCCGCCGAAACCGAACGAACTGACTCCCGCCCGTACCGGCGCCTCGTTGGGCAGTTCGGTGAGCCGCGTCGGTACGTCGAGTCCTGAGCCTTCCCATACCAGGTGGCGGTTGGGGGTACGAAGGTGCAAGGTCGGTGGCACCTGACGGTGACGTACCACGAACGCGGCCTTGATGAGCCCCGCGATGCCCGCCGCCGCCTCCAGGTGGCCGATGTTGGTCTTGACCGACCCGACAAGGCAGGGGTTGCCCGGCGGTCGGTGGCGGCCGTGGACGGCTGCCAGGGCCTCCCATTCGACGGGGTCGCCGAGCGGGGTGCCGGTACCGTGGGCTTCGACGTAGTCGATCCCGTCGCCGCTCAGCCCGGCCTGGGCCAGCGCGCGTTCGATGACGACCCGTTGGGCCGATCCCTTGGGGGCGGTGAGGCCGTTGCTCCGGCCGCCGTGTCCCGTCGCCGATCCCTTGATCACCGCCTGGACCCGGTCGCCGTCCCTGATCGCCGCCGACAAGGGCTTCAGGAGGACAAGGCCCGCACCCTCTCCACGCACGTAGCCGTCGGCGGAGTCGTCGAAGGTGCGGCAGCGGCCGTCCGGCGACAGCATGTTGCTCGCGGCGAACGCCACGCTGAGACCAGGGGTGATCATGAGGTTCACCCCGCCGGCGAGCGCGGTGTCGCACTCGCCGCGGCGCAGGCTCTCGCACGCCAGATGGACCGCGAGCAGCGACGACGAGCAGGCCGTGTCGAGGGCGAGGCTCGGCCCCCGCAGGTCGAGCGTGTACGACAACCGGTTGGCCGCCACGGAGGACGCGTTGCCGGTGACCGCCTGGACGTCCACCGAGTCCGGCCGGTTTATCGCACGCTCGGCGTAGTCGTGGCTGCTGATGCCCACGAAGACGCCGGTGGAGCCGTCCGCGAGCCGAGTCGGGTCGAGGCCCGCGTCCTCCACGGTCTGCCAGGCGATCTCCAGGAGCAGCCGTTGCTGAGGGTCGGTGTTGATCGCCTCCCTGGCCGACATGCCGAAGAAGCGGGCGTCGAACTCGTCGATCCGGTCGATGAAGCCACCGAATTTCGGCGCGTTCAGCCGGTCGGCGTCCCAGCGGGTACGGGGAACCGCGGTGATCGCGTCGCGCCCGTCTACGAGCAGCCGCCAGTAGCTGTCCGGGTCGGGCGCCCCGGGGAAACGGCAGCCGACCCCGATGATCGCGATCGGTTCGTCGCCCCGGTCGCTGTCGCTTGACCTCGCGGAGATCACGGTGCGGCTGGCGACGTGCTCATTGCCCGCATGTTCGCCGCCGTGGAGGGCGGCGATGGCGCGAATGGTGGGATGGTCGAAGAGACTGCCCGGGGTCACCTCGCGTCCCATCTGGGAACCCAGCTCTGCCAGGATCGTGAAAGCCTGCCGCGAGTCGAGGCCGAGGGACAGCAGCGGTCTGGTGACATCGACCGCCTCCGCCGGCAGCCCCAGCCCCGCAGCGAACCTTGTGACGAGCCAGGACTCGATGGCCGCTGAGTCCCACGGCGGCTCGGGCGACCGTGTCTCGGCGGACGTGACGACATCCTCCCGGGCCACGTGGGTGGCCCCCGGTGTGGTCCCGTCCGTGTCCTCTGCACCGAGGAGCAGGGCGACCAGCGTGTCGACCCGCGGGCGCACCAGCAGTTCACCCATCATGATCTCGATGCCGAGTCGCCGCTCCAACTCTCGTACGGCGGTGAGGAGGCTCAGGTAGTCCAGTCCGAGTTGGGAGAACGTCGCGGTGGGCGCGGTGGCGGGGTCGACGGCCGGAGACAGGCCGGCCAGGACCGTGCTGACGGCGTCGACCACCCGTTGCCGACGGTCGTCGGCGGAGAGGCCTGCGAGAACGGAG
Organism: Kineosporiaceae bacterium; assembly: GCA_036518955.1. GTDB lineage: Bacteria > Actinomycetota > Actinomycetes > Actinomycetales > Kineosporiaceae > DATDMG01. The sequence continues at coordinate 5,943 of DATDMG010000232.1, read as the reverse complement.
GCCGTTGGCTCCGGTCCGGCGCCCCGGGCGACACTTGCGGCGACCACGCTGAGCCCGAGGCTGAGGAAATCCGCCCGACACGCCTGACGCTGGATCTTGCCGCTGGTCGTCTTGTGGACGGTACCTCGTTTCAGCAGCACAATCGCGTGGGGCATGATCTCGTGCGCTTCGGCGATCGCCGAGCGCAGTCTGGCCAGCAGCGCCCGCCCGTCGTCGGCGGGAGTGCTCTTGACCTCGTAGGCGACCACCATCTCCTCGGCGCCATCCACCTCGATGGAGAAGGCCGCGCCGTTGGTCTCCCGGATCGCGTTGTCGGCCTGTTCGACGGTGAGCTCGATGTCGTGCGGGTAGTGGTTGCGCCCCTGCAGGATCATCATGTCCTTGATGCGGCCCACGAGGTACAGCTGATTATTGATCATGAAGCCCAGGTCGCCGGTACGGAGATAGTGCGTCTCTCCCGCGCCCTCAATACGGGCCTGGAAGGTCTCTCGGGTAGCGTCGGGGTTGCGCCAGTAACCGACTGCCAGGCTCGCGCCCGCGAGCCAGACCTCCCCCACCCTGCCCTCCGCGGTGATCTTCCGGCGGGTCGCGGCGTCGACGATGACAATCTCCACCCCCTCGACGGCCGTCCCACACCCCACGACGTGGGTAACCCGTCCCTTGTCCGCCCGCGCCGGGGGCTCGGCGATGCCAGCTTCCAGTGCATCGGACGCGAACGCGTGGATGGCGGCCGTTCCGCCTGGGTCGAGGCACGACACCATCAGCGTCGCCTCGGCCAGGCCGTAGGAGGGCAGCAAGGTACGTCGATCGAGGCCGCACGGCGCGAACCGCTCCGCGAACCGGCGGAGCGTATCGGCACGAACCGGCTCGGCACCGTTCAGTCCGTGCTTCCAGTGGCTCAGATCGAGCCGGTCGCGCTGCTCGTCCGTGATCCTGCGCAGGCAGTGCTCGAAACCGAAGTTGGGTGCAACACTGGTGGAGGCACGCGTGGTCGACAGCGTCTCCAGCCACAGCAGCGGTCGCCGCAAGAAGGACATCGGGGACATCAGATGCGTAGGGAATCCTCCGTACAGCGGTTCCAGGATTCCGCCGATGAGACCCATGTCGTGGTAGGGCGGCAGCCATGACACGAGCCCCGACTCCGAGCCATGCTGCAGCTTGCGGTATGTCGCACGAAGATTGTTGAGCAGACTGCTGTTACTGACCACGACGCCCTTGGGGGAGGACGTGGAGCCCGAGGTGTACTGAAGGAATGCCACCGTGTCCCCCGTGGTATCCGGCATCCGCCAGTCATCCGCCCCAGCCGGATCGAGCCCGCTGGTCACGAGCCAGCGCATATCGTGGATCCCAAGCGCGGTGAGCTCCGCCGTGTTGGCGGCGGCGAGTCGGGAGAAATCGTCGCTAGTGAGCGCGTGTGTCGCCTCCGAATCCCGAACGATGGCGGCGAGTCGGGGCATGGTCTGGCCAAAGCGCATCGCGTCGGGCGGGTACGCGGGAATGGCTATCGCGTTCGCATAAAGGCAGCCGAGAAATCCGGCGATGTAGTCCAGTCCAGGAGGGTGAAGCAGCAGGACCGGCTTGCCTGCCACGTTCTCATGCTGTAGGAGCGCGGCGACGGCCCGGACGCGGAGGTCGAGCTCGCGGTAGCTCGTCGACTCGGCTTCCGTGCCGCCCGGTGCGGCGCCATCGCGCAGAAACCGGCACGCGAGCGCGTCGGCCTGGCGTTCCAGGTGGTTTCTCAGTACGGCCGCAAAGCTCTGGAATCCCCTTCTGTGTCCAGGTGTCGCGATCGAACCTTGGTCCATGAGAGCCTCCGTCACTGATCAGAATTGGATGGCTGGGCACCGCACCGTGCTGGCCATCCAGAACCCCGGGTATCGCCGGTGTTCACCGAATTGGCTTTTCGAGACGTGTGTGGGACGCCGACCGCCGTCCCGGGTTCTCTTTCGAGTACACCCGGAAAAGGCGTCTCGGCCCGCCCGCCTCGTGCCAATCTGTCCTCGCGGGCCCGGCCAGCGGTGCCGTCGTTACGAGCCGGCCGTCATCTACATCTACGCATCCCGTGCGGGCCCGTCGGCGACTGCTGTGACCAGGGTTGTATCGATCAGGGCGGCGATCCCTTGAACGCCCCGATGGTAGGCATCGGTGTCCGCGGCCCGGGAGGGCCCGGGCGGACACCCGTCGGCACTGCGGCGGCCATACTGGATGTCCGACGAGCTACCGGAGCGTGTATGACCTACTATGTACCCTTCGCGGCGGCAGTGATCGCCCCGCACACGCTGCGCTATCTGCCTGGTCGATCTGCCTGGTCGCGAAGGAGCGGGGGCACGACCTCGGCCCCGACGTCCCGGGCGATCGTGGGCTCCTGGCCGGCGACCGCCAACCGGTGCCCCTCCACGATCTGCGCTTCCGAGGTCACCGGCCATCTCCCCTACCCGGCACCCGTGGTGAGCATCCCCAACGCTACGCAATCTAGCCCACCCGGCCCTGGTGGAGATCACGAAGCCGCGGGTGGCGGCGGCGAGGGCCCACTGTCACCGCGGCAGGGCGCCGGGGCGGGCCTCGAACTTCGGTACGTGTTCGGCACGGACGCCCGGATCCGGCGGGCCACCTCGGTGGGCAGTTCGTGGCCGGCGACGGTGGTGTCGTACTGGCGTGACATCAGGTGGTGCTGTTCCAGAGTGCGTCGACGGGGATAGCGCGCAGGCAGTCGCCGAACGGCAGGGTCTCTGGCCGGTGTGCAGGACATATCCGGCGACGAACCGGCGATCCAGTCGTTGGGCAAGGTGTCGCAGGCCGGCGAGATCCTCGCCGCGGACGGTCGCTCCGGCCTTGACCTCGATCGCGATGACACGTCCGTCGGGTGTTTCGAGCAGAGCGTCGACTTCGACCTTGTCCTTGATGCGGTAGTGGTCGCCATCTCGGTAGACACGTGGACGCCCCGATCGACACCCAAGCTCACCGGGCCGCCCGATCTGCTCGACGTCCTGGAGCGTTGCGGCCTCAGCGAGTTGCCGATCCGGTCCCGGCACACGGCCGAGGCGGGGAGCTTGCCTCTACTGCATCGCGATCCGTTCGACCGGATGCTCGTCGCCCAGGCCCGGTGCGACGGGCTGACCCTGCTGTCCAGGGACCCGCAGGTGCAGCGCCATGACCTATCGATGAGGGCGGTCTAGCGGGGTCGGGGCCGGCCGATGGAGGTCACCCCGCCGTGAGGCTTGGTGCCTGGGTGCAGGTCAGGCTGGTGAGCATCTGGTCGAGCCAGCGCGTCATCCGGGGCCCGGTTGGCCAGTCCGGTGAGCGGGTCGGTGGTGGCCTGGCGCCGCAGGTGCTCCTCCCGATGCATGCGCTCGTCGATCAGCCGGGTGGACATCACCACGGCACCGTCCGTCAGCTTCTCGGGTCGGAGCACGCCTTCGACCCAGACCGTGCGGCCGTCACCGGTGACCATGCGGTACTCGATCACCCAGGGCGAGGAGGATGCGATCGCCTCCTGGCCTGACCGGGCTGGGCCACGTGCCGTGGGACGACAGGGCGTCAGGTGCGCACCGCCCTCGGGCGCGTCGCATAAACGCTGGACGGCGGGTCGGGCGATCCGGAGGATGCCGCCGAGCGGGCCTGCAGGAGCCGTCGCCAGCGCCGTGCGTCCCAGCGGTTCGGTCGGGTCGCCTCGACGAACTCGGTCACCACGCGGACGAACTCCTCGGGCGCCTCGCGGTGCGGGAAGTGCCCTACCCCGGGCAGGACGACCGAGCGTGAACCCGGCATCACCTCCGCCGCCACCTGCGCATGGGCGACCGGAAGGACGTGATCCTGCTCCCCCCACACGATCAGCGTCGGCAGACCCTGCGTGAGGTACGCGCGGTCGCGCATCGTGATGAGCTGTCCTTCCCGATCCACGACGTGCCGCAGCACGTGCAGGAACGCCGCCCGGGTCGCCGGGTCGCGCAACGCATCGTGGATCACGAGCGCCTCCCCCAGGTCCGTGGCGAGCGCGGGCGGGACGACGCGGGCGGCGGCGGCACGCAGGGCGCGCAGCGTCCACCGCAGCGGCGCCACCTGGGTGAGCCGCAGCGCGGCTCCGACTCCAGGCAGGGTGAGCGCCCGGAGCACGACACTCACCTCGGGGCCGAGGCCGCCGCCCGCGACCAGGACGAGCCGGTCGGTCCGTTCCGGGAACTGGTAGGCGAACTGTGTGGCGACACCGCCGCCGAAGCTGTGCCCGATCACTGTCACGCGTTCGACGTCCAGGACGCCGAGCAGGTCACGCATGCCGTTGGCGTACCCGCCGATGCTGTAGTCCGCACGCGGCTTGGCGGAGCGACCGTGCCCGAGCAGGTCCGGGACGATCACGGTGAACCGCTGCGCGAGCCGCGGTGCCACGGTGTCCCAGGTCGCGCCGTCCGAACCGATCCCGTGCAGGAGCAGCAGAGCGGTCGGTCCCGACCCGAGCAGGCGATAGGCGCGGGCGTGCCCGTGGATCTCCACCGTCCGCGTCGCGTTCATGCGCGCATGATAGGTACGCCGCGTTTCGGGGCGGTTTCCGGATGCCGGCCTGTATGGGTGTGCCGGTAGCTCCACCGGCAGGCCACCAGCTCCCGGTGCCAGCGTAGCGGCGTCGCCGGGGTGACCAAGAAGATCGACCACCGGTCCCGGGGCAGCAGGTGGGCCAGCCAGGCAGGCCAGCAGAAACCGATCCCTAGGCGTGTACCGGGGCCGGGTCACCTGCCGCCGCAGCACCGCCACCTGGTGACGCAGGACGGCGATTTCCACGTCCTTCGCGTCGGGAGTAGGAGCCAGCCCCACCAGGACCAGCAGCCCCCGCAGCACGAACCGGCACACTGTCCCCAACACCATCACTCGGTGATCTCATATCGCGCATCCCCGCAGGTCGCGCCCGAGTAGCCCCCCGTTCCGCGTTCGCGCTCCGAGTCCTGGCCGGGGATGTCGTCGTTCCCGGGTGGTTCACCGGTTGGCCTCGGTCTGCCAGCGTGAGGCGCGCCGCTCGAGGGCGACGAGGGTGGCGTTGAAGCACAGTCCGAGGACGGCGATGGTGACGATGCCGGCGTACATCTGGGGGATCATGAAGTTGAACTGGGTGTAGTTGATGAGGTAGCCCAGGCCGGCCTTGGCGCCGACCATCTCGGCGGCGAGGAGGATGAGGATGGACGCGGCGCCGGCCTGGCGGATCCCGGTGAAGATGCTGGGGACGGCGGCCGGCAGCACGACCTTGCGGAACAGCCGGACGCGGTGGAATCCCATCGATCGGGCACAGCGGATGAGCAGCGGGTCGACGGTGTGGACGCCGGTGATGGTGTTGAGCACGACGGGGAACAGGCAGGCGTAGAACACGAGGGCGATCTTGGAGGTCTCACCGAGGCCGAGGATCAGCGTGAACGCCGGCAGCAGGGCCAGGGCGGCGGTGTTGCGGAACAGTTCCAGCGCGGGGTTGAGCAGGTCCCGGACGTGTCGGGACCAGGCGACGGCGAAGCCCAGCGGTACACCGACGCCGACCGCCAGCGCGAAGCCGGACAGCGACCGGACGAGGGAGGGCTGGGTGTTGTCCCACAGTTCGCCGTCCAGGAGCAGTTGCCACCAGGCTTGGGCCACTCGGGAGAACGGCGGCAACAGGGAGGGTTCGACGAGGTAGCTGTCGGGTCCGGTCCGGATCCGCGGTGCGACCTCCCACACGACCAGCAGGGCGGCAATCACCGCCGTGCGACGCAGCAGGGTGAGCGCCCGGGCCTGGAACCGGGCCGCGGCCCGCCCGCCGCGGCGCGGTGGTCGCAGGGATGTCGCGTCGAGGTCCGGTGAAACGGTCGAGGGTGCGGTTGCGGGGCGCGTGATCGTGTCAGTGTCAGCCATGGGGGATCAGGGCCTCCTGGTGGTGCACCTGGTGGCGGGTGTCGTCGTGGTGCAGCAGGTCCCAGATCTGGTGGCGGT
>DATDMG010000231.1:0-3258 GCA_036518955.1 Kineosporiaceae bacterium | reverse complement strand
CGGGTTGCAGGCCATGGGCTTCACCGTCGACGGTCCGCAGGTCGTGCCGGACGGCGACCCGGTCGCCGCCGCGCTCCGGGCGGCGGTCGAGGCGGGTTACGACGTCGTCCTCACCACCGGCGGGACGGGCCTGACCCCGACGGACCGCACCCCGGAGGCGACCCGGTCCGTGCTGGAGGCGGAGATCCCGGGGATCGCGGAGGCCATCCGGGACCACGGGGTGAGGCACGGCGTGTCGACCGCGATGCTGTCCCGTGGCCTCGCCGGCCGGGCGGGGCGGACGCTCGTCGTCAACCTGCCGGGTTCCACCGGCGGCTGCGAGGACGGGATCGCCGTGCTCGCCCGGGTGTTGCCGCATGCGGTCGACCAGATCCACGGCGGGGACCACCCGCAGGTCTGAGCCACGGCCGGCGCCCGGCCTCGCCTAAATGTCGCGTCAAGTCTTTAGTCATCAGATTTCTTGTCGTATTGCGGCAACAGTTGTTACCGGCGGCACCTAGCGGTCTAGGGTCGGCTCCACCTGCGGCGGGACCGGACGGTCCGGCCGATCATCGCGGAGCGGGAGGCTGATCCATGGCAGTCGGCATCAAGGCCGAGCCGACCGGCATCGAACGCGTCGTGGCTCCCGACGAGTTGTTCTTCTCGACCACGGACCGCCGTGGCGTCATCCGGTCGGGGAATTCCGTCTTCGTCCGGATCTCCGGTTACTCGCTCGGCGAGCTGACCGGGTCACCGCACAGCCTCGTGCGGCACCCGGACATGCCCGGAGGCGCTTTCCGGCTGATGTGGGACCGGCTCCTGGACGGGCGCCCGATGGGCGCGTTCGTGCAGAACCTCGCCAAGGACGGTGGGCACTACTGGGTCTTCGCGACGGTGACCCCGCTCGGGGACGGATTCCTGTCGGTCCGGCTGGCGCCGCGCAGTCCCCTGCTGGAGCCGGCCCGCCAGCTGTACCGGCAGGTGCTCGCCGCGGAGCGGGAGGCGATCCGCGAGGGCGCGGACCGGCGCTCCGCCGCCGCGCTCGGCGCCCGGTTGATCGAGGACGGCGTCCAGGCACTGGGGTTCGCGTCCTACGACGACTTCATCGTGGATGCCCTGCCGGCCGAGATCGCCTCCCGCTCGCGGCTGGTGTCGGCCTCCTACGCCAGGTCATGGGCGCGCGGTCCGATCGCCGACGTTCTCGCCGGTGCCGGCGAGCTCGACGCCACGCTGGCGACCCAGGTGGAGCAGCTCGACGCCTATCGGACGCTGGCCGAGCGGCTGACGTCGTCGGCGGCCGAGGTGCTCGCCGTGGCACGGCGGCTCGACCGGTCCGTCGAGGTGGCTCGGCAGGCGTCCGCCAGGGTGACCGACACCGCCCCCGTACTGCTCAACGTCGCCACCGTGATGGCGGCACCCATGCACGTCGCGGTGAGGGTGCTGGAGCAGTTGGCCGCGCGGCTGGCGCGGCTGCGCGCGGACGTCGCCGCGCTGCGGTTCCGGATCGCGCTCGCCAGTCTGCACACCGACATGGTCGCCGCCTTCGCCGCCGAGGTGGCCGACGGGACCGCCCCAGCGGGCACGCTCGGCGAGGTGCCGTTGCTCTGCGACGCCGTGCACGACGGGGTGGTCGACATGGCGTGGACGGCGCGGGCACTGGGCGAGGATCTGAGGGAGGCCGTGGAGCTGGTGACCGAGGCGGGGTTCCGGCTCGAGGAGTTCCGCCGGTTCCTCGGGCAGTGGCGGATCCTCGTCCTGCGGCACCGGGCCGGCGGCGCCCTCGGCGAGCTGCTGCGACCCATCGACGAGGAACTGGGCGCCGGCCATCAGGGGATCGAGCTGCTGCGCGGGCTGGCCGACCGGTGCCGCAGCGGCACCGTGCCGATGAACGAGCCGGCCCTGGAGGCACACGTCGGGCGGATCCGGGCGGCCGCGGCGTCCGCCTGACGAACTGATCCGACACGCACCGACCCCGAGGAATGACAGACTTGCCGGATGCACGTGCGCAGTGGCTCCGGGCGAGACAGTGCGGTCGTTCCTGGAGGGTCGGGGGCGCGCGGTGAGTGACGAATGGCCCTCCTCGGGCAAGCCCTGGCCCGTCGTCCTGACCGAGGGCGCCCTCGTGCTGCGCCCCCTGCGGCAGCGCGACGCCCGGGCCTGGCGCGCCGTCCGGGCGGTGAACGCCGACTGGCTCGCCCCCTGGGAGGCGACCCACCCGGACGCCGGGGTCCCGGCGCCGACGTTCCATCAGATGGTGCGCGCCTTCGCTCGGGAGGCCCGGGCCGGGCGGATGCTGCCGTTCGCCGTCGACGTCGACGGCCGGCTGGTCGGGCAGCTGACCGTCTCCGGCATCGCCTGGGGGTCGCTGAGGTCGGGTCAGATCGGCTACTGGGTGGACCGTCGGGTCGCCGGCCGCGGCATCATCCCCACCGCGGTGGCCATGGCCGTGGACCACTGCTTCAGCATCGGGCTGCACCGGATCGAGGTCAACATCCGCCCGGAGAACACCGCGAGCCTGCGGGTCGTGCACAAGTTGGGGTTCCGGCCGGAGGGGCTGCGCCGCCGGTTCCTCCACATCGACGGCGCCTGGCGTGATCACGCGACGTTCGCCCTCACCGCCGAGGAGGTTCCGGAGGGCTTCTTGCCGCGATGGCGCCGGATCGCGGCCGATCTTGACGCAGAGCGATCTGGCGTCGTCTCGGTAAGTCCTCCGGACTCGTCCGCGACACACCGTTGACAATGCGGGCCCTGCCGCGGCCGCACGCCTACGCTGAGAAACCGTGGTCCAGCAGCCGTCGTCCCTCGTCTTCGTGGCGATTCTGCTGGGCTGGGCTGTCTACCTGCTCCCCCAGTGGGTGCGTCGCCGGGAGGTGTTGAGCCAGTCCCGGGGCCACGACCGTGACTCGTCCGGGCTGCGCGTCCTCGACCGGCGGCGCCGGCCGTCCGCCGGCCCGTCGACGACGTCGCTGCTGCCCGATCCGCGTTCGGCCGCAGACTCCGTGGTCGATCCGCTGGCCGAGGTGGCGGGCGGTCGGGACGCGCGCTCGGTGCTCGCGCGGCCCACCACGCAGGCCGGGCAGGCGCGGGACCTGTCACCGTCGCCGTCCGCGCTCGCCGCACGGCGTCGGGCTCGGGTGCTGTCCCTGCTGCTCGTGCTGACGGCTGCCAGTTGGGCGGTCGCGTTCGTGGTCGCCGCGCTCGGGCCCGTGGCCTGGGCGTGGACCGGCCTGCTCGGGCTGGACGTCGTCGCGCTGCTGATCGCAGGGCGTCGCCGGGAGG
>DATDMG010000230.1:0-19990 GCA_036518955.1 Kineosporiaceae bacterium | reverse complement strand
CCGGACTGCGACACGGTTCCGGACTGCGACGCGGTTCCGGACTGCGACGCGGGCGGTGACGACCCCGGTGAGCCGGGCCCCACGGCCGACGGCTGCGTCGTCCGACCACCGTGAGCATCGCTGCCGCATGCATTCAACGCCGCGGTCACCGCGACGGCGACGCCCGTCAGGAAGCCACGCCGATCCATGACAGACCCCCCCTCCTCCACGGCACCCATCCCGTGGGCCATGGCCATATTCCACCCTGGAGGTGCCGGAGCAGACCCGACCACACGTGGCAGTCCGGACGCCGCCCGCGGCGCTGGGTCGACGACCCACCAGCCTCCCCCGGGTCACGGATCACGCGGCGTTGTCCGAATCGGGCACTCCCCGCGCGGTCGCGTACGCGTAGGCGCGGGCCGGCGTCATGATCATGTGGTCGACCTCGACGGTGCGGCCATGGCTGACCGGAGCACAGGCGCCCGACTGGTTGGCGGTCTGGGCATGGCTGCCGGCAAGGGCACCAGCGGCGTCGGGCGAGGGTGCTGGTCCGCCGGGATAGCGGGTGCCGCCGGGCCAGTCGACGCCGATGGTCAGCACCAGTCCCGAGGCGGTGCCCTGGCGCAGGCGCGTCACCGGCAGGTCCAGCGCGGCCGCGACGGCCTGGGCCTGGCCGCGTTGGTCCGGCCCGTAGACCAGGCTCGTCGTGGCGGCGTGCCGGGACCCGGTGGCGGCCCTCGTCCGGGGGCTGAACCCGTCCGCGATCAGGGCGGCAGCGATCCCGGCCGCACGCCCCGCCACGTCGCCGCCGTTGACCACCCGGACGGCGATCTGCGCCCGCGGGACCGGGGGCGAACCGGTACCGGACGCCCCCGGGGACGTCGGGGACGGGCTGCTCTCCGGGTGGGCAGGGGTCAAGGGCTGGTCGTTGGTGATCGCGTCGAACAGGGTCTGGGCGCCGGGACCGGGGACGACTCTGTTCATGTTCGCCGGGTCGGGGACGGTCTGCATGGTGGTGAACGTGGTCCGCTGGGTGGGGACCTTGTCCATGTCCGCCGCGAGCGCCACCAGCCTGGGCACGCTACCCAGCCCGGTGTCGACGGTGAGGGCCTTGGTGGCCGCGTCGGCCAGCGAGTAGACCTTGCCCGGGTTGGCCAGCGTCCCGGCGCTCTTCAGGGTCCGGGTGAGCGAGGCGAGGTACAGGTGCTGGGCGTACGTGCGACCCAGGTCGGACCCGTCGCCGAAGGCGTGCCGGGAACGGACGAACTCCAGCGCTGCCTGGCCGGTCAGGGTGTGCGTGCCCCTGGACAGCTTCAGGTGGGAATAGGTGTCGTAGACGTTGTCGCTGACACACACGCTCACCCCGCCGACGGCGTCCGCCATGGTGACCACACCGGCGAAGTCGACCATCACGAAGTGGTCGATCGGGATCCCGGTGAGCTGGTGGACGGCGGCGACCTGGCAGCCGGGGCCGTGCGCCAGCGCACCGTTGATCATCCCGCGGTACCCCGGAACGTTGCGGTGTGTGACCGGATCGATACAGGGCGGGAGGTCCGCCAGGGTGTCCCGCGGGATGCTCATCACGGTGGCGTTCGACCGGTCCGCGGCCAGGTGCACGACCATCTCGACGTCCGCGTTGGCCCCGGTCCCGGCCTGGGAGGTGGCATGCCCGCACCCGCCCCCCAGCCTGCAGTCGGCCGCGTTGCCCCGCGCGTCCGATCCGATCACCAGCAGGTTCACCGGCGTGTTGCCGAACGCGTCCGCCTTCTCGGTGCCCGCGTTCCCGGTCAGCCCGCCGAACAGCGGCATCGCCTGAATGTTCCCCGACAGCTTGCTGTACACCCACACGCCTCCGACGGCCGCGGCCACCGCGATGACCGCCATGGCGGCCACCACGACCCGCAGCCCGCGCCGACGTCGCCGGCCCCCTCGCCGGTCCGCCCGGGGCGGCAGCCCCGGTCGCGGCTGGACCGGCCAGTGCCCGCCCGGCTGGCCGGAAGGCCCCGGCACCGGCTGACCGGAAGGCCCCGACGCCGGCTGACCGGAAGGCCCCGACGCCGGCTGCCAACCGTCGGGCCGGGCGGCGGCGCCCGGGGTGTCCCACCACGGCGCCCGCGTCACCGACCACCTACCTGGCCGACGTCGTCAGGATGGCCGGCGGCCACGGCACCGCGCGCACCGCGCGCACCGCACAGGCACTGTCCGGCCGTCTCCGGTTCCAGCATCCACCCTCCACGCCCCGCCGGGCGACCCTCCGGCCGTGCCGCCGCCCGGCGAGCCGCCGACAGACGACCAGCTGGACCAGCAGGACCGGCCGGCCACCCGTGACTCTTGCCCAATTGCGCAAGGCTACGTCATCGACCGGGGTCGGGCCCGGCACCTCGCCCGCCGGGCCGGCAGCCGCCGCGCACGGGCCGCGCATCCGCTGGTGCCGACGCGGCGGGGGCGGCGCCGGCCCGTGCTCGCCCCTCGCGCTCGTCCCGTCCCGTCCGGTCCCGTCCGGTCCGGTCCCGTCCCGTCCCGTCCCGTCCCGTCCCGTCCCGTCAATGATGATCTCGTCCACGCCGGACGAGCTCCTGGCGTCACCCGGACGTCGCCCAGGACCACCGCTCAGACCCGGCCGGTGGCTGCGGGGGCCGCGCGGCTGGCAGGGGTGTTCGCACCGGCCGGGACCGACGTGAGCTTCACCGGGAAGCGCTTGATGCCGTTGACGAAGTTGCTGCGCACCCGGGCGATCTCGCCGGTCTGCTCGATCCAGGCCAGGCGCGGCAGCAACGTCTCGAACAGCACGCGCAGCTCGAACCGGGCGAGGTTGGAGCCCATGCAGGTGTGCGGTCCCTTGCCGAACGTCATGTGGTCATTCGGGAACCGGGTGAGGTCGAGCCGGTACGGGTCGTCGAACGTGGCCTCGTCACGGTTGCCCGAGGCGAACCACATCACGACCTTGTCGCCGGCCTTGATGGTCTGGCCGTGCAGCTGCACGTCCGTGGTGGCCGTCCGCCGGAAGTGGTAGACCGGCGAGGCCCAGCGCAGCAGCTCCTCGATCGCCTGGGCCATCTTCTCCGGGTGCTCGCGCAGCCACTGCAGCTGGTCGGGATTGTCGATCAGCGCCTTCATCGAGTGGCTGATGGCCTGCCGGGTCGTCTCGTTCCCGGCGACGACGAGCAGGAGGAAGTAGTTGTCGAAGTGCTCGGGCGACAGCGGCACGCCGTCCTCGGGGATGCGGTTGACCAGCTTGCTCACCAGGTCCTGGGCATCGCCGCCGCGCCGCTCGGCGGCGAGCCGGCGACCGTAGTCGAAGATCTCCTGGGAGACGGGAGAGCTGAAGGGCAGATGCCGGTACGCCTGCGCCTCCTCGGAGTTGACCAGCACCCGCGCGTACTCGGGGTCGGAGAAGCCGACGATCTCGTTGCCCCATGCGATCAGCTGCGGCGTCATGTTCTCGGGAGTGTCCAGGAGCCGGGCCAGGACGGCGATCGGGTAGTCCGCGGCGATCGCGGCGACGAAGTCCATCTCCTCCTGCTGCAGCGCGGTCTCGACGGTGACCGCGGCCAGGCCACGCAGGAAGTCCTCGTAGCGGCGCAACTGCGCCACGGAGAAATCGCGGACCAGCAGCTTGCGCAATGCGCGGTGCCGCGGGCCGTCCGACTCAAGGATCGAGCGGCGGCGCTCCTGGAACTCCTCCGGTGGCTCCTCCAGGTTGGTGAACTTCGTGGACGTGAAGGTGCGCGGGTCCTTGTCGACGCGCTCGATGTCGTCGAATCGGGTGATCGACCAGAAGCCCGAACCGCCGTCGTGTTCCTCGTTCCAGTGCACCGGCGCCTCGCGGCGGAGCGTGTCGAACATGCCCCACGCCCGGTTCTGCTCGAAGACGTCGAGGTCGGCGAGGTCCACCTGACCCAACGGAACGGGCGTCGGCTGCATCCTGGGCTCCTCCCGACAGTGCCGACATTTCATTTGGATCCGAACAAAATCCTAGGGGTGGGTCCTGGGACCGTCAAGGTCGGCGTGAGCGGCCCTCGCACTGACGCCGGAACGCCCTCCCCGCCGACGCCGACAGAGCTCCACGACGCCGACAGAGCTCCACGAGCTCCACGGAGTCGGCAGAGCTACCCGGAGTCGTTCGAGAACGCCCGACGAAGGACGACCGGCGGGCCCGGGACCGCCGGCGCCGGTCGTGGCGTCGCGGCCCTGTGGCGAGCGGCCGCAGCGTGGGCGTCGAAGGCGGCCTGGTGAGCGGGGACCGACTCCGCGACGTCCTCCGGGTGCCACTGCACGCCCAGGAACCATCCGGACGAACCGGGCCGGTCGAAGGCCTCCGGCGTGCCGTCCTCAGCCTCCCCCACCACACGCAGCCCGGCCCCCAACCGGTCCACGCGCTGGTGGTGGTGGCACGACACCGCCAGCGAGCTGCCGAACACCTCTCGCGCCACGCCGGCCCACATCCGGACCTGGTGGAGCCGGTGCCGGTGCGGCTGGTCCATGTGCTGGATCATCGTCCCGCCCAGGGCGACGTTCACCACCTGAGCGCCGCGGCAGACCGCCAGCAGCGGGACACCCTCATCCAGGGCCCACCGGGCGACGGTCAGGTCGAAGGCGTCCTGGGCGTCGTCCACGCCGTAGACCTCCTCGGACACCCCCGCCTGCCCGTAGCGACGCGGATCCAGGTCTCCCCCACCCGGCAGCAGGACGCCGTCCGCCCACCGGAACAGGTCCCGGACCTCGGCCACCGCCGCTTCCGGATCGACCTGAGGATCAGCGCGGAGCGAGCGCGGCAGCACGGTGAGCGGCTCGCCTCCGGCGCGGGCGACAGCCTCGAGCAGGGCCCGGGCGTTGACCAGCGCCCGGTACCGCACGGCGGAGGCGGACGCCGAGAAGCGCCCCGGGACGGCGATCAGCGGACCGGACACCAGCACCTCCAGAGACTGATTGTTTGGGTACAAACATAATGTCCGCGGCTCCGCCACGACCAGGTCCGCCCGGCCCCGCATCGATGCCGAGACGGGGTCCGGACCCGGTCCCGACCGGCACCCACGTGCTGGTCCGGGGCGGCGCCCTCGATGGATTCGCCGTGCCAGTTCTTGGCCGGCACCGTGATGAACACCGCGAACGGGGCATGCACCGTGGGGCTCGTCCGGCAGGACACCTCGTTGGCCGGCGGGATCACCGCGTACCGCGGCCCCCGCACCAAGAGACCGCGGGTCTGTACCATCGATGGGTGTGATGACGTTCCAACGCGCGCGGAGCGAGGAGCAGCGCGAGATCAGGCGCCGGGCCATCCTGGACAGCACGGCCGCCATGCTGAACGTCATGCCCGTCCAAGACGTCACTCTCAACGGACTGAGCCGCCGCGTCGGGCTGGCCAAGTCCAACGTGCTGCGGTACTTCGAGTCCCGTGAGGCGATCCTGCTGGAACTGCTCGACCGCGCGGGCGAGCAGTGGCTCAGCGGACTTGCCGACGAGCTCGCCGCCGAGATCGATCCGGACGCACCCGCCAGGGAGCGCGGCGATCGGCTCGCCGCGGTCATCGCCCGCTCCGTGGCCGGGCAGCACGTGCTGTGCGACCTGCTCAGCGCGCAGTGCGGAGTCCTGGAGCACAACGTCTCCGTCGAGGTCGCCGTCCGCTACAAGCGAGCCACCCACGCCCACCTCGCCAGCCTCGCGGAACTCGCCCGTCACCACGTGCCCGAGCTCGACGAGCCGGCCAGCCTCACGCTCAGCGGCCTGGCCATCGTGACCGTCGGCGCCCTGTGGGCCCGCTGCCAACCCTCGGCCAGCGTGCTCGCTGCCTATGCCTGCGATCCCGCCCTGGCCGCAGCGCGGATGCCGTTCCGGGAGGCCCTGGAGGACGCTCTCGCCCTTCTCGTCGCCGGGTCACTCGCCAGAGCGGGCACCTGACGATCAGGCCCATCCACCCCGGCGCGATACGCCAGGGCGAGCGCCGCCGACGCCGTCACGGTCAGCGCTCCGCCGATCCGGGCCGGACGCGCTGGACAAGCCCGGGCCTTGCCGAAATCGTGGCTGGACGCGGGCGGCGCCGGAGGATCGGGCCGAAGGCGCGACCGTGAGGGCACCGGTCCGTGGACCGGGTGCCGATCGACGGACGGACGGACCCATGGACGAGGGCATTGCGCGGATCTTCGAGGCACACGTGCGCTACGAGGTCGACCGATGGCGCGAGGACGCCGTCGGAGCCGCCGTCACCCACGAGGTGGACGCCTGCTTCGACTGGCTCGGCGAGGTCACCCTGAGCGACCTTCTCCCGGTCGACATCGTGCGGGACGGGGTTCAGCGTCTGGTCGTCGACGACCAGACGCTGTCGGACGGACTCGTCGAGGAGATCAGCTGGGCGGTGCGGGCCGCTCAGGAGTCCCTCCTGCAGGAGACCGACCCGTTGCAGGACGTGCTACCCCGGGCGACGTACGAACACCTGGTCACGGGGGTGGTCGGCCTTCGGCGGCTGCGCGAGGAGATCGTGGCCCAGATCACCGGGAGCACCGTCTACTCCCAGCTCATCGGTCACGTTCTCTACCACGGCGTCAAGGAGTACCTGCTCACCGAGAACGTCGTGGTGCGCCGGCTCCCCGGAGCCTCCTCGCTGGTGCGCCTGAGCCAGAACGCGGTGCGGGCCGCCACCCCCAACCTGGAGGCCGGCCTCGACCGTCGGCTGGTGGCGTTCGTCGCCGCCAACGTCTCGCAGACCGTGCGGGACAGCCGGCAGTACCTCACCGCCACCCTGGACGACGCGATGCTGCGCACCATCGCGGAGGAGATCTGGGCGACCAACGGGCCTCGTCCCGTCGGCGAGGTCGCCGACCTGGTGGAATCGCCGGCGCTGGGCGGCCTCGGCGACGGGATCCGGGAGGTCTGGTTCGCCACCCGCTCATCGGACATCGTCGCCCGGCTCATCGACGCCGTCCTGGACCAGTTCTACCAGGCCCATGGTGACCAGCCCGTGGCGGACATCCTCGACGACCTGGGGATGACCCGGGAAAACGTCGGTGCGGGTCTGGGCCGGGCCGCCACCGCGCTGATCGCGGCGGCGCGGGACCGCGGGTACCTGGAGGCATCCGTCCGGAGTCGCCTCGAGGGGTTCTACTCCGCGTACTCCGCGACGTCCTCCGAGACCGGCGACGATCAGTCAGCCCGTTGACACCGCCGGTCCACCTGCGCAAGGAGGTGATCGAGGCGCCCGCCTGATGCCGTGCCAGGTCGCCGGTGGGGTGCGCCTCGATCACCACTCTCGGGGGTTCACCTCAGCGGTCAGGGCGTACCCTCCGTGGCCAGCCAGACGACGGCCAGCGGGGGCAGCGTGATCGATGCGGAGTACGGCAGGTCGTTCCACGGCACCCCCTCGGCGGTGACCTCTCCGACCGTGACGCCGCTCCCGCCGAAGTCCGTGCTGTCGGTGTTCAGCACCTCGATCCAGCGCCCGGGATGGGGAAGCCCCACACGGTGGTCGTGCCGCACCACGGGTGTGAGGTTGGCGATGCAGGCGACGACCCGCCGGGCGGTCCTCGGGATTCGGAGGAACGACAGCACGCTCTGGTCGGCGTCGTTGCAGTCGATCCAACGGAATCCGGTCCAGTCGAAGTCCTGCTCCCACAGAGCGGGCTCGTCCCGGTAGACGGAGTTGAGTTCGCGGACGAGCGTGGTGACCCCGGCGTGTTCTGGGTACTGCACCAGGTGCCAGTCGACGCCCGTGTGATGGCTCCATTCGTCGTTCTGGGCGATCTCGCCACCCATGAACAGCAGCGGACGCCCGGGATGGGCCCACATCCAGCCGAACAGTGCGCGCAGGTTCGCGAACTGCTGCCACCGGTCGCCGGGCATCCTGGCGAGCAGCGAACCCTTGCCGTGAACCACCTCGTCATGGCTCAGCGGGAGGATGAAGTTCTCATGGAACGCGTAGAGCAGGGCGAACGTGAGCTCGTGATGGTGGTAGCGGCGATGGACCGGGTCCTTGGTGAAGTACACGAGCGTGTCGTTCATCCAGCCCATGTTCCACTTGAACCCGAAACCGAGGCCGCCGAGGTAGGTCGGACGAGACACGGCCGGCCAGGAGGTCGACTCCTCCGCCACCATCATCACCGCGGGGTGATGACGGTAGATCACCTCGTTCGCCTCCTTGACGAAGTCGATCGCCTCGAGGTTCTCCCGCCCCCCGAACCGGTTGGTGACCCACTCCCCCGGGTTCCGGGAGTAGTCGAGGTAGAGCATCGATGCGACCGCGTCGACCCGCAGCCCGTCGAGGTGGAACTCCTCGATCCAGTAGAGCGCGTTGGCCAGCAGGAAGTTGCGGACCTCGTGGCGGCCGAAGTTGAACACCAGCGTTCCCCAGTCCGGGTGTTCGCCCTGGCGGGGGTCGGAGTGTTCGTAGAGCGCCGACCCGTCGAACCGGGCCAGGGCCCAGTCGTCCTTGGGGAAGTGGGCCGGCACCCAGTCCATCAGGACGCCGATCCCTGCCCGGTGCAACCGGTCGACCAGGTACCGGAAGTCGTCCGGGCCGCCGTACTGAGCCGCCGGCGCGTAGTAGCCGGTCACCTGGTAACCCCACGACCCGGAGAACGGATGCTGGGCGAGGGGGAGGAACTCCACGTGCGTGAACCCGAGGTCGGCCACGTACTCCGGCAGGACCTCCGCCGCCTCACGATACGTCAGCGGGCGCCACGAACCGTCTCCCCTCTGCACCATCCGCCACGAGCCCAGGTGACATTCGTAGATCGACACCGGTGCTCGCAGGACGTCGGTGTTGTCCCGATCGGTGATCCAGTCGCCGTCCTGCCAGGCGTAGCTGCTCCGCGTGACGATGCTCGCGGTGGCGGGTGGCATCTCGGCGGCGAAGGCGAACGGATCAGCCTTCAGGCTCACGTGCCCCGCCTGGCTGAGGATCTCGTACTTGTACCGAGCTCCCGGGCCCATCCCAGGAATGAAGATCTCCCAGACGCCCGAACTGCCGAGCACCCGCATCGGGTGCACCCGCCCGTCCCAGCCGTTGACGTCCCCCACCACCCGCACGCTGCGCGCGCTGGGCGCCCAGACCGCGAACGACGTGCCGGACAGGCCCTGATGCACGCGGACGTGGGCCCCGAGGTGGCGCCACAGCCCCTCGTGCCGACCTTCCCCGAAGAGGTGGAGGTCAAGGTCCCCCAGGGTCGGCCCGCAACTGTAGGGGTCGTCGAAGACCACCGTCCGGCCGTCCCGCAGCGTCGCCTGCACCTGGTAGACCGGCACGGTGGCGCCGTCCAGCAGGTGGGCGAACACGCCCGCGGGATGCAGTCGCCGCATCTCGATCCGCCGACCCTCGGTGAGCAGGGCCATCTGGACGGCGTCCGGATACCACCCACGGATCACGACATGTTCGTCCCCGGCGGCGTCCTGCTCCGGGTGGGCGCCCAGGAGGCGATGCGGGTCGTGGTGCTCACCCGTCACCAGGCGCTCGAGCTCCTCGTGGTCGACCCGTTGTTCCAGTTCGATGGTCGTGCTCATGACCGTCCTTCCCGTCCCGTCGGAGACGTCACGACCGGCGATATAGCCGGGTTGCCCGGATTGCCGGGTTTACGGGATCTGTCGGGAGGTTGTCAATCCGAGCAGCGCGGCCGGGCGGCGGACGACGAAGGCGTCGTCGCCCCACCGGGCCGGGGTCGCCCCACCGGGCCGACTCCTCAGCCGGTCGTTCGACCGGTCCGTCGAGCGCGGCGGCCGGAGCGGGTGCCTGCGGTCCCGGCCGTGACCCGGGCGGTGACCCGGGTCCGGGTCACCGCTCGGGCGGCTCGGGTCGGGGTCATGGGGACCGTGGCCAGGATTCCCGAGGACGTCGGACCGGTGCCGTGGACGCGATCGCGGACATCGCGGCCGAGGGCGGCGAACTGCCAGCGCACGGAGTAGAAGCCGACGGCGAACTCGCGGTCCCGGGGGTCCCAGGTCTGGTACTCGATGCCGGCCCGTCGCACGCTCTCGCGCTCGGCCGGGGTCGACGGCAGCGCCCAGGTCCACCGCGGGCCGGGCAGGGACCACCACAGCCGCGAGACCGTCCATTGAGCACTGGTCACGACGTGGGCGTCGAGCAACCGGTGCAGGGCGACGCCGGCGTCCAGGTGATCCTGCTGGCGTTCGGCGACGTCGGACATCGTGGTGTGGGTGGCGCCGGGGTAGCGGGCCGCGAAGAACCGGACCACCTGCTCCGCCTCGGCCACGGTCACGATCGCGCCACCGTCGCTGCCCGGGGCGTCCAGGTGAGCCAGCACGACGTCGTCCGGGTGGACGCCGAGGGCGCCGGTCGCCCTGCGCAGCTCGCCGTCCCGGGCCTGGCCGAGGTCGTCGGCGGTGAGGGCGGGGGCGTCGTGGTCGGCGGCCAGGCGCGCGTTGATGTCCCGGATCGCGCCACTGGTGCGCCCGTCGGTCAGACACACCACGATCACGCGGTCGCCGCGGCTCGTCGCCGCGGCGATGAGCACACCCATGCTGAGGGTCTCGTCGTCCGGGTGAGGGGTGTAGAACACGTCGACCCGGCGGGCGTCCGCGGAGAGCCCCGGCAACGTGGCCGGGGGCGTCCAGCTCCAGGTCGCCGAACCCTCGACCGGCCCGCGGGCTCCGGCGTCCTGGCCCTGGGGCGGTGTCCGCAGCAGCACGAGCCCGTCGGCCAGCGTCTCCAACGTCCCGTCATCCGGGCCCGGCTGTTCCACCTCCGCTGATCGCCGGCCCTGCCCTGGGTCCGGCCGCCCGGGCACGGTGCCCGACCTGGGAGACGACGGCCGGTGCATCCCCACCCGGGCCGAGGCGGCCGACCCCGCGACCACCCGGGACGTGGCGGGTGGCACGGGCCTGGCCGCACCCCCGGCAACAGTGACCGCCACCAGCGATCCGCCCGCGACGGCGACCAACGTACGGGACACCCGCGGCCTCGGCACACCGGAACTTTAGTGGCGACGACGTCACGACGCACACATCGGACGCGCGGCCATCGACGCCAGGGTCCTCACCGTCCAGCGGCGACCGTCGCCGACGGCACAGCAGGAGCGGAGAGCGCGCTCCGTGGACCACCACATCTGCCGACCAGGTGATCTCCGGTGGGCGGACGACGTGCGGCGATGGTGGCGGCGGCGCCGGCTGTGACCGGCAGACGTCCAGGTCAGCGCACGATCTGCACCGGGGCGCCGAGCGGAAGCATGCCTGCCAGCTTGGTGATCGCGGTGTTGCTGATCCGGATGCACCCGTGGCTGACGCTCCTGCCCAGAGTGGTCGGGTCGTCCGTGCCGTGGATGCCGATCTCGCCGTCACCGCCGGCGAACTCGTTCAGCACGTTCGAATAGCCCGAGAGGCCATAGGCGAACGGTCCGTACGCCCCCCGCGGATCGGTCGGTTTGATCAGTTCCTTGACGTAGTAGACGCCGCCGGGGGTCGGGGTGGTCGAGGTACCGATTCCGGCTCGCTCCGTCATGAACACCTTGCCTGCCTTGTAGACGGTGAGGGTGTGCCGGCCGACCGAGACGACGATCCGGTAGTCGACCCGGTTGAGTGTCACGTCGGAGGCCCTGACCCAGCCCTGCGCCTGGTTGGGTCGGACCGGGACCAGCACCCGCACCCAACCGTGGACCGCTCCCTGGACCAGGAACACCAGCGGCGCCCCGGAGGGGAGCGGGTTGGCCAGCGTCGTCCAGGGCTCGGCGTCCGAGGTCGACGCGTACACCGGCACGGACGCCACCCCGGCCTTGGCTACCACGTTGATGGCAGGGTCCACCCGAGCGGGGCCGGTGGCGCCGGCCCTGCTCTCCTGCGTCGGATCCGGCGCGGCCGTCCCGGTGTCCCCCGTGGGCACGTCGTCGCTGGGGGACGGACCGGCGACGACCGCCGCCGAGGGGTGGTGCGCCGCGGCGCCCGCGGCGACGTTCGCCGGGTGGTCCGAGCCGCAGCCGGAGGTCGCCAGGCCGACGGCCACCAGCAGTGCCGCGACGGCGCCGCGGCGGACACGCGCACCCGGTGTCATCCGGTGAACCTCGGGGTGCCCGCCATCGGCTGAGCCACCGGGGCCATCGGCGCGGTGGTGGCTCCGACAGCAACCACCACCACACCTTGGGCATTACGGACGACCTGGTACGTGCCGTTCTGGTACGCCGCGCCCGGATAGCCGCCCTGGTACCCGCCCTGGTACCCGCCCTGGTAGCCGCCCTGGTAGGGGCCAGGGCTGGGCGGCGGCGCGGTGACCGTCACGGTCGCCGCGGGGGCGGGCGGCGGGGTCACCGTCACGGTGATCGGCGGCGCCATGCTCGGAGTGGCCGTCGGGGTGACGATCGCAGTGGTCGTCGGGGTCACGATCGCAGTGGTCGTCGGGGTCACGGTCGGGGTGGTCGTCGGGGTCACGGTGGGGGTGGCGGTCGGGGTGGCCGTCGGCGTGGGCGTCGCGACGCCGCCGATGGGGGTGAACACGGCGGCGGTCACCACGTTGTTGCCGTCCACGGTGGTGGTGATCGGGTTGGCCACCTGGAGCAGGTTCTGGCAGTTGAGGTTGGTGAAGGACTGGTTGGCGCGCATCGCCAGGAAGGTGAACAGGTTGGTCGCGGCCGCGGGGTCGGGGGTACGCCCGTTCGCGAAGATGTTCATCCCCGCGAACACGCGCTGGATTCCGGCCGGGTTCTGGAACAGGTTGCGGCAGTACGCCAGGCCGGAGCCGTTGTCGGTCACGCCCAGCGGCGGCTGGCCGACGGCGGCCCGGAACAGGTTGGTCTTGCGCCCGCTCTGCTGGTTGTTCACCATCACCATCGGGTCGGTCAACGGAATCAGCGCGACCGGCGCCTGCTGGAACGCTGCGGCCTGAAGTTCGTTGAGCGGCAGGGACGGCGATGCCGTGTTGTCGGTCGACGCGTTCGGCAGCATCCAGGGGGTGCACCCCAGCGTGGGCAGCACGAACACGTCCAAGAGCCGGTTGTCGCTTCCGTTGGCCAGGTCGACCGGCTGCGCGTTGAGCTGCTGGATCGCGGCCCGGGTAGCCGCGTTGTTCTGGCCGGTCTGCCCGTTCGGGGCGGCCAGGATGTGCGACGTCACGTTGTCGCTCTGGTCCTGATCGACCAGGGAGAAGTCGCGCACCGTCGGGCACGGCTTGCCGTCCGCCGCCGTCCCCAACGGCGGGACCGCCAAGGTGCCGGCCTGGACGGCGGCCGACGCCCCGGCGAAGAACCCGGCGCCGTTGCAGCTGGCGAACTGCCCGAAGATCGTTCCTCGGGACCCGTTGACGCAGTTGCCCTGCTGAAGGGAGTTCGTTCCGTTCGCCGACTTCAGGGTGAGATTGGTGCCGTTGAACCCGAACCAGATCCCTACCACCGAACCCTGCGGAACCTGCACGGCGGCGGGCGGCGCCAGCGGCTGGGTGCCCTGGTCGATGACCAGCGGGTCGTACAGCGTGACCTGGCCGGCCGGCGAGACGATGGCCGCCTGCACGAACGCGGACTGGTTCACGTTCGCCTCGTTGCACGGTCCCGCCGCCGGATCGGTCGCCACCAGCTGGTACGGCGTCGCCAGCCCTTCGGCGGTCAGCGGATTCGCCGGGACGACGATGGTGCAGTTCGGGTTCGGCACCGCCGCCTGCACCGCGTTGGCCATGCCCGCCTGCTTCGCCATCGCCGCAGCCTGCCGGGCGGCCTGGGCGGCCCGGCGCTTGCCACGGGGGTCGAGCATCGGACCGTTCTGTGCCTGCACGAGGGGAGCCAGCCCCGCGTCCCGACGGGCCGCCGTGTGGTCGGCAGCCATCAGGATGGTCCGCCCCGACCCCAGGCCACCGACCGGCCCGGATGATCCCCCGATGGTGTATACCGCGATCGCCCCGACGGCCAGCACGGCGGGCAGGCCGGCCCCGAGGAGCAGAGACGTCCCGGACCGACTCCGCCCGGAGTAGGCGGAAGGCCGGACGCGCCGTGATCGCGGCCGGGGGCGGCCGCCGGACGACCTCGTGGGCAGGGAATCCATCTCAACCTCTTCAGCGACGTGGACGGGCAGTCACGTGAGCAGGCAGTGCCGTACAGCCGGTGCACAGCCTTCTCAGGGCAACCAAACGGCGCTGCGATAGTCGCGGTTACGGTCGAGACAAACGGGCGACACCTCCGCTAGACTCGCGTCTGACGACTGCAGTGTTACAATCCCGCATCAACGAACGCGGCGACCTTTCGTAGCGTGGACCTGCCGCAGGGTAGTCGATGGTCCTTGGCCGGGTCGCCCACGACGAGGTCTCCGCCGGGTGGCTGCTGACCGCCCTGGCGGCCGCCGTCGGCGTCCCGCACCTGTCCGGGACCAGATCCCGATCAACGCCACATCAACGCCACGGCCCTCCGGGTCGACGCGAACGGCGTCCGGGACGTCGGCAGCACGGCGGTACCCGGTGCTTCGGCCCCTGCGACAGGGCAGCGTCCCGGCCCGTCCGGGTGGCGGACCAGTCAGTTCAGGTGCTCGCCGGGCGGGGTGGCGGGACGGCGCCGGCGATCCGGGCTCTGAGCTGCCGCCGCAGGGGGTCGTACCGCTGCTTGGCGCCGGCCCCGTTGAAGTGGAGCACCCGGACGCGTCGACCCAGCCACCGCACGTCGTCCAGGTCCTCGCACGGCTCGAGGGCGCGGGTGTTGAGCTGCAGGTTCCAGATCGGGTCGAGCTCGACCGCACACGCTCCCTTCGCGAGCGCCACGTTGACCGCGAACTGGTTGCGCCACCGCACATCAGGACGTTCGTCGACCCACCGGACGACGTCGGGCAGGGCGCGCACCCTCGCCTCGAGGGCGAGCAGGGCCGACCGCCGGGCCGCCATCAGCCCGTCGTTGAGGACCAGCGGGTAGCTGGCCAGCGGACTGCGCCGGGAGAAGAACGCCGGATCGGGCCCCCCGCCGTAGATCTCGTCGAGCGCGGCACCCAGGTGCCGTACCCGCTCGTTGTCGCGGGCGACGAGGACGGCGCCGGGGGGCAGCACATCGAGGGCGACGAACAGCGGAGACAGGTCGCCGAGCACGACCATGTCGGCGTCGAGGCACAGGAAGCGTTCCGTCGGCACGATCTTCGCCATGGCGTACACCACGGCCTTGCTCGCCGGGCCGAGCGGTGCCAGCATCCGGCACGGCACCAGGTGGGCACCGTGCCGGTGGGCCACCTCGCCCACCCGAGGGGCCTCACCCAGGGCGAGGACCACCACGTGGGCGTCCTGGCATCCGCCGTAGGCGGCCAACGACGAGAGCAGGTCGTCCAGCCAGTCCTCGAAGCCGGCCGACGCGACGGTCACGATGCAGCGCTCGGCGGGTGCCAGCCCCTCCGGCACCAGAATCTCGGCGCGGTGCAGCGGATCGATCACGGTCTCGGCGGCAGCGGCCGGAATGGCGCTTGTCACCGGGTCAGGCATCGGCCGGCCGCCGCAGGATCCGCAGGGTCCCGGCGTCCCGATGCTCGGTGAACCCCTCCGAGAGGGCGCGACAGTAGACCTGGTACGGCCCCTCTTGCCACGGCGCGCGCGGCGCCGGGTAGACGTCGTGGATCGCCAGCAGCCCGCCCGGCATGACCCGTGACCCCCATCCGGTGTAGTCCGCCATCGCGTCATGCACGTGGTGGCTGCCGTCGAGGAACACCATCGCCAGCGAGGTCCTCCACCACGACGCCACCCGAGTGGACTCACCGACCACAGCGCACACATGGTCTTCCAGGCCGGCCTCGGCAATCAGGGCCCGGAAGGCCGGAAGCGTGTCGATACCCCCGGTCAACGGGTCGTAGAGGCTCTCGTCGTAGGTGTATCCGCCGGGCTGGTGCTCGCTCGATCCCCGGTGGTGGTCCAGCGAGAGCAGGAGCCCACCGACGGCCGCCACCCCTGCTCCCAGGTAGACGGTCGACTTGCCGCAGTAGCTGCCGACCTCGAGGACCATGCCGTGGGCGGCCTGCTCCCGGGCTGCCTGGTAGAGCACCAATCCTTGGTCGTCCGGTAGCCAGCCCCGGGCCGCGACGGCCATGCTCCGCAGCTCTTCGGGCATGGCGGACCCCTCCGTCATGGCAGTCTCGTGGCTGGGTGCTATCGCCTGTCTTGTCATTCCTTCACACCCTTCGGGGGTTGGTCGGCCTGTGCTCCCAGGGCATGGTCTGCAGCGGGAGCCAGCGATGGACGGCGGACGGTCGTGGGCGGGCGAGGTCGAGTTCGGCGATGAGGGCGACGACGGGGGCCGTCGCGTAGATCAGTCCCTGCCAGGCCAGGCCCACGGCGAGGAGGGGGGCGAGTCCCGTCCGAGGCAGCATGCCGAGGACGGCAGCCCCGAAGGCCAGGTAGACGACGGCGAAGAGGATCTCCGGGAGAGTGCTGCCCAGGGCTCGGAACCGCTCGGGGAACACGCGGAACTTGCTGGTCCGCACCCAACGAGCGGGTCGCCCCAAGAGCAGGCCGAACCCGGCGATGCACATCACGAAGCTCAGCGACATGAGCACGAGGTTGGCCCCGAGGAATTCGCGGAACGTGGCTCCGATCACCTTGTGGTAGAGGTACCAGCGCATCAGATGGCGCGACCAGAGGACCACCAGCAGAGGCAGCAGCACCTCCAGGTGAGCGGGGACGTACTCCCGGTGCACGAGGAGTGACAGCAGGGTCAGGAACTGCAACGGGACCGTGAGCAGCTTCGTACCCAGCATGAAGATGGAGAAACCGTGGTTGAAGTGGTGGAGCCGCTGTCGGGGGGTCAGCGCAGAGGGGACGTGGCGCCGTCCGGGCAGGTACATGCGGTGGTGAGCCTTGAGCTCCTGCCCCGGCCCGTAGGTCCACCTGAACCGCTGCTTCTTGAAGGCGGCGAAGGTCTCCGGAATAACGCCCCAGCCGTAGGGCCTACGTACGTATATGGAGGAATAGCCCAGGGCGTGGATCCGAATGGCCAGTTCGGAGTCCTCGGTCAGGCACCATTCCGCCCAGCCCTTCGCGGCGTCCAGGGCGGCCAGTCGGATCACCGACATCGTACCCACGGTGATGCCCGAACCGTGCTCGTTCAGGGACATCATCTCGGTGTACATGAACAGGGAGTAGGTGCCGTTCGCCATCCGGCCGAAGGCGGAGTGCTCGAAGTCCCGGTACGCATGCGGGCACTGCACGAAGCCTACGTTCGGGTCCTCGAAGTATCCGACGGTGTGCCTCAGCCAGTCCGGATCAACCTGGTAGTCGGCGTCGATGTAGGCGATGAGCTCGGCGCTGGGATCGGTGTGCGGCCGCGACCAGTTGAGCGCACCGGCCTTGGCGCCGGTGATGCCCTCGACGTGAAAGAACCGGAACCTCGGCCCCAACGCCGCACAGTGCTCGGCGACCGGCCGCCACAGCCGCTCGTCCCGGGTGTTGTTGTCGATCAGCAGGACTTCGAAGTTCGGATAGTCCAGGCGGGCCAGAGCGTCCAACGTCGCGATCACCAACTCCGGCGGCTCCGCGTAGGCAGGGACGTGGATCGAGACCATGGGCGCCTCCGCGGTGGGAACCCAGTCGCGCCTCGGCTCGTGCGGGCGGCGCCATCGGGCGCGCAGTATCGGGTCCCATCCCTCGAAGGTTTGGATGAGGATCGACGGCGTCAGCAGGGTGGTCAGCACGGTGCTCAGCAACAGCGGCACCTTGGTCCACCCGCTGACCGGCAACCCGGCGAAGACTCCGAACAACAGCGGCACCAGGGCCGCGCTGGCGACCACCACCGTGACGAAGGTGACGACGCCGGCCGGGCGGAGGTTCCTCGCCCGACGCACTGCCACGCAGCAGACGACGAACCCGACGAACGCGGCGCCGTTGACGGCGTCCCGGTCGAACCCGGTGACCCATCCGGTAGCCCACCCGACCAGGAAGCACGCGAGCGGATCCGCGAAGAACGGGCGGAGCACAAATCGTCGAGGCCCGTACAACTCGAGTCCCAGGCATGAGATCGCACTGACGTGCGCTCCCACGAAGACTACCAGGACGGCGCCGAGCAAACTGTCCATGAATTTACCACCATCTCCCTCACGACATTTTCGGGCACTGCGTGGGACATGAACCCGGCGCAGGGCCTCCCCGGGATCACTGGTGCGGGTATTCGGCGTCAGGATGTCCAGGGGCGAGCTCGGCACGCTCCGGCACAGCAGCTCAGCCGCCGGTGCGCCGGAACGCGTGCGTCCCGGCGATCAGGGCCACCGCGGCGTAGCAGGCCGACACGACCGCGGCAAGGCGGATCTCGGGGGCGTGGTAATAGCCGAGGAACGCCTGTCGGCTCGCATCGACCAGATAACTGAACGGAATGAGCCGGGAGGCGGCCTTCAGCCAGGTCGGGGCCAGGGTCAGAGGCAGCAGAACCCCGGACAACAGGGGCAACGGCACCACCACGAGATTCAGCAGCGGCGCCAGCAGGAAGTCGTCCCGGATCCGGAGGGCGACGGCATAGGACAAGGCTGTCGTCGCCCCCGCGGTGACCAGGATCAGGGCGATGCTCAACGCCACCCCCGCGGGCGAGACCCGCAACCCGAACGCGACGGCTGCCAGGACCAGCAGCAGACACTGCCCGAGCAGCAGAACCACGCTCTGCAGGACCCGGCCGGCCAGCAGCGCGAACCGGCTGACCGCGGTGACCTGCACCCGCTCGAGGATCCCGGCCTTGAGCTCCCCGATCACAGCCAGGCCGACGAATGCCGTGGAGAACAGGCTGAGCTGGACCAGCAGGCCGGGCACGAGCACCTGCCAGGCATTACCCGTTCCGAGCCCCGGGCCGCCGACGAGCCGCTGCAGGAGCGGGCCGAACAGGGCCAGGCTCAAGATCGGCTGGACGGCCCCGATCAGAACCCACAACGGGTTCCGCAGCGCGGTGCGCAGCTGTTCCTGCAGCACCAGGACAGTGTCCCCGGCCGCCTTCATCGCTGACCCGGCACAGGTGCGGGCCGGGCCTCACGCTGCGCCGCACGGACCTGGAACACATCATCCAACGTGGGCCTGGCCAACTGCACCGAGGCCAGTCCCACCCCCACAGCATCCAGAGCCCGCACGATCCACGGCAGGCTCCCGGCGCCATCGCGCACCGGCAGCCGCAGAGTCGCACCCCGCACATCGACCGCTGACGCCTCCAACCCGATCACCTCGCCCCACGCCAGGAGAGCCTGCAACGCAACGTCAGGAGGACCATGGATCTCCAGCGTGACGGTGTCGCAGGCGAAACGCCGCTTGAGCTCGTCAGGAGTACTGGACTCCGTGAGCAGACCCCGTTCCATCAGAAGAATCCGGTCACACAGCGCATCCGCCTCGTCCAGGTAGTGCGTCGTCAGAAAGACCGTCGTCCCAGCGTCATCACGCAACCGCCGCACCTGATCCCAGACGGCACGCCTGCTCTGCGGATCCAACGCCGAGGTCGGCTCGTCCAGGAACACCACCACCGGCCGATGCACCAGTCCCATGGCAATATCCACCCGCCGCCGCTGCCCACCAGACAGACTACGCATCGGCCGATCACTGAGATCAGCAAGATCCAGAAGGCCGCACAACTCGTGAACACGCACCCGACCAGCCGCCGCGGACATCCCCTGGAACCGCGCCTGCAACAACAACTCCTCCACCACGCGCGACTCCCCGCGCGTCCCGCCCGACTGCGAGACATACCCAATACGACGACGCACCTGGGCGGCGTCCCGACGCAACCACCAACCACCGATCCGTGCATCCCCGGCGGTCGGCTCCAGCAGAGTGGTCAACATCCGCATCGTCGTGGTCTTACCCGCGCCATTGGCCCCAAGAAAACCCACAATCTCCCCGGCCTCCACCGAGAAGGTCACATCACGAACAGCATCAACCCGCCGCCCCTGCCCCACGAAAGAACGCCCCAACCCCACAGCCTCAATAACCGCGCCACCGCCGGCGCCGTCCCCACCACGAGACCTACTCCCGTACCGCACCCGCGGACCCAGAGTCAGGGTCCCCTTCCCCCCCTCCAACCGATGCCGACCCCGAGAACGAGTAGCGTCACGCTGAAGGTGCCCCTCCCGCACGGACCCGCGAGCCGAAACCTCACCCACGAACTCCACGACA
>DATDMG010000229.1:0-5679 GCA_036518955.1 Kineosporiaceae bacterium | reverse complement strand
GGACACGGCGGGCCCCGCCATCAACCCGCTGATCAAGGTCATGAACCTGGTGTCCGTGCTCATCGCTCCGGCGGCCGTCCAGTACTCCACCGGGCCGGACGCCAGCCCGCTGGTCCGGACTCTCGTCGCGGGCATCGCTGTGATCGTCATCGTCACCGTGGTCACGATCTCCAAGCGGCGCGCATCGAGCCTGCACGCCGAGGTGCCGGAGAAGGCGGTCGCGTCCGCCTGACCCGCTCGAACTGACGCGGCCCCGAGCGCCAGCGCCCGGGGCCGCTGCAGTTTGCCAACCCACCGCCAACCCACCGCCGACCCACTGCGCCGGCGCGGGCGGCCGTGCGCCCGCCGGCGCTCTGACTCGCCCTACCGGTCGGTAGGGGTGGGCGAGGATGGGCCGGTGGATCCCCAGGCACCTTCGCCCGCTGCCCCGACCGGCGCGCCCGACGTGCCGGTCCCCGACGTCCGCCTTCTCGATCTGATGCGGGACGACCTGGCCGACTACACCGTGGACGGGGTCCGGGAACTGCTCGGCGCGGTCGCGCACGACGCCCTCGCCCGGGAGCAGCCCTGGCCGGCGCGCTGGGTGGTGGCCGACGCGGTCGCGAAGGGTGAGCCCCTCGCGCCCGTCGTCCAGGCGCTGCTGCTCGGCCGGCCGGTGGCCCGGCGACGTTTGGACGCCGCCCTTCCCCGGCTCGGCGTCGACGGTGCAGCCCGGCTCGGCCTCGTCCGGACGGCCGGGAACGATCCCGACGACGAGGTGTGCCCGCTGGTCGACCTGCGGCCCTATGCGGCCGTGGACGGCCTCGGAACGGCGCACTGGTGGGTGGCGTCCGACCTGTCCGGCCAGGCCGTCCTGGGGCCGTTGAGGTCCGACTACGTGCTCGGTGTCGGTGGAGCGTCGATGACCCTCGCTCGGTGCGCCTTCCGGCGTCCGGCCCGTCGGGTGCTGGACGTCGGGACCGGTGGCGGTGTGCAGTCCCTGCACGCGTCCCGGCATGCCGGTTCGATCACCGCCACCGACCTCTCCCGCCGCGCGCTCGGCTTCGCCCGGTTCACGCTGGCGCTCAATCGGGTCCCCGCGGACCTTCGCCGTGGTGACCTGCTGGAGCCGGTGATCGGCGAGACCTTCGACCAGGTCGTCAGCAACCCCCCGTTCGTGATCACCCCGCGCCGGGCGGGGGTGCCGGCCTACGCGTACCGGGATGCCGGACTCGTGGGCGACGCGGTCGTGGAGCGCCTGGTGACCGAGGTGGGACGGGTACTCGCGCCGGGAGGGACGGTGCAGTTGCTCGGCAACTGGGAGCACCGCCGGGGTGAGCCGTGGCAGGCGCGGGTGGGTGGCTGGCTCGATCGGGCGGGGCTGGACGGCTGGGTGATCCAGCGCGACGTCCAGGACCCGGCGCAGTACGCCGAGCTGTGGATCCGGGACGGCGGCCAGCCCGACACCACCGCCTACGCCGCCCAGTACCGCGCCTGGTGGGAGGACTTCGCTGCGCGCGGCGTGGAGGCGGTCGGACTCGGGCTCATCGTGCTTCGTCGTCCGGACGACGGCGAGGCACCGATCGTCCGCCGGCTCGAGGAGGCGCTCGGCGGCGGCCAGAACCCGGGGCTCGGCGACCACCTGGCGGACTGCCTCGACGCCCAGGCCTGGCTCGACCGCGCTTCGGACGACGACCTCCTGGCGGCATCGCTGGTGGCCGCTCCCGACGTCACCGACGAGCGCTACCACCGGCCCGGGGAGGAGGACCCGGAGGTGGTGCTGCTGCGGCAGGGCGGCGGTTTCGGGCGGACCGTTCAGGCCAGCACGGCTCTCGCGGCGTTCGTCGGTGCCTGTGACGGCGAGCTGTCCGCCGGACGGATCGCCGCCGCGCTCGCCGTCCTGGCGGAGCGGGAGCTTGCGGACGTCGTCACCGATCTGCTCCCAGCCGTCCGCGCCTTGATCGCGGACGGGTTCCTCCGTCGGGGTTCCTGATCAGACGGCGGGGGTCATGTTGGACCAGGTGCGCAGGGCGTGCTCCACTACGGCGATCAGGGTTTGCTTGGCGGATTCGCGTTGCCGTGCGTCGCAGACCAGGACGGGGACGTCCGGGCCCAGCGAGAGGGCTTCACGCACCTCCTCCGGGCGGTGCTGGAGGATGCCGTCGAATGCGTTCACGGCCACCACGAATGGCAGGCTGCGAGCCTCGAAGAAGTCGATCGGGCCGAAGCAGTCCTCGAGCCGACGCGTGTCGACCAGAACAACGGCGCCGATGGCGCCGCGGACGAGGTCGTCCCACATGAACCAGAACCGGTTCTGGCCCGGTGATCCGAACAGGTAGAGGACCAGCTCCTCGTCGATCGAGATCCGACCGAAGTCCATCGCGACCGTGGTCGTCGTCTTGTGGGGCGTGGCGGTGAGGTCGTCGACACCGACGCTGGCGGACGTCATGACCGCCTCCGTCCGTAAGGGCACGATCTCGGAGACCGCGCCCACGAATGTCGTCTTGCCCGCGCCGAAACCGCCCGAAACGACGATCTTCGTCGACCGGGTGGGCTTGCCCTCAGAGCCGTTGAAGGCCACTGAGCACCCTCCTCAGGAATGCTGGGTCTCGTTCGTCACCGTTGCTGGCCGAGGTTGTCATGACCTCGACCAGTCCCAGGTCCACCATGTCCGCGATGATCACTCGGGCGACCCCGAGCGGCACCGCCAGCCGGGCGGCGATCTCCGCGACGGAGACCGTACCCGAGCAGAGCTCGATCACGCTGGTGTGCTCCGGGGTCAACAACGGGCTGTGCCAGGCGTCCCGCCCCCTCGCCGTGGTGCGCACCAGTGCTTCGAGATCGAGATGACGCCCCGGCTTCGTCCGTCCACCCGTCCGTGCATAGGGTCGCACCAGCGACGGACCGGTGGGTCGCTCGGGTCGATCGGGTTCGCGGTCCACTCGCGCCTCACGGACCGTCGGGGGTGGCTCCTTCGGTCCCGGTGCCCCGGGATCGAAGGAGCGAAACAGCTGGGTCGGCTGGGTGATGGGATCCGCCGAGGAGGGCTCGGAGCCCGGCATCTGCACCGGCGGAAGCGTCGGTGCCGGCCTCGGCGGGGGGAACGGGATCGCCGATCCTCCCGGGAAGCCCTGCGTGGGTGGGGCGGGGCGAACGCCCCCCGGTAGTGATCCGAGTGTGGGGCCGATCAGGATCGGTCCTGTGGACGACGCGAAGCCGGGCTCGCCCGGCGCTGGCACGGCTCCGTTTCCGGGACCCGGACCGGCGGCCAGGGGGGGCACCCGGCCGCCGCCGAGTCCGGCCGGCGGAAGTCCGGCAGGCGGAAGTCCGGCAGGCGGAAGTGGCTCCGCAGGGTGGGCAGGCCCGGCAGCGGGCATCGAAGCGCCGCCATGCCTCGGAGCGACGGCTGGCGCAGGACCAGTGGACAGCGGAACCACCGCCGGTATCGGACCGGCACCCGAACCAGGATCCCCCGGAGCCGTTGGTCCGGACATCGGGATCGGGCCCCTGGTCCGGATCGGCCCGGTGGTCCGCACTGGATCGATCACCGGTTCGATGATCGTCCCCTCGCCACCTACGTGTCCGGGTTCTGGCAAGGCCGTCCCCCCTGGAGAGGGGCCGACCGAGCCGGGTGGCCCCGGGGTCCCCGCCCCGTTCGTCGCCGCGCCCCGTACCGCGTCGGGGACGCCCGGCAGCTGGGAGACCTCGGGCAGGGAGGAGACCTGGGGCAGGGAGGAGACCTGGGGCAGGGAGATGGGGCTCACCGGAGGCGGCCCGCCCTGCCCGCCGGGGTGGCCCGCACCGATGGTTCCCCCGCCGGTTCCGGGTGTCGCTCCGTCCGGGGTCGACGGATGCGCCGCGGGAGCGTTGTCGGCCCGCCCGAGCGGTGCGTCGTCCGGCGGGCGCACGGTCGTGATCGACTGTGCGCGAGCGCCCCCGGCCGGCCCGCGGCCATGACCGGCTGCGTCGGCACGACCCGGTGCGGCCCCGGGCTCGCGCTCGCTCTGGGGTCGATCGGGCCGTGCTCGGCCGGCCCCCGGTGGGCCCTGCCGTCGCGTCCCGGGATGCCTGTCCTCCGCCATCAGCGGGCACCGCGTCAGGCCGTGCCCTGCCAGCCCGAGGAGGGCTGGCGCAGGGCCGGGGAGAGGTGTTCGCCGACCCGGTCCACGAGCAGAGTCATCTCGTAGCCGACGAGCCCGATATCCGACGTCGGAGAGGCCAGCACTGCCAGCCACGAACCGTCGGACACCGCCATCAGGAGCAAGAACCCGCCCTGCATCTCGACGACCTGCTGGACGACGGCACCCGCCGAGAAGCACATGGCTGCGCCGTTGCTCAAGCTACCCAGGCCGGAAGCGACCGCGGAGAGCTGGTCTGCGCGGTCCCGGGGCAGCCCGGAGGAACTGGCCATCAGCAGGCCGTCCGCGGACACCACAGCGGCGTGTGCCACGCCGGGCACCCGCTGGGTGAAGCCGTCGACGAGCCAGGCGATGTCCGTACCGGTGCCGGTGCTCACTGGTTCCCTCCCTGGTCACCGGGCGTCTGCCCGGCGTCCTGCGGTCGTGACTCGGATTCGCCGAGCGCTTGTCGTGTGGAACCGGTGCCCGGCAGGTGCCGGGCCCGGCGGGCCGTGGTGAGCCCTCGCTGGTAGCTGCCGAGCCTTCCCCGGACCGTGTCGGCATCCGGCCGCAGTGTGACAAAGGTCACCGCGGCTGGAGCCGTCGTAACCTCGCCACCCGGCCGTGCGGAGCCTCCCCCGTTGGCAGGTGCGGCCTCCACAGCCGAGGGAAGCAGGTTAGCCCCCGGCTGGCGCCGAGGGAGACCGGCTTGGGTGTTCCCGGCAGTTTCGGGTGCTGCGGCGGCGCGCGCGTTGGTCGCCAGCCAGCGCTGGTCGCCCAAGGCGGCCCAGCGGCTGACGTGGCTGGCAGCGGTACCGAGGGGGGTCGTCGGGGCACTGACCGCGGCGGGGGCGTCGTCCCTCAGGTCGATCACCGTGGGAGGCTCGGGCGCCGGGCCGCTGCCTCCCGCCGGGACCGGCTCGGCGGAGAACCAGGCAGAGATCGAGTCGAAGATCGGGGTCGACGCCTCGGCCAACCGGTCGGCGACCCCGATCATCGGGGCGTCCGGCACTGCACGCTGGTAACGCAGGGACGCCGCCATCCGGGCCTCGAGCTCCGTCGCGGTCATCTCGCGGTCGACAGGTGCGATCGCGGGGATCGAGGTGAGCGGAAGGTCGGCGCGCGCCGCTGCTGGTCCGGCCGCCGACTGCGGCTGCGGCGCGGTGCTCCCGATCCGGGCGATCGGGATCCCGCCGGAGGCTGCGGAGGCCGAGTCACCGGCTCCGAGGACCGAGTCGGACGGCGTGCCCGGACCGGGCGGCGTGCCCGGTGCCGACGGGATCCCGTGACCGGACGGCGTGCCCGGACCGGACGGCGTGCCCGGACCGGACGGCGTGCCCGGACCGGACGGCGTGCCCGGACCGGACGGCGTGCCCGGACCGGACGGCATGCCCGGACCGGGCGGCATGCCGGGACCGGACGGCGCCGGACCGGCTCCGCGGTCGATTCCCGCGGGAAGTGTGGTCGGTCCGGTCGCGGCGAAGAGCCCGGTCCCCAGCGCCGCCGCATGTCCGCCGGCGGCCCGGGCACGCGCCGCCGCGGCCGCAGCGGTGGCTGCCGAGGCCCCGGCCTGGGCGCTGGT
>DATDMG010000228.1:0-17866 GCA_036518955.1 Kineosporiaceae bacterium | reverse complement strand
GAGGCGACACCTCGATCCAACCGTCCACGGCCGACTCCCTCACCACGGTCACCTGTCTCAGCAGGTATCGCCATGATCACGTCCCGACTTGAGCGAGACCCCTGAGCAGCTCGACAGCAGGCCGTACCAGGCAGCCGCAGTGGACGATCGGCCCGTTCGCCGCTCTGGTGGACCGGGCTCGGGACGCCGTCCGGGCGGCCATCCACGAGCACGAGGCGGGTACCCCCGACGTGGGGTCCGCGGGCGGGTCCGGGGACGACGGGCGAGAATGGGCGCGGTACTGTCCCGAACGCCCGATACGTGCCATGTTTGACGGGTGTCGGAGGACGCCGCGGTGATGTTGCTGGGTAGAGCGCTGTCCGCGCTGGTGCGCTATGTCGATCAACGCCCGGCGGAGGCGACGTACGACGATGACATCGCCGCCCTGGAGCGCGTCGCCGCGATCCTCAGCCACGCCCGGCCGGCCGACGTCGGCCTGCTGGTCAGGGCACTCGGTCAGGACGTGGCCGCCGACTTCGGTCTCCCGTCCGCGCGACCCGCGTGACCGGCGGTGACCCACCCCCGCCGGTCAGGGGGCCGTGGCGGGCACCTCGGAACGCCAGGAGTGCTGCGGTTCGTACCCCAGCAGCTTGCGGGCCTTGTCGATGCTCAGCAGCGTCTCGTGCTCGCCGAGGGGTCGACGCACCTCGACCCCGGGGAAGACCTCGGCCACCAGGTCCGCACTGCGTCGGCTCATCACCGTGTCCGCGTTGGCGATGATGAAGAGCTCGACACCCGGTCGCGGATAGTCCAGTGCCCGGCGCACCGCCTGCGCGCCGTCCCGCGCGTCGATGTAGCCCCACAGGTTCCACTTGCGCGCCAAGGGATCCGCGTCGAACGACCCGAACCGGGCATATTCGTGCGGCTCCATCACGTTGGAGAAGCGCAGCCCGATCATCGTCAGGTCCGGGTCCCAACGGCACAGGTGGTGCGCCATCTCCTCCTCGAGGACCTTGACCAGCGAGTACGTGGACTGTGGCCGGGGCCGGTACTCCTCGTCGACCGGCACGTACGGTGGCGGCGTGTCGAACGGCAGGCCGAGCACCGTCTCGCTCGACGCCCACACCACCCGCCGGATCCCCAGCGTGCGAGCGGCGTTGAAGACGTTCCACGTCACGCTCGCGTTGTTCGTGAAGGTCGCCGAGTTCGTGACGAGGCCGGGCGCGGGGACGGCGGCAAGGTGCACGACGGCATCGACCGGCCCGTGATGCCCGTCGACGCTGCCTCCGAGCGCCTCGAGCACCTGGGCGTAGTCGGTGAGGTCCACGGCGAGGAAGTCGCCGGCGGGCTGGGTCTGGACGACGCGGTCCAGGGCGACCACGCTCCGGCCATGTGCCGCGAGATCGGCAACAACGGCACGGCCGAGCTTTCCGGAAGCACCGGTGACGGCGATGCGCCGAGCGGATCCGGTCGAGGGGGTCACAGCGGTTGCTGGGTCGGTCACCGCACGAGTCTGCTCCACCGGCGGCGCCTCGGCACACCCGGGGTGGGTCGACGCCGGCCGGGGCAGCAGTCCTCGCCGCGCTCAACTCATGCCACAGCCCCCGGCCCATCCGGGCCCGGGCCAAGGCCCGGGCCCGGATGGGCAGGCGCAGCAGGTCGAGCAATACCATCTGCACGCTGGTCGGGATCACCTGCAGTCGAGGTGACCGCACGGCCAGATTCGGCGCTCACTCACCCTCAGAAATGACGCCGCCCCGGGTCCGGGAACGAGTCATTGGGGGCGTTCCCCCCGGAGAGCAACGACAGGTCCTCGTCGGCAAGAACCTGCGGCTGAACGTCTTTGTCACGCATGGCGTTCCTTCCCTCGTCTCGGATGTCTGCGGCTGTCGGCGACCACTGCATGTCGATGGCACGCCACCTGGGGCGTCGGTCTTCCATCGATGGACCACGCTAGGTGGATTCGCCGCGCTTGGACGACGGGCCTGAGCACAACCGTCGTTGTGGGTGTTGGCCCGCGCCTACTGCCAGGTAGTGGAGCGATCTTCACGGCTGCGAGCACGTCTGCGCAGGCGCCGGGTTCCACGCGGCGGTCGCGCCGTCAGAGACGCTTGGTGAGGACCAGCGAGTTCCGGTCGGCGTCATAGGCGGCACGGCGCCGAGCGGGCAGGTCCGCCGGCGTCCCCAGCACGAAGCCGTGCTCCAGGAACCAGTGCGGGGTGTGGGTGGTCAGCGCGAACAGGCGACTGATGCCCCGCTCCTTGGCCAGTGCCTCCGCCCGACGCAACAGGCCGGCGGCCCGGTCACGACCGCGGTAGTCGGGATGGACCGCGACGCAGGCGAACTCCGCCGAATCGTCGTCGGCGTAGTCCATGAGCGCGTTGCAGGCGATGACCATGCCGTCTCGGACCATCACCGAGAACGTACCCACGTCGAGTTCGAGTTGCTCCCGCGACCTCGGCACGAGGATGCCGGCCGTCTCCAGCGGCTTGATCAGCTCGCGGATGCCGCCGACGTCCTCGATCGTCGCGTCCCGGGTGGACTCGTAGTCCTCGTCGGCGGTGAACATCATGCCGATGCCGTCCCGGGTGTAGAGCTCACGCAGCAGCACGCCGTCGGTGGCCGCGCTGACGAGGTGCACCCGGCGGACCCCCGCCCGCCCCGCGGCGAGCGCCGCCCGCACGCAGTTGCGATCCTCGACCGAGAGGTTCTCGACCTCCGGCTCGTCGGCCAGCAGCTTCTCGGCCTCCCCCAGGGGCAGGTGCAGCGCGTCGTCGGCGGATCGGGCGAGCTGCCAGGTCTTGGGGTCGGACTCCATCAGGAAGATCAGCTTGTCCGCCCCCAGACCGGTCGCGACGGCCTGGGCGACGTCCGCATTGCGGAGGTTGAATGCCTCCCCGGTCGGGGAATAGCCGACCGGGGAGAGCAGCACCAGGCGCTCACCGGCCAGGGCCTCCCGGATCTCGCCGAGGTCCACCCGCCGGACCTCTCCGGTGAGCAGGTGATCCACCCCGCCCCGGACGCCGGTCGGCCGGGCCGTCACCCAGGTGCCGCCGACGACCTTGAGGCGCGCGCCGGCCATCGGCGTGTTGGCCAGGCTGGCCGACAGCTGCGCCTCGATGTCCATCCGCAGCACGCCGACAGCGGCCTTGACGGCGTCCATGGTGGGCCCGTCGGTGACCCGGAGGTCGCCGCAATAGACCGGCTCGATCCCCCGGACGGCGAGCTGTTCCTCGATCTGCGGCCGCGCGCCGTGCACGAGCACCAGGCGGACGCCGAGGCTCGACAACAGGGCGATGTCGGCGAGCAGGCGGTCGAAATCCGGTCGGGCGCACGTCTCGCCCGGGAACGCGATCACGAAGGTGCGCCCGTGATGGGCGTGCAGGTAGGGAGCCGCGCCGCGCAGACCCGAGACGAAATCTGCGTGTTCCACGATCAGCGAGTGTAACCATGGGACGTGGCAGCACCGGACCGGGCACGGCCGATCAGTCCGGCGACTCGTCCGGGCCGGCGCCGTAGAACAGCCGTTCCATCACGGCCCGAGCCCGGCGGGTGACGCGGATGTAGTCCTCCTCGAGGCGGCCCGCCGACGCCGGCGGATACCCGACGATGCGCGCGACCCCGTCCAGCTCGCGGTACTGGGTGGGCAGGGCGTCCGCGGGCGCGCCGCGCCACAGCACCGTGGCATTGCGCACCTGGGACGCCAGCGACCAGGCGCTGGCGAGCACGGCCGCGTCCGGGGCGTCGACCAGTCCGGCGTCCACGGCAGCGGTCAGCGCGCCGATCGTGGAGGCGGTGCGCAGGCCGGGGACGGCGGCGGCGTGCTGGAGCTGCAGGAGCTGCACCGTCCACTCCACGTCCGACAGGCTCCCCCGGCCGAGTTTGAGATGCCGGTTCGGGTCGGCCCCTCTCGGCAGCCGCTCCGCCTCGACCCGGGCCTTGATCCGCCGGATCTCGCGCAGGACGGCGTCGCTGATCCCGCCGTCGGGCCAGCGCAGCGGGTCGATCAGGGCTCCGAAGCGAGCCGCGAGTGCGTCGTCGCCCGCCACCGGGACGGCGCGCAGCAGCGCCTGCACCTCCCACGGCGAGGACCACCGCTCGTAGTACTGGGCGTAGGAGTCCAGGGACCGGATCAAGGGGCCGTTGCGGCCCTCCGGGCGCAGGTCCGGATCGACGTCCAGGGCCGGTTCCGGACTCGCCATCGACAGCAGCCGCCGCAGCTCGCTGACGACCTGCATGGCCGCGTCGTGGGCCTCCTTCTCACCGGCACCGGGGAGCGGGTCGTGCACGAACATCACGTCCGCATCGCTGCCGTAGCCGAGCTCGCCGCCACCCAGCCGGCCCATCGCCACGATCAGCAACCGGGTCGGCAACGTGCCGCCGAAGGCGGCGGCGACATGCGCACCGGCGGCCCGCAGCACGCCGTCCAGCGCCGCCACCGCGGCGTCGCTGAGCGCCCGGCCGACGACCGAGATGTCGGCCAGCCCGACGATGTCCGCGATCGCGGTGCGCACCAGCTCGCGGCGGCGGACGGCGCGGGCCGCCATCGCGGCCCACTCGCGGTCACCGGCGTGCCGATCGACGACCCGGCGAACGGCGGCGACCGTGGCGACGCGTTCCCGAGGCACCAGCTCGGCGTCGTCCCCGAGCATGGCGACGGCTTCCGGCGCCCGCTCCAGGAGCTGGGCGACGTACTTCCCGGCGGACAGCACGGCCGCCATCCGCTCGGCCGCCGCGCCGGAATCACGCAGCATCTTCAGGTACCAGTGCGTGGTACCCAGCTCGTCACTGACCCGACGGAAGGCGAGCAACCCGTGGTCGGGGTCCGCGCCGGAGGCGAACCAGCCCATCATCACCGGCAGGAGCTGGCGCTGGATCGCCGCCCGGCGGCTCACCCCGGCCGTGAGGGACTGCAGGTGCCGCATCGCACCGGCCGGGTCGCGGTACCCCAGCGCGGCCAGGCGTGCGCGCGCCGCCTCGGGGGTGAGCCGCACCTCGTCCGTGGTGAGCCGCGCGGCCGCCGCCAGCAGCGGCCGGTAGAAGAGCTTCTCGTGCAGCAGCCGGACCTCGAGCGCGTGCCGGTGCCACAGCTCCTCCAGCTCCCGCGCCGGGGCGTGCCGGAACCCGAAGGACCGACCGAGACGGCGCAGCTCGCCCGGGTCGTCGGGCACCAGGTGGCTGCGGCGCAACCGGTGCAGTTGAATACGGTGCTCCAGGGTGCGCAGCATGCGGTAGGCGCGATCGAGATCCGCCGCGTCGTCCCGGCCGACGTACCCGAACGTGCTGAGCGCCTCCAGCGCGGCCAGCGTGTTCCCCGTGCGCAGCCGCACGTCGGCACGGCCGTGCACGAGTTGCAGGAGCTGAACGCTGAACTCGACGTCCCGCAGGCCGCCCTTGCCGAGCTTGAGCTGGCGGGCCGCTTCCTTGGCCGGCACGTGCTCCTCGACCCGCCGGCGCATCGCCTGCACGTCCTCGACGAAGTGTTCGCGTTCCGCGGCCCGCCACACCAGGGGTCGGATCGCGTCCAGGTACGCCTCGCCGAGCGCCCGGTCCCCCGCGGCGACCCGAGCCTTGAGCAGCGCCTGGAACTCCCAGGTCGCCGCCCACCTCCGGTAGTAGGCGGCGTGGCTGGCCACCGTCCGCACCAGTGGGCCGGCCTTGCCCTCCGGTCGCAGTGCGGCGTCCACGGGCCACAGCGTCCCCTCCGGGGTGGCGGCCGAACAGGCCCGGGACAGGCCCGCGGCCAACCGGGCACCGGCCGCCAGGGCAGGAGCCTCCGGCTCGCCGTCCCGGGGCTCGACGACGTAGATCACGTCGACGTCGCTGACGTAGTTCAGCTCCCGACCCCCGCACTTGCCCAGGCCGAGGACGGCGATCCGGCACGGCGGCGCATCCGGCGGCAGCTCCCGGCGGGCGATCGCGAGCGCCGTCTCCAGCGCAGCGTCAGCGAGGTCGGAGATCCGCGCCGCGACGGACGGCATCGCGTCGATCGGGTCGGGCGCCACCGCATCGTCGCCGGCGATGGCCAGCAACCGGCGGTAGTACGCCACCCGGAGAGCGTCCTGCGCGAGATCGCCGTCGAGCCCCGCGACCGGCTCGGCGGCGTCCGGGTCGGCCTCGACGGCACGCAGGAGGAGCGCGCGGACGTCGGCCGCGGCCGGTGGCGCGTCCTGCTCCGCCAGGACCTCCCAGTGCCGGGGATGCCGGGCCAGGTGATCCCCCAGCGCGGCCGAGGTGCCGAGGACGGCGAGCAGCCGGTCGCGGATCGGGCCGCCGGAGCGCAGCGCGGCGGTGAGCCGCGCCGCACTGCGCCGGTGGCCGCCGTCGCGGCGCCGTCTCGCGTCGCCCACCCCGAGGGACTCCAGCACCCGGACCAGGCCGAGCAGGGCCATGTCGGGGTCCGGCACGTCGCCGAGAGCGGACAGGACGCCGTCGGCGAAGACGTCCTCGAACGGGTCCAGCAGGCCCGCCATGGCCGGATCGGCCAGCAGGCGCCCCGCACGCGGGGGGTCGACGAACCCGAGGCGGGCCAGTTGCCCGGTCAGACTCGACTGCCGCGTCGTCACGATCATCTCCGTTCGCGCCCGGCGCCCCGCGCGGCACCGGGGCCCGTCACGAGGGCGGCGGCACCGGCAGGCACCCGGCTTCGCCGTCCCGGCCACGGTATCCCGGAGCACGACGGCCGGCCCCCGCGACCAGCGCCGCGATGGCGTCGGCGTGCGCCTGCGCGAGCACCGCGAGCTGCGGTTCGAGCGCGGCGTACCGGGCGGCGAGGTCCGGAGCGTGCAGCCCGGCCTCGGCGACCGCGCCGTGGCCGTCCCGCAGCCATCCGGCGAAGTCGGCGGCGGTGACCTCCGGGTGGTACTGCAGTCCCCAGGCACAGTCCCCGAGCCGGTACGCCTGGTGCGGGTACCGCTCGCCGGTGGCCAGCAGGACGGCACCGGGCGGCAGCACGGTCACCGCGTCGCGGTGGAAGTGCGGCACCGCCGGATCCGTCCCCGAACGGGCTGCCACCACCCCGAGCAGCGGGTCCCGGCGCGCCGCGGCGCGCAGCGCCATCGGGACGACGCCCACCTCCAGCCCCGCCGCCCCGCGCTCCACGCGCCCCCCGGTGGCGACCGCGAGGAGCTGGGCCCCGAGACAGATCCCGACCGTCGGCACCTGGTCCTCGACGCCCGCCGCCAGCAGGTGCCGGGTCGCCGGCAGCCACGGCGCCACGTCGTCGTCCGTCGCGCCCATGACGCCGCCGAGGACGACCAGGCCCGCGTACCCGGCCAGGTCGGCGGGCAGGTCGTCCCCCCGGTCGGGGCGGCGCACGTCCAGGTCGGCGACCTCGCGCAGGGCCACCTCCAGCCGGCCCAGGCCGCCGTCCGGGTCCTGCTGCACGACCAGCAGCACCGGCGTCCGCTCGGCCACCGGCTCCACCTCCTCGGGATCGGTCGGCTGGCAGCCGTTCGCCGGCTCCCCCGCTACGGTCCGCCGGCGCCTCGCGCTACAGCAGGGCAGGTACTTGTTCAGCTCGTACGGGGTGATCTGGTGGCGGTACTCGGCCCACTCGGCGCGCTTGTCACGGAGAACTGATTCACAGCGGAACCCACCTGCCGATCTCCCCCCCGGTCCTGCCCGTGCGCTGCACTGTAGGCAACCGCGTCCGGCCGTCATCCGT
Organism: Kineosporiaceae bacterium; assembly: GCA_036518955.1. GTDB lineage: Bacteria > Actinomycetota > Actinomycetes > Actinomycetales > Kineosporiaceae > DATDMG01. The sequence continues at coordinate 10,221 of DATDMG010000228.1, read as the reverse complement.
CAACGTTGGCCAGCCCCGGACGGCCCACAGACGGCCCCGGGCCCCCGTCTCGTGAGCCGATCCGTGCATGTGGACGGCCTGCCAGACAGCACCACGCGTGTGCGAGAGTGGACGGCGTGAGGGACCTGGACGAGATCCGAACCCGCCTCGGGGCCCTGGAGGACGAGGTTACCCGCCTCCGCGACGACGCTGCCGCCACGCGCACGCTGGCAGCTCTGGCCGACCGGGACGCGAGCGAGGTGCGCAGCGCGCTCAGGGCGCACACGCCGGCCCTGAGCGCGCTCCGCGAAACGCAGGTGGAGCAGAGCCGGACCCTCGAAACCATCGCTCAGGCCGTCGGCACCGTCGTGGCCGAGCAAGGGCAACAACGGGAAACTCTTGCAGAGCTAACCAGCTTGGTCCGACGTCTTACCGAACGTGACGCATAGCGTCGGCGTACCTCGGACACAGCGACCCGGGGTTCACGCCGAAGGGTCTACCCGCACCTCATGCCGACGAGCGAGGGCCGCACCCGCCGGGCGCTGGACAGGGTCCACGAGACCCACGACCCCGACCCGGACGGCCCAGAGGCGGCCCTGGTGGCGTAGACGGCCGTCAGGCCAGCGGCAACCGCCGCTGGCCCGACCTGGTCCGACGGGCGGGTAAACCGCCTCTGACCTGCCCTTACAGCAGGGGCAGGTACTTGTTCAGCTCGTACGGCGTGATCTGGTGGCGGTACTCGGCCCACTCGGCGCGCTTGTTGCGGAGGAAGAAGTCGAACACGCCCTCACCGAGCGTCTCGGCCACCAGTTCCGAATCCTCCATCACCCGGACGGCGCTCTCCAGGCTCGTCGGCAGCGGCTTGATTCCCGTCGCCCGGCGCTCGGCGTCGGTGAGCGCCCAGACGTCGTCCTCGGCGCCCTCCGGGAGCTCGAGCGCGTCCTCGATGCCTTTCAGGCCCGCAGCCAGGAGCAGGGCGAACGTCAGGTAGGGGTTGCACGCGGAGTCGATGGCCCGGTACTCGATCCGGGTCGAGTTGCCCTTGCCCGGCTTGTACATCGGGACCCGGATCAGCGCCGACCGGTTGTTGTGCCCCCAGCAGACGTAGCTGGGAGCCTCGCCGCCGCCCCACAGCCGCTTGTACGAGTTCACCCACTGGTTCGTGACGGCAGTGATCTCTGCCGCGTGCATGAGCAGCCCGGCGATGAACTGCCGGGCCACCTTGCTGAGCTGGTACTCGGCACCGGCCTCGTGGAAGGCGTTGCGGTCGCCCTCGAACAACGACAGGTGCGTGTGCATCCCCGAGCCCGGGTGGTCCGGATACGGCTTGGGCATGAAGGTCGCGTAGATCGCCTGCTCGAGGGCGACCTCCTTGACGACCGTGCGGAAGGTCATGATGTTGTCGGCGGTGCTCAGCGCGTCCGCGTAGCGCAGGTCGATCTCGTTCTGCCCCGGGCCGCCCTCGTGATGGCTGAACTCCACCGAGATCCCCATCGACTCCAGGACGCCGATCGCGGCTCTGCGGAAGTCGTGGGTGGTGCCGCGGGGCACGTGGTCGAAGTACCCGGCACGGTCGACCGGCTCCGGCTCCTGGCCCAGCGTCGGCTCGCTCTTCAGCAGGTAGAACTCGATCTCCGGGTGGGTGTAGAAGGTCAGCCCGTGTCCGGCCGCCTTGGCCAGCGCTCGCTTCAGCACGAACCGCGGGTCGGACATCGACGGTTCACCGTCCGGGGTGAGGATGTCGCAGAACATCTTCGCGGTGCCGTGGTGCTCACCCCGCCAGGGCAGCACGGCGAAGGTCGCCGGGTCCGGTCTGACCAGCATGTCGGCCTCGAACACCCGGGCCAGGCCCTCGATCGCCGAGCCGTCGAAGCCGATACCCTCCGCGAACGCCCCCTCCAGTTCGGCGGGGGCGACCGCGACCGACTTCAGCGACCCGAGGACGTCCGTGAACCAGAGCCGGACGAACCGGATGTCGCGCTCCTCGATCGTGCGGAGCACGAACTCCTGCTGTCTGTCCACAGTGGTTCTCCGCAGCTCGGGGGCGGGGTGCCCTGTCAACTGGCCGGGAGGCCGCGGGCCTGGCGCCCCGACTCCCCGGATACCAGGCTAGACCGTGTGGGGTGCCGGGTTCCTCGGGGCCTGGCGTCATCCGGTCCGATCGAGTCCGCGAGGGGCTGTCACGATGGACGGCCCCACAGGTGCGCGAGGAGACGCTCCGTGATCGCCGTGGCGGTCGCGGGGGTGGCGGGTCCGGCTGACCGGAGGCTGCCGACGATCGTCGGGGTGTCACGTAGGTTTCACCCCGTGGTCGACGCCTTCTTCCACCCCGCCCCGTCCCCGGCCGGCACCCCCGCCGGCCCACCCGACACCTCCGACCCCGACCCCGGGACGGCGGGTGCGGCCGGAGGCGGCATCGGAGACGGCGACGGCGACGGCGGATTCGTCGAACGCTTCGTCGCCGGCCGGGCGTGCACCGGACCGTGGGACCGGACCACCATGCACGGCGGGCCGCCGTCGGCCCTGCTGGTGCGCGCCGCGGAACGCACCGCCCGGTCGGTGGGTGCCGCCGGGCTGGTGGCGCTGCGGGTGGCGGTCGACTTCCTCGGCCCGGTGCCGGTCGGGCCCGTCGAGGTCCGGGCCAGGGTGCTGCGTCCCGGTCGGAGGATCACCCTGGTCGGGTCGGAGCTGCTGGCGGACGGCCGGCCCGTCCTCGCCGCCCGCACCTGGTTGCTGCGCACGGGGTCGGCCGGCACCGGCGAGCTCCCGGGGCCGCCGGCCTGGCCGCGACGGCGGCGTCCGCCGGCCCCGGAGCAGTGCCCGCCGACCATGACGGACTGGGCATTCGGCTACGCCCGGGCGATCGAGTGGCGGCGTGTGTCGGGCGACCCGACCGGCCCCGGGGACGCCGCTGCCTGGGCTCGGCAGCGCATCCCCCTGGTGCCGGGGGAGGTGCCGTCCGGCCTGCAACGCGCCGTCCTGGTCGCCGACTCGGGCAACGGCATCTCGGCCGCCCTGGAGTGGGGGCAGTGGTCCTTCGTCAACGTCGACCTGTCCGTCCACCTGTCCCGGCACGTCAACGGGGAATGGGTGCTGCTGGACGCGCGCAGCCGGTACGAACCGGCCGGCACCGGGCTGGCGACGTCCGTGCTGTCCGACCTGGACGGCGTGGTCGGCGTAGGGGCGCAGACCCTGCTCATCTCCCGGCTCGAGCGGCAAGGGTGACCCACCGACGCGCACCCGCGTCCGTGGCGCCCTGGGCGAGACACCGGGTGGCGGATATGGGACCGTTTCGCGGTGCCAACGGTGTCGCACAGCACAGGAGGAGCAGTGAGCGAGCCCGAGCAGCCCAACCCCTACGGCGGTACGGCACCGGCGGATGCCGCCGCACCAGGACCGGTCCCGATCCCTCCGCCGCGCCGGGTACGGGTCCACCACCTGCGGGACATGAAGGCACGCGGCGAGAAGTTCGCCATGCTCACCGCCTACGAGCAGTACGCCGCCTCGATCTTCGAAGAGGCCGGCATCCCGGTGCTCCTCGTCGGCGACTCGGCGGCCAACAACGTCCTGGGGTACGAGACCACCGTCCCGGTGACGGTCGACGAGCTCCTGCCGCTCGTACGCGCGGTGTCGCGCAGCGCCCGGCGCTCCCTCGTCGTCGCCGACCTGCCCTTCGGCTCCTACCAGTCAGGACCACAGCAAGCGCTGGCCACCGCCATGCGGATGATGAAGGAGGGGCTGGCGCACGCCGTCAAGGTCGAGGGCGGTCGCCGGGTCGCGCCGAGCATCGAGCAGGTCGTCGGGGCCGGGATCCCGGTGATGGCTCACATCGGCTTCACCCCGCAGTCGGAGCACTCCATCGGCGGCTACCGGGTGCAGGGCCGCGGCGCCGCCGGCCGCGAGCGGCTCCTCGACGACGCCCTGGCCGTGCAGGAGGCCGGCGCGTTCGCCGTCGTCCTGGAGATGGTCCCGGCCTCGGCGGCCGCCGAGGTGACCAAGGCGCTGGAGATCCCCACGATCGGGATCGGCGCCGGCCCGGACTGCGACGGCCAGGTGCTGGTCTGGCAGGACATGATGGGTCTGCGCCAGCCGGGCGGGAAGGCGCCGCGGTTCATCAAGCGGTACGCCGACCTGCGCTCGATCATGCTCGAAGCCGCGCGGACCTACGCGGAGGAGGTGCGCGCCGCCACGTTCCCGACCGCGGAGCACTCCTTCGAGGCCTGAGCCGCCGCCTCACCGGCGGCGTGCTCCGGCGGCGTCCAGGAGCGCGGGCAGCCGTGCCGCCGCCTCCGTCAGCGACGGCCCGTACCAGGTCAGCAGGCGCCCGGGGACCAGGGCCGCGGGCACCCGCGGAAACTCCTCCGGGCCGTCGTCCGGGGCGAACGGGTACGGCTCGTCGGGCAGGATCACCAGGTCGTGGTCCGGCAGCGCGTCGAGGTCGATCCGTGGGTAACGCTCCGGAGCCCCGGCCAACACGTTGTCGACCCCGAGCCGGTCGAGGAGCGAACCGGTGAACGTGTCCCGGCCGACCGCCATCCAGGGACGGCGCCAGATCGGCACCACGGCGCGCTGCCTCGGCGCCAGCGGCCGGACGCCGGCCCACGCCGTCCGGGCCTCGGCCAGCCAGCCGGGGGGCGGCAGGCCGCAGCCGGCGAGCAGGCGCTCCAGGGAGCCGAAGGCCGCGTCCAGGCTCCGGATACAGGTCACGTACACCGCGACCCCGGCCGAGCGCAGGGCGGCCAGGTCCGCCGGCCGGTTCTCCTCCTCGTTGGCGAGCACCAGCTCGGGGCTGAGCCCGACGATGCGGTCCAGGTCGGGGTTCTTGGTGCCGCGCACCCGGACGACGTCCAGGTCGGCCGGGTGGGTGCACCAGTCGGTGGCTCCGACCAGCAGGTCCGGCGCGGTGGCGGCCACCGTTTCGGTGAGCGAGGGCACCAGGGACACCACCCGCCGCACCCGCTCGGGGAGCCGGATCGCGCGCCCCTCGTCGTCGGTGACCTGCCGCCCGGTCGTGCCCGCAGCTCGGCGATCCCCCGTGCCGGGACCGGGCCGGCCATCGGATCCTGTGCTGCCCACCGACATGCCCCCAGCCGATCAGACCCCGCTCCCCCTGTCGACCCCCTGTCGACGGCGGTTCGCTGCGCGCGTAGCGTGCGGGCCATGAGCGAGCTGACGGTCGGGTACGCCGCGATGCTGGAACAGTTCGGGCCGCAGGAGGTCGTCGGGCTGACCGCCCTCGCCGAGCAGCACGGGTTCTCCGGCTGCATGGCGGCCGACCACTTCCAGCCCTGGGTGCCCCGGCAGGGCCACGCCGCGTTCGTGTGGAACGTGCTGACGGCGATCGGCGAACGCACGCAGGGTGACCTCGGCCCCGGGGTCACCTGCCCCTCCTTCCGGTTCCACCCCGCGATCGTGGCGCAGGCCGCGGCCACCCTGGAGGCGATGTACCCCGGCCGGTCCTGGCTCGGGATCGGGTCCGGCGAGGCGCTGAACGAGCACGTCGTCGCCGGCTACTGGCCGGAGGCCGGCGAGCGGTCGCTGCGGATGTTCGAGGCGATCGAGCTCATCAAGAAGCTGTTCGACGCGTCGGCCGCCGGCCGGGACGTGCGGCACCAAGGGCGTTTCTTCACGATGGAATCGACCCGGCTGTGGACCATGCCGGACGCCCCTCCTGCGGTGCTCGTCGCCACCGCCGGGCCGATCAATGCGAAGAAGACCGGCACGTTCGCCGACGGCATCATCACGGTCGGGGCTCCGCTGGAGAAGATCAGCGGCCTGTTCGACAGGTTCGCCGAGGGCGCCCGGGAGGCCGGCAAGGATCCGGACACGATGCCCAAGGTGTTGCAGCTGCACCTGTCCTGGGACGAGACCGACGAGCAGGCCCTGACCAACGCGATCACGGAATGGCCCAACGGCGGGATGAAGTTCCCGAAGGCCGACATCCGGTCCCCGTTCGACTTCGAGCAGATGGCCAAACTGGTCCGCCCCGAGGACTTCGAGGGGCGGCTGGTGATCTCGTCGGACCCCGACGTCCACCGCGCCCACATCCAGAAGTTCGTCGACCTCGGCTTCGACCGCGTCTACCTGCACAACGTGGGCCGCAACCAGGAACGCTGGATCGAGGTGTTCGGGAGCGACGTGCTGCCGAAACTGCACCGCTGACGCCGCCGCGGGCCGCCGTCGACCCCGGCCCGGGGCAGTGCCGAGGGCCGTTCAGCCCTCGTCGCCCTCGCGCCAGCGGCGGTCCTCCTCGTCCCAGTCCTCGGTGCGCTCGGCGGCCGAGCGCAGCGCATTCCGTGCCGCCTCGGCCGTGGGGTAGGGGCCCATCAGGTCCTTGCCCTGCCCCTTGTCGTAGTTCGTCTGCACCTGCTGGGTCCGGATGTTGAACCAGAACTGCGGCTGCTCGCCCATGCCGGAAGGCTAGGTCTGGATCCGGGGCGTGGCCAGCAAGCACCGCAGCCTCCCCCGCGAACCGCCTCCGGTCCTGGCGACGACGGGGGTGCCCGGACGCCTAGACTCGGGACATGTCCACCACGACCGGCGCTCCCTCGCGATCCCCCGGCCGGGTACCGGGCCGGCTGCGGTCCGGCCTGATCAGCCCACGCCGGCCGGTGCCGGCCGGCATCCCCCGGCCGGAGTACGTGGACAGGCGCCGGGCCGCCGCGTACACCGGGCCCGAGGTCAAGGACGAGGCCACGATCGCGGCGATGCGCGAGGCCGGCCGGCTCGCGGCCCGTGCCATGGCGGAGGTCGCCAAGCACGTCGTCCCCGGTGTCACCACCGACGAGCTGGACCAGGTCGGGCACGAGTACCTGCTCGACCACGGCGCCTACCCGTCGACGCTGGGCTACCCCGGCAACGGGCGCGGGCCGGCCTTCCCGAAGTCGCTCTGCACGAGCATCAACGAGGTCATCTGCCACGGCATCCCGGACTCGACGGTGCTGCAGGACGGCGACATCGTCAACATCGACATCACCGCGTACCTGGTGGTCGACGGGCTGGGTGTGCACGGTGACACGGACGCCACCTACCTGGTCGGGGCGGTGGACGAGGAGTCGCGCCTCCTGGTCGAGCGGACGGAACAGGCGATGCTCCGTGGGATCAAGGCGATCGCCCCCGGCCGGCAGCTCAACGTGATCGGCCGGGTGATCGAGGCCTACGCGAAGCGCTTCGGCTACGGCGTCGTCCGGGACTTCACCGGCCACGGCATCGGGACGGCGTTCCACTCCGGGCTGGTCGTCCCCCACTTCGACGCCGCCCCCGACCACGCCACCGTGATCGAGCCCGGGATGACGTTCACGGTCGAGCCCATGCTCACGCTCGGCAGCTACGAGTGGGATCTGTGGGACGACGGCTGGACGGTCGTCACCAAGGACCGGCTCCGCTCGGCCCAGTTCGAGCACACCGTCCTGGTCACCGACGCCGGGGCCGAGATCCTCACCCTGCCCTGACCCTGCCGGCCGGGACGACGCGCCGGTGACGGAGTGCTCTTACGCCCGGCGGGCCGGCTCGCCAGAATGCGGCTGTGACGCGATCGCCGTGGGCGCAACTGCTGCGGTGGAGCGCTCTGGTGACGGTGGCCACGGTCGTCGTGGTGGTCGGCGGCGGCACGCTGGTGTGGCTGGTCGAGCGGCGGACGTCGGCCTCGAACCTGCGGCACTGGGGCGACAGCCTGTGGTGGTCGGTGACCACCCTGACCACGGTCGGCTACGGCGAACACTACCCGGTGACGCTGGCCGGCCGACTGATCGCAGTTGTGATCATGTTCAGCGGCGTGGGCATCATCGGGGCCGTCGCCGCCGTCATCGCCTTCGCCTTCGCCAGCCGCCTCACCCAGCGGTTGGAGGCCGCGATGAGCCAGGTGGAGACCCAGGTCGAGCACGTCGAGGCGGAGATGGAGCAGGTCACCGGCCGGGCCGGCGGGGCCCTTGGGCGGCGCCCCGGCCTGCGCGAACTGGTGGTCGGGGTCACCGATCAGAACACCGCCTCGTCCCTGACCTGGCTGCTGGCCCGGCTGGGGTGGCACCCGGAGGCAGGAGACCACGGGGTGACCTGGTGGGACGGCGGGCTGGGCATCCGGATCGCGATCCGCCCCTGGGACCCGCATTTCGGCGTCCAGGGCCGACTCACCTTCAGCGCCCGGACCCCGGAGCGGCTCACCCGGATCGCCGGCGAGGCGACCCGGCACGGGTTCCACGCGGTCCCCGGGCGCGAACGGAATGCCCGGCCGGGGCCCGGGCCGCCGGCGGGGGATGCCGCCGGGCCGTTCGTGGGCACGATCGCCGACACTTTGGTGCTCAGGACTTCGTCCGGCTTCGAGATCGTCCTCGTCGCCTCGTAGGGTGGGCCCACGGCCCGGAGGAGGCGACCATGACGAGCGCGCATCAGGTGCGCACCGGTACCGGTTTCGGCGTCGACATCGGCGGCTCCGGCATCAAGGGCGCCCCCGTCGACCTATCGGCCGGCACCTTCGGGGCGGAGCGGTTGCGCCTGCCCACCCCGACGCCGTCGACCCCGGCGGCGGTCGCCGAGGTGGTCGCCGAGGTGGTCGACTCGTTCGGCCCGGCCAGCGGCACCCCAGCGATCGGGGTGACCTTCCCGGCGGTGATCCAGCACGGCGTCGCGCGGACGGCCGCCAACGTCGACAAGGGCTGGATCGGCACCGACGTCGACGCCCTGCTCACCGCCCGGCTGGGCAGGCCGGTGCACGTGGTGAACGACGCGGATGCCGCCGGGTACGCCGAGGCCCGGTACGGCGCCGCGAAGGACGTGCGCGGCGTCGTCTTCATGGCCACGCTCGGGACCGGGATCGGATCGGCACTGATCGTCGACGGCACGCTGGTGCCGAACACCGAACTCGGGCATCTCGAGATCGGCGGCAAGGACGCCGAGACCCGCGCCTCCGATGCCGTCCGCGACGCCGAGAACCTGAACTGGGAGGCCTGGGCCAAACGGCTGCAGAGGTACTTCAGCGCGATCGAGGACCTGATCTGGCCAGACCTGATCATCGTCGGCGGCGGGGTCAGCAAGAAGAGCGCGAAGTTCCTGCCCCTGCTCTCGCTGCGCGCGCCGATCGTGCCGGCCGCCCTCCTCAACGACGCCGGGATCATCGGTGCCGCCCTGCTCGCGGCCGAGTCCGGCTGAACGCTACCGGCGTGGGTCGCCGCCCGCGGTGCTGCCCGATCCCAAGTGGCGCGTCGTCCCTTAGAGTCTGATCTCGTGCGGTGGCGCGACGGGCGAGAACGCCGGACCGTCTCGGCGGACCGGACCGTCCGGGGCTACCCCGGGCCAGGCAGGAACACCTCACCAGAGCGCCACCGGCGCGTCCCTGCGCTTCGCGCAGCAGGGCGCCGGTACGGCGGGACAGGTCGCCCCGCGCCACCGCAGCACCCCGCCGGCCCGCCCCGCTCCGGCCCGGCCCGCTCCGGCCCGGCCCGACCGGCGTCCGGGCGGTGACCCGCTCCGACCGCGCCGTCGCGCAGGCACTGGCGGCAGCGTTCCTCGCCGGTCACTGGACCGTCGACGGCCTGCGGGACGGCGGCCGGGAGGCGCTCGGGCGCCGGCCGGCCTGGCTCCGGCCCGTGGTCCGCGCCGTCCTGGCGAGCTACCACCGCCCCCCGCTGGACCGGCCCCGCGAGCTCGCGGCGACGATCGCGGCGCTGCCGGCGTTCGAGCGGGCCGCGGCCGAGGCCCGGCGGCAGGGCGCGCCGTTGCGGGCCGTCCACGTCGCGATCGCGCCCACCCAGATGGTCCGGCGACCCTGGCCGGTCCCCCGGCTGGACGACCTCGGTGACCTGTGCGACCTGCTCAGCACCGACCCGGAGCACCTGGCGTGGCTCGCCGACCCGTCGCACCGCCAGCGCCGCACCCCGGCGGGCCGCCGGCACCCCTACCGCTACCGCTGGCAGCCGCGGCCCGGCGCGGCACCCCGGCTCGTCGAGGCCCCGGTCGGGCGGCTCGCCGACCACCAGCGCACCCTGCTGCGCGAGATCCTCGACGGCGTGCCGCCGCACCCCGCCGCGCACGGCTTCGTCGCGGGGCGCGGCGTCCGGACGGCGGTGGGCCCGCACGCGGGAGCGGAGGTTCTGATCTGCCTCGACCTGGTGTCGTTCTTCGCGTCCGTGCCGGCGGGTCGGGTCCACGGGCTGTTCCGGGCGGCCGGCTACCCGGAGCCGGTCGCGCACCACCTGACCGGACTGGTCACCGTCCGGACGCCGGTCGCCGTCGTCGCCCGGATGCCGC
>DATDMG010000227.1:0-11667 GCA_036518955.1 Kineosporiaceae bacterium | reverse complement strand
GCGCGCCCCGGCACTGGACGCCGCGCCCACGCCACCAGGGTGCACACCCCGGGCACGGGCGGCGGCACGAGCTCGGTTCAGCGCCGAGCGGACGGCGTCAGGCCCGGCTTCGGCCTCGCCGTCCGGCGCGCCCCCTGGATCCGGACGACCTGCACGGTCCGCAGGATCCGGACGATCAGTGGATACGGTGCACCTCCCCGGCCCTCACGTCCACCCGGGCGCCGCGCAGCGCCACCGGAACATCCTCCGGCACCGCCGCGGTGACGATGACCTGTTCGGCGTCGCCGACCAGCGCGCTGAGCCGGTCCCGCCGGCCGGTGTCCAACTCGGCGAAGACGTCGTCCAGGACCAGGACCGGTTCGCCGTCACCGTCCGGACCCGGGTCCGCCCGGAGCAGCTCGTACGACGCCAGCCGCAGAGCAAGGGCCAGGGACCACGACTCCCCATGGCTGGCGAAGCCCTTCGCCGGGAACGGGCCCAGCTCGATCGTCAACTCATCGCGGTGCGGACCGACCAGGGTGACCACCCGCTCCAGCTCCACCGCACGCCGCCGGACGATCGACTCCACCAGCCGCGCGCGGAGCATCTCGCGGGCCGGTCGAGGTTCGGTGCCGATGTCGTCGCCGAGGGTGCTGCGGTAGCCGATCCCGGCCTCGAGCGTGCCACCGGCGAGCTCGGCATAGGCGGCGCAGACGTGCGGGGCCAACAGGTGGGTCAGGTACACCCGGCCGGCGAGGAGCTCGGCGCCGATCGTGGCGAGCTGGTCGTCCCACACCTCCAGGGTGCCCAGGTCGCCCTTCCCCGCCTTGATCGCTTTGAGCAGCGCGTTCCGCTGCTTCACCACCCGCTCGTAGTCCGTGCGGATGCCGGCGAACCGGGGCGCCCGGGCGACCAGGAGATCGTCCAGGAATCGCCGCCGGCCGTCCGGATCGCCCTTCACCAGGGCCAGGTCCTCGGGAGCGAAAAGTACCGAGCGCAGCAGTCCCAGGACGTCGCGCGGCCGCGCCGGCGCCCGGTTCACCCGAGCCCGGTTCGGGGCACTGCTGACGAGCTCCAGCTCGACCAGCACCGAGCGCCCACCCCGCCGGATTGCGACGCGGACGGCGGCCCGCTGCGCTCCGAGCCGGATCAGCGGAGCGTCGGTGGCGACCCGGTGGCTGCCCAGGGTCGACACGTATCCGAGTGCCTCGACGAGATTGGTCTTGCCCTGCCCGTTCGGCCCCACCAAGGTCGTCACGCCCGGCTCGAACGCAAGCTCGAGCGCCGGGTAGGAGCGGAAGTCCGCGAGCGACAGGTGGGTGACGTGCACTCGATCAGTGCACCGACCCGGTACCCGAGGTCCGCCCTGCGCCGGCCACGGCGTGTCCACCGAACTGGCTGCGCAGGGCGGCCACGGCGCGCATGGCCGGCGAGTCCTCCTGTCGAGAGGCGAACCGGGCGAACAGGGCTGCCGCCAGCACGGGCATCGGGACGGCGTTCTCGATCGCCTCGTCAAGCGTCCACCGACCCTCACCGGAGTCCTCGACGTAGCCCTTGAGATCGTCCAGCTCGGGGTCGAGCTCGAGGGCCCGGACCAGCAGGTCGAGCAGCCAGGACCGGACGACGGTGCCCCGGGACCAGGCCTTGAGGCAGCCATGGACGTCGTCGACGATGTCCTTGGCCGAGAGCAGCTCGTACCCCTCGGCGTAGGCCTGCATCAGGCCGTACTCGATGCCGTTGTGCACCATCTTCGCGTAATGACCGGCGCCTACCGAACCGGCGTGCACGAAGCCCTCCTCACGCGGGCCCTCCGGCCGGAGCGCGTCGAACACCGGCATCAGGCGCTCGACGAGCGCGGCGTCGCCGCCGACCATCAGCCCGTACCCGTTCTCCAGCCCCCAGATACCGCCGGACACCCCGCAGTCGAGGTAGCCGATCCGGAGCTCCGCGAGCGCAGCGGCATGGATCGCGTCGTCGGTGAACCGCGAGTTGCCGCCGTCGATGACCAGGTCGCCCGGCGACATCAGCCGGCCCAGTTCGGTGATGGTGTCCGAGGTGGGCTTGCCGGCCGGGACCATGACCCAGACGGCCCGCGGCACCGGCAGGGCGGCGATGAGTTCCTCCAACGACCGCACGTCGGAGATCTCCGGGTTGCGGTCGTACCCGGTGACCTCGACGCCCTGTCTGCGCAGCCTGGCGCGCATGTTGCCGCCCATCTTGCCGAGGCCGATGAGTCCGATGTGCACGGCGGTCTCCTCCAGGTAGCGCGGTCGGGACGCTCGCGCTCAGCGTGTCATCTCCGGCGACGATCAGCAGGTCACCCGGGCGGTGTGGGCGCGTGTCGGCCGGCCCCCTCGACGGCCCCCTCGACGGTGGGGTCGACCGGACACCGCCGCCGGGCGGATCCAGCAGTCACAGTCGCATCGGCATCAGGAGGTAGCGGTAGCTGTCGTCGTCCGCACCGTCGGGCTCAGCGCGACCGGTGATGACGGCGGGCTTGTTGGAGGCGGTGAGGGACAGTCTGACGAAGGGCGTGCCCAGCGCTGCGAGCCCGTCGAGCAGGTACTGGGGGTTGAAGCCGATCGAGATCTCCTCGCCGACCAGGGTCGCCTCGATCGCCTCGCTGGCCTGCGCGTCCTCGCCCTGACCGCCCTCCAGCGTCAGCGCGCCCTCGGTGAAGCCGAGCCGGACGGCGGTGTGCCGCTCGACGACCAGGCTGACCCGGCGCACGGCCTCGATCAGTGACTGCACCTCGAGGACGGCGTACGTGGGGGATTCGGCGGGGAACAACGAGCGGACGCGCGGGTACTCGCCATCCATCAGGAGCGACGTCGTCCGCCGCCCGCCGGCCTCGAAGCCGATCAACCCGTTCTCGCCGGACCTGGAGAGGGCGAGGGTCACGTCGCCGCCGGCTCCCAAGGTCTTGGAGACCTCGGACAACGTGCGGGCGCGGACAAGGGCGACCGCGGACGCGTCCGGTGCGGCCGGTCGCCACGGGATCGTCCGCATCGCGAGCCGGTACCGGTCGGTGGCCAGGAGGGTGAGGTCGCTGCCGTCGATCTCCATCCGGACCCCGGCGAGCATGGGTGGGGAGTCCTCACGGCTGGCGGCCACGCTCACCTGCGCCACCGCCTGGCTGAAGACGTCGCCGGCGATGCTGCCGGAGCCGTCCGGCATGGCCGGCAGGGTGGGGTAGTCCTCGACCGGCATGGTGAGCAGCGTGAACCTGCTCGCGCCGCAGACCAGCGACACCCGGGACCCGTCGGTGGTGAGGTCGACCGGTCGGCCCGGGAGCGAGCGACAGATGTCGGCGAGGAGCTTGCCGGAGACCAGCACCGTGCCGCCGTCGAGAACCTCGGCCGGTGCCTCGATGCGGGCGGAGATCTCGTAGTCGAAGCTCGACAGCCGCAGCACGCCCTCCGCCTCGGCGTCCAGGAGGAGGCCGGTGAGCACGGGCACGGGGGACCGGCTGGGCAGTGCCCGGGCGGTCCAGGTGACAGCTTCGGCCAGGACGTCACGTTCGACCCGGAGCTTCACGGGTTCCGCCTCTCCCTCGGTGTGGATGGTCTGGCTGGGGGAGCACCCCGCCCGTCGTGCCGGCGGCGTCCCGGACCGGGGTCAGGGGTCAGGGTGCGGACGATGTGCCCTGCGGTCGGCGGCCCGGCGGCCGGGCCTGCCCTCCCGACAGTACGCGAGTCGGGGAGTCGGGGTGAACCTGGCGGCTGGATCGACCGATGGACCTGCTGGCTGGGTTGCTGGCGTACGCAGCGGGAGGGCCGGGAAGCAGAGTGTGGGTGGATGGTCCAAGGTGGTCTCTCTCTAGGTTTGTCGTCTTCACCCTTGTGCATGCTGTGGACAACCGGCGTCTGGCCTGGTCGTCGTGCGGATGCCCGGTGGACGGGCGGTGGACGGCGTGAGGTCGGCCGGGGGACGGGCGGTGGATGGAAGACGGACGCCGCCCACCAGCTGTGTACCGGATGCACCGGCAGGGGCCGTGGGTCCACAGCTGGCCGGCGGTTGTCCACGCTTTTCCACAGGTTGTCCACCAGTCGTGGATGAGCGAGCGGTCGTCCGAGGGAGGCTCTCAGCGGGTTGTCCACAGGCTTGTCCCCACACTGTGCACGAATGCGTGTCAATGTCAGCCTGTCATCACTATGGGTGGTGGACTATCACTGATAGTGGTTTGAGGGTGCGTCCCCGGCGCCGCCGTGCCTGGTGGAGCGGTCGGCGTCCCTCGCCGGTTATCCACGGGTGCCTGTGAATAGTGTGGGTAACTCCCCGCTGCGTCCCCGCCACACGAGGAGGACGCCGGGTCGATCCCGGTCCTCGGGGCCGGACAGCTCCTCGGGGCCGGACAGCCCGCCGGGCGCGCGATGTGAGCCGATCAGATGATCAGCCGTGATCAGCCGCGCGCGGTCTGCCGGATGCGGTTCGTCAGCTCGGTGACCTGGTTGTAGATCGACCGGCGCTCAGCCATCAGGGTGCGGATCTTGCGGTCCGCGTGGATGACTGTGGTGTGGTCCCGGCCGCCGAACTGTTGCCCGATCTTCGGCAGGGACAGATCGGTGAGCTCCCGGCAGAGGTACATCGCGATCTGCCGGGCGTTGACGAGAACGCGGGAGCGGGAGGAGCCGCAGAGGTCCTCGATGGTGAGCCCGAAGTAGGCCGCCGTCTGCGCCATGATCGTCGCAGTGGTGATCTCCGGCGTGTCGTCGGCCGGGATCAGGTCCTTGAGCACGATCTCGGCCAGCGAGAGGTCGACCTGTTGTCGGTTCAGACTCGCGAAGGCGGTGACCCGGATCAGGGCCCCCTCCAGCTCGCGGATGTTGGTGGAGATCTTGCTGGCGATGTACTCCAGGACGTCGTCGCGTACCTGCAGCCGCTCTCCGATGGCCTTCTTCCGCAGGATCGCGATCCGGGTCTCGAGGTCTGGCGGCTGGACGTCGGTGATCAGCCCCCACTCGAACCGGGACCGCATCCGTTCCTCGAAGCCGGCGAGCTGCTTGGGCGGTAGGTCGGACGTGATCACGACTTGCTTGTTGGCGTTGTGCAGGGTGTTGAAGGTGTGGAAGAACTCCTCCTGCGTCTGCACCTTGCCCTGCAGGAACTGGATGTCGTCGATCAGCAGCACGTCGACGTCCCGGTAGCGACGCTGGAACGCGCTGGCCTTGTCGTCGCGGATGCTGTTGATGAAGTCGTTGGTGAACTCCTCGGAGTTCACGTAGCGCACCCGGACTCCCGGATAGAGGCTGTGCGCGTAGTGCCCGATCGCGTGCAGCAGGTGCGTCTTGCCCAGGCCGGACTCGCCGTAGACGAACAGCGGGTTGTACGCCTTGGCCGGCGCCTCGGCGACTGCGACCGCAGCGGCGTGGGCGAACCGGTTGCTGGCACCGATGACGAACGTCTCGAACGTGTACTTCGGGTTCAGCCGGGCTGGTTCGGCGGAGCCGGACGGGCGCGAGGCGCCGCGCCCGGTGCCCGGCCGGGCCAGATCGGCTGCAGAGCGGTCCGGAGCGAGCTCGGGGTGGGCCAGCTCCGGGTGGGCGACGCGGGAGCCGAGCCCGTCCCGGCCGGGGTCGCCGCCGTCCGCGGGCTGGCCGGCACGGGCGAGGTCACCCCCGCCGTCGTACTGCCGGTCGAACGCCGACTCGCCGAGGCGGTCGGACCGGTCGTCGAAGCGCCCATCGAGAACGCCGTCCACCCGATCCGGTCGCTCGCGGCGCTCCCGGCGGTCGGCCTCGTCGGCGAGGTGCTCGCTGAAGAGCGTGGGTTCGCCGAGCGCTCCGGCGTCGCCGGGCGGAAGGTAGCCGTCATTGGACCGGTAGCCGGAGGCGTAGTCCGGACCGTAGTCGGCGGGGTAGCTCTGCCGGTACGCCGGAGGCGGCGAGAACGGCGGCGAGGTGGGCGGATACGGCTGGGTGGGAGGGTACGGGGCACGGCGCTCGGCGCGGTCGTAGCCGCGGACGTCGATGACGTCGCGGCCAGGGTCGGCGATCGGGCCGACGGGCGGGGACACCGCCATGGGCGGAGCGCTCGTCGCAATGGTGGGATCGACCGTGACGGCGAGGCGGACGGGGCGGCCGAGCTCCGCGGAGAGCAGTTCGATGATGCTCTCCCGCATCCGTTGCTCGAGAACCTCCTTCGTGAGGTCGTTCGGCGCGGCCAGGAGTGCCGTCCCGTCGAGGAGACCGACCGGGCGGGCGAGCCGGACGAACGCGCGCTGCTGCGGCGTGACGCCGGAGATCTCCAGCGCATCGAGCGCCCGGCGCCAGATGTCGGGGAAGTCGTCCGCCGCTGCACTCACCGCCTCACACCTCCCAGCTCCAGTGTGCTGCGGTGGGGTCCGCGTCCACATGGTTATCCACAGCCTGTGCATGAACAGAGGCACGTCGCGACCATGTCCGGGAGCAGCATGTCAGCATCGGCTCCGAGCCCTCCCCTGCTCCGGCGGACCGGGCACCGGCGCTACCCCGTCGCTCGCCTGCGCCGGCGTGTCGCCTGTCCCCGAGTGCAGCACTGAGGACCCTAGCCTGTTGGTCTTGAGCAGGAGACCCGAAGGACCCATCTACTCTCGGTGATCAGAGGTTACTCGTTGTTGTCACCTGCTGTGGAGTGCGGCCTCGTGAGAGTCCCATGAGGTGGCCGTTCGTACATCCCGACGAGACCACCTGACAGCGACCCGCGGGGAGGTCGGTTTGACCCTCCGGTCGCCCGAGCCGTACCGTGTGGAAGCTTGACAGCAGCCGTTGTCACCTGCCCAGGACGGGTGGGGGGCAGGTCGGCGTCCCGGTAGCATCGACCATGGCTCGACACGAGCCCGGACGGCGCTGCGTGTCCCCCTTTCGCAGCCTGAGCAGTGGAGTTTTCTGGTGAGCAAGCGGACCTTCCAGCCGAACAACCGGCGCCGGGCCAAGACGCATGGCTTCCGGCTGCGCATGCGGACCCGTGCGGGTCGCGCCATTCTTTCTGCGCGTCGTCGCAAGGGTCGCGAAGAGCTGTCCGCCTGAGCTCGCCGCGGCGGGCGGTCAGCCATGCTCCCCGCGGTGTATCGGATGCGTCGGGGCAGTGACTTCGAGGCTGCGGTGCGCCGGGGCCGGAGGTCCGGCCGGCGCACGCTGGTCGTGCATGCCCGGGTGAGCCGCGTAGGTGGCGCCCCGGGGTCCCAGGAACGCCTCCAGGCCCCGCGGGTGGGCTTCGTGGTGGCCCGTAGCGTGGGTAACGCAGTGGTGCGCAACCGGGTCAAGCGGCGGTTGCGGGCGGCGATGGCGAGTCGAGTGGCGGCGCTGCCCGCGGGCGCGCTCGTGGTCGTCCGGGCCAATCCGGCGGCGGCGGCGGCGGACTGGGCGATGCTGATCGCCGATCTCGACGCTGCGTTGCCCAAGGCTCTGCTGCTCGGGGAGTCCCGATGACGGCCGGAGGGCGGTTGTTGGAGACGCTGCGACTGCTGGTGCGCACGGCCCTGCGCGGGGTGAGCCGGGTGCCGGCTGCGCTGTTGCTCGGAGTGTTCCGCGGCTGGCAGCTCTTCGTGTCGCCGCTGTACGGGCAGACGTGCCGGTTCTACCCCTCCTGCTCTGCGTACGGTGTCGAAGCCGTGCGTCGGCACGGTGCGGTGCGTGGTGCCTGGTTGACGGCCCGGCGCCTGGCGCGCTGCCATCCCTGGAACCCGGGCGGGGTCGACCCCGTTCCTCCGACAGGCCGGACGGCGCGTCCGGACGGCCCCGATGAGAGCGCGCCGCGGTGCGGCGTGTCGCCCGACCGGGCGAGGAGCTGATGGGCGAGTTCTTTGACGCGATCCTGCGACCGCTGGAGTACTGCGTCGCATGGATCATGGTGGCGTTCCACTCGCTGTTGTCGGCCGTGGGCCTGCCGGCGGGATCCGGCTGGACGTGGGGGCTGTCGATCGTCGGCCTGGTGATCGTCATCCGGATCCTGCTCATCCCGCTCTTCGTGAAGCAGATCAAGGCCTCGCGCGGGATGCAGCTCATCCAGCCCGAGATGAAGAAGATCCAGGAGAAGTACAAGGGGAAGACCGATACGGCCTCCCGTCAGGCGATGACGCAGGAGACGATGGCCCTGTACAAGGAGACGGGGACCAACCCCTTCGCCTCGTGCATGCCGATCCTGCTCCAGTCTCCGATCTTCTTCGCACTCTTCCGGGTCCTGAACGGGATCCCGAATCACCAGACGATCGGGCCGCTGGACTCCAAGCTGGTGCAGCAGGCCGACTCCGCGAGCATCTTCGGTGCGCCGCTGTCCGACACCTTCATGCACGCGAACACGACCGCGACCCGCGTGCTCACCGTCGTCTTGATCGTGCTGATGTCGGCCACGACGTTCACCACCCAGCGGCAGCTGATGATGAAGAACATGCCGGCGTCCGCGCTGGACAACCCCTTCGCCCAGCAACAGAAGATCCTTCTCTACGTCCTTCCGTTGATCTTCGCCGTGTCCGGTGTGAACTTCCCCATCGGCGTCCTGATCTACTGGCTCGTGACCAACATCTGGTCGATGGGGCAGCAGTTCTACGTGATCCGGCGGATGCCCGCGCCGGGGTCCCCCGCGGAGAAGGCACTGCAGGAGCGCCGGGCCCGCCGGCACGGAGCATCCGGCGCTGCGGCGGTGGTGACGGGCCTGATAGGTCGTGGGCCGAAGGCGTCGCCGGAGGCGGCCGACGACTCGTTGCTGTCCGAGCCGGGTTCCGACCGTACGGATGGTGCCGCCGCGGGGGGCCAGCGTCAACAGCCGAAACGCCAGCCGAAGAGCAAGCGGTCGACGGCGTCGCGTGGACCCGCGCCGTCCGGCCCGAAGCGCGCCGGAGGGGCGGCCAGCGGCGACGCCGCGGCCCGCGACGGCGAGGGCGAGCGACCGACCAAGGGCCGGTGAGGGGCGCCTCGGCGCCCGCCGGTCAGGGCCCCGGGGCCCCGTTCCGACGAGAGAGGGAATCAGGTGTCTGAGACTGACGTGGCCGGATCCGCCGAGGTGACGGAGCAAGGTGCTGCGGGCGCGGCTGCAACGCCGTCCACCGGCGTCGGTTCGGTAGCAGTGGACGAGGCCCCCAGCGGCCGTACGACCGTGGACGACAGCGTTGATGATCTCGGTGATCAGGTCCCTGAGGACGTCGATGACGATGACGAGGACGATGACGATGACGAGGGGGAACCGGAGACCCGTCCCGCCCGTGCGGGCCGGCGCGGCAGCGCGTCGCTGAAGCGGCTGGAGGAGGAGGGCGAGGTCGCCGCCGACTATCTGGAGGAACTTCTCGACATCACCGACCTCGATGGGGACATCGACATCGACGTCGAGAACGGCCGCCCATCCGTGGCGATCGTGGCGGAGGCCGCCGGCGACCGAGAGCTACGGCGTTTGGTAGGCGCGCGGGGTGAAGTGCTCGAGGCGCTTCAGGAGCTGTCCCGACTGGCTGTGCAGGCACGGACCGGGGAGCGCAGCCGGCTCATGCTTGACGTGGCGGGGTTCCGGGCGGGCCGCAAGCGAGCGTTGGAGGATGTGGCGGCGCGCGCTTGCCAGGACGTGCAGCGGAGCGGCCAGGCCGTGAGGCTGGAGCCGATGTCGGCGTTCGAGCGCAAGGTCGTCCACGACGTCGTGGCGGCGGCCGGGCTGCGGAGCGAGTCCGAGGGCGAGGATCCGGGACGCCGCGTGGTGGTGCACCCGACGAGCTCGTGATGCGTCACGATCCCTCATCAGTAACCCTGCCGGAAGCAGGACGATGACCACTCCAGAGGCGGCGCCCCCGAACGAACCGGTGGGCGCCGTCACTGCCTTGTTCCGGGAGCGTGCCGACGTCGCCCGAATGTTCCGGAGCCACCTCGCGACCAGCGCGGTGGAGCGGGGCCTGCTGGGGCCCCGGGAGATCCCGCGGCTTTGGGAGCGGCACATCCTGAATTGCGTCGCTATCAGTGCATTTGTTCCCCAGAAGTCGACAATGGTCGACGTCGGCTCGGGAGCAGGGCTTCCTGGCCTGGCGATCGCCATCGCGCGCCCGGACGTCGAGGTGACTCTGGTGGAGCCGCTGCAGCGTCGGGTGGGCTGGCTCGACGAGGTGGTCGCAGATCTTGGGCTGACGAACGTGATGGTCGTCCGGGCACGTGCGGAGGACCTGCGTGGGCACCTGCTCGTCGAGGTGGCAACGGCGAGGGCCGTAGCGGCGCTGCCGGTTCTGGCCGGATGGTGCCTTCCCCTGCTGCAACCGGCAGGTCGGCTGCTGGCGTTGAAGGGACGGACGGCGGAGGCGGAGTTGGCTGCGTCTGTGGACGCCCTGCGCAATCTGGGCGCGCAGCGCTGGCAGGTACGGCAGGTGGGAGGCGGCGTCTTGACAGAGCCGACGACGGTGATCGAGGTGATCGCCGGCCGGCTTCCGGACCGCCGAGGGGGAGGTCCGGGGCGGAAGCGGGAACGTCGATCGGCCGCGGGTGGGGACGCGGGATCGCGTTCGTCGACGTGGGGATCGTCGGGAAGGGGTCACGGAGGCCCTCTCGGACGGCGCGGCCGGAGTCGCTGATGGCGAGGGTGTCGCTGGCATGGCCTCTTCGGTGCTGCCACCTGTGGTGCTGCGGTGAGTGGAGCAGTCCGTAGCGGAGTTGGACGTGGTCCGGGAGCAGGAGGGCCCGTCACACCCCCCAGCGGAATGCTCTGGCCTGGCCGAATCCGTGGCATCGCGTGGTTTCTCGGCCGGGTCAGCAGGTTCCCGTGGCACCGTAGCGGCGGATGTTGAATCCCGGGAAATCCAGGCCGCCTTGTTCCACAGGGCGATCAGCTCGGCGGAGCGGACCCGGTGATGCGCGTGGTTGGGGCTGCCCGCGCCCTCGCTGGAGTGATCCTGACGCGGACCACCATCCGCGCCGGCGCGGTCGGGCACCGAACGATCGCCTCCCGTTTCTGCGGCGCTGCGCACCCGGCCAGCACAGGGTGCACGCGGCGGCGGCAACGGACCCCTCATCGGGCAGAACTGGTGATCACGGATGAACGAATCCTGATCGCGCGCGAACCCGTCCCCCAAGGCGGGACGCGCCGATCAACGGAGCGATCCGCGGCCGGACGGCCTCGCCTGTCAACGCCTCCAACCGCCCCGGCAGGACTACGGACCTTTGCCGGTACCGGGTGGGAAGCTCAAGGAACACCTCGAAGGAACCCTGGAACTCCACTCCTTCCAGCGTTGGCCTGACGTCGAGGAGGACGCCATCACCTGGCGTGGCGCCTCCGGTGGCCGACACGCCTGGACCACGATGACCGAATCCATCCCCTGGCCCGGATCCAGCACCTCGGCGGCGAGCGCCACGGATTGGCGTTCTATCAGCTGTCAGCGCTGGCCGCTGTGGTCTATCGAGCCACTGGTCCGCCTGGGGTGCTCGTCGTGCCGATCGCTCGGTGGAGTCGGCACCGAGTGGGAGACGAGACCCAGGGGGTTGCCCGTAGATCGGGGTGCCGTGGATCAGGGTGTGGTGGCTGCTTGTTTCCCGTGAAACGTCGCAGGGATGCTGCGGGCTCCGTTCCACGTGAAACTCGAGCGCGATGATGCTCGGACGGCGACCGGGGTGGGGGCTGCAATGCCGGACCCGAATGAGGTGGGCCTGGAAACTCTCGGTGAGGTATCACTCACTGTCGGGCGTGTCGTGGATCGGTTCGGAGGGGCAGGGGGAGGTCGTGTTCCACGGGAAACCTCGCTCGAGGGGA
>DATDMG010000226.1:0-3413 GCA_036518955.1 Kineosporiaceae bacterium | reverse complement strand
GCCGCCACCGGCGACGATGCCCTCCTCGATCGCGGCGCGGGTCGCGGAGACGGCGTCCTCGATGCGGTGCTTCTTCTCCTTCAGCTCCACCTCGGTGTGCGCGCCGACCTTGATCACGCAGACGCCGCCGGCGAGCTTGGCGAGCCGTTCCTGCAGCTTCTCGCGATCCCAGTCGGAGTCCGTCCGCTCGATCTCGGCCCGGATCTGCTGCACCCGGCCGGCGACGTCGTCGCTGGACCCGGCCCCCTCGACGATGGTGGTGTCATCCTTGGTGACCACGATCCGGCGCGCCTTGCCGAGCACTTCGAGGCCGACCTGGTCGAGCTTGAGGCCGACCTCCGGCGAGACGACGGTGGCGCCGGTGAGGGTCGCCATGTCGCCGAGCATCGCCTTGCGCCGGTCGCCGAAGCCGGGGGCCTTGACCGCGACCGCGGTGAAGGTGCCGCGGATCTTGTTGACGACCAGGGTCGACAGCGCCTCGCCGTCCACGTCCTCGGCGACGATGAAGAGCGGCTTGCTCTCCTTGAGCACCTTCTCCAGGAGCGGCAGGATCTCCGAGATCGACGAGATCTTGTTCTGGTGGACCAGGACGTAGGCGTCCTCGAGGACCGCCTCCATCCGCTCGGGGTCGGTGACGAAGTAGGGCGAGATGTAGCCCTTGTCGAACTGCATGCCTTCGGTGAAGTCGAGCTCGAGTGCGGTCGTCGAGGACTCCTCGACGGTGATCACGCCGTCCTTGCCGACCTTGTCGAAGGCCTCGGCGATCAGCTCGCCGATGGTGCGGTCCTGCGCGGAGATCGTCGCGACGTGCGCGATCTCCTCCTTGCCCTCGACCTCGCGCGCCACGTCGAGCAGCCGGTCGTTGACGGCGCTGACGGCCGCGTCGATGCCGCGCTTGAGCGAGGACGGCGCCGCCCCGGCGGCCACGTTCCGCAAGCCCTCCTTGACCAGGGCCTGGGCGAGCACGGTGGCGGTCGTCGTCCCGTCGCCGGCGACGTCGTTGGTCTTGGTGGCGACCTCCTTGGCGAGCTGGGCCCCGAGGTTCTCGTACGGGTCCTCGAGCTCCACCTCCTTGGCGATCGTCACGCCGTCGTTGGTGATCGTGGGGGCGCCCCACTTCTTGTCGATGACGACGTTGCGGCCCCTCGGGCCGAGCGTCACTTTCACGGCGTTCGCGAGTGCGTCCACGCCGCGCTCGAGCGAGCGCCGCGCGGAGTCGTCGAACTCCAGCGTCTTGGCCATTGCGGTGGTGTCCTCTTTCTCTGACGGCGACAGCGAGGTGGCGCACCTTCACCGGGACGTCGCCCGCCCCGACCGACCGGTGGCTCACCGGTCGTTCGGGGCGGACGTCGGCCCGGCCCCGCCCGGTCAGGGGCGAGGCGTCCGGGTCACTTCTCGATGACGGCGAGCACGTCGCGGGCCGACAGGATCAGGTACTCCTCGCCGGAGTACTTGACCTCGGTGCCGCCGTACTTGCTGTAGAGCACCGTGTCGCCGACCTTGACGTCGAGCGGCAGGCGCTGGCCCTCCTCGAACCGGCCGGGGCCGACGGCGAGAACCTCACCCTCCTGCGGCTTCTCCTTGGCGGTGTCGGGAATGACGAGGCCGGACGCGGTGGTCTGCTCGGCGTCGAGAGGCTTGACGACGATGCGGTCCTCGAGCGGCTTGATGGAGACCGACACTTGCTGACCTCCCCTTCGGGAATGTCGCTGATACGTGACGTGGGCTGTGGTGGGGTGGACACCGCCGTCGTCGCGGGTGCCGGTGGGGCCCTCCCTGCTGGCACACCCCCCTGGAGAGTGCCAAGCATGAATCTAGGGGCGCCGTTAGCACTCGGTCAACTCGAGTGCCAGCTCCGGGGGGCACCGGGCCCCGGAGGCGGCCGCTCGGGCCGCCGCCCCGGGCCGGCGTGCGAGGATGCCGGACGTGGACCTGGAGGCCATCGCCGCACTGCTCACCCCAGAGGGCTGGACGCTGCTGGAGTCCCTCCCCGCCTACGACGAGGACGACGCGATCACCCTCGGGGAGCGGCTCCGGGCCGAGGGTCATCCGCCCCAGCTCGTCGCGGCCGCGCTCACCCAGGCCAAGCTGCGGCAGCGGGCGCGGACCAAGTTCGGGCCCTTCGCGGCCGGCATGCTGTTCACGCCGGAAGGGCTGGAACAGGCGACCCGCCTCTCGGTGGCCGCCCGGCACGCCCAGCGGTTCAGCTCGGCCGGCATCCAGCGGGTCGCCGACCTGGGCTGCGGGATCGGGTCCGACTCGATGGCCCTGGCCACGTTCGACCGCGAGGTGGTGGCGGTCGAACGGGACGACGTCACCGCGGCCGTGGCGACCATGAACCTGCGGCACTGGCCGGATGCCGTCGTCCGCTGCGAGGACGCCACCACGACGGACCTGACCGGGATCGGCGGGGTCTTCCTCGACCCCGCACGGCGCACCACCACGGGCAAGCGGCTGCTCGACCCGAAGGCCGGTTCGCCACCGCTGTCGTTCGTGCTGGACCTCGCCCAGCGGGTGCCCGCCGCCGGCCTGAAGACCGCCCCGGGGATCCCGCACCACCTGGTGCCTCCGAGGACGGAGGCCCAGTGGGTGTCGGTCGGCGGGGACGTCGTCGAGGCCGCCCTCTGGTTCGGGCTGGCCGCGCGCGAGGGGGTGGGCCGGGCGGCCCTGGTGATCCCCCCGGACGGCAACGACGAGGCGCCGGCCGAGGTCACCGACGTCGGACTCACCACCCCGGACGTGGGGGACGTCGGCAGCGTGCTCTACGAGCCGGACGGCGCCGTCATCCGCTCCGGGCTCGTCGGCCAGGTCGCCGTGGCGGTCGACGGGCGGTTGCTCGACCGCTCGATCGCCTACCTCACCGCCGACCGCGCCGTCCGGACGCCGCTGGCGCGCGCGTACGTGGTCGAGGAGGTGTTCCCCTTCCAGCTGAAGACCCTGCGGACGTGGTTGCGGGACCGGAACGTGGGCCGGGTTACGATCAAGAAGCGTGGCACCGCCGTGGAGCCCGAGCAGCTGCGGCGCCAGCTCCGCCTCGCCGGCGACGCCGAGGCGACGATCGTGCTCACCCGGGTGCGGGGGCGGCAGAGCGTGCTCGCCGTCCGGCCGTTGCGCTGACCCCGCCTCCCCGGGTGAGCGGGGTGCCCGTGCACCCGGACGCCGAGCCACCGGGAGGGAACAGGTGAACCTGCGGTTCCCAGGCGCAACCTGTAGGCCCGGAAACGCGTCCTTGTACGGGCGACGTCGACGTCGGGGGACCGTGAGATGTCGGGGGTTGTGATGACGAGGTATCGATCGGTGCGCGGCCTGGCGGCCGCTTCCCTGCTGCTGTCGGTGGCCGGGCTGCTGACCGCCCGGATCCCGGCGCAGGGGGCCGCGCACGATCCGGCGCCGGCCATCCGCCGGGAGGCCCT
>DATDMG010000225.1:0-6981 GCA_036518955.1 Kineosporiaceae bacterium | reverse complement strand
GGGCGCCGTGGGCACTCACGGGGGCGCCGTGGGCACTCACGGGGGCGCCGTGGGCACTCACGGGGGCGCCGTGGGCGCTCCCGGCGGCGGCACCGTCGACCGCCCCGGGCATGCCGTCACCGCGAGGCGTGCCGTCGCCCTCTCCCGACGGGGACGTCTGCGACGGGCCTGCCCGCCGAGCTCTCCCCAGGTGCCTGGTCACCCGGTCAGGGTAACTGCGCCCCCCGACAGGCACGACGGGCTCCTCGAATCGCCAGGTACGGCGTGCCGGGCCGTCACGTTCCCGCGGGGGTGACCTTCTTGACCGCCTTCTTCACCGTCGCCTTCTTCGCGACGCTGGTGGAGCCCCCCGCCTTCTTGCCCGGGGCCGTCTGCTTCGCCGCGGCCGGGGCCTTGGCAGCGGACTTGGCGGCCGACTTGGCGGCAGTCTTGGTGGTCTTGGTCGCGGCCTTGGCGGCTGTCTTGCCCGCGGTGGCCGCCGCCGCGCCGTCCGCGGCCGCCGCCTTGCGGCCGGTCGCCTTGCGCGCCGTCCGCTTGGCCGGGCCCTTCGCCCGCTTCTCGGCCAGCAACTCGGCCGCCCGCTCCAAGCTGATGGTCTCGACGGCGTCGTCCTTGCGGAGGGTAGAGTTCGTCGTCCCGTCGGTGACGTAGGGCCCGAACCGGCCGTCCTTGACCACGACCTGGCCTCCGGACACCGGGTCCGGCCCCAGCTCGCGCAACGGGGGGACAGCCGCCGCCCGGCCCCGCGCCTTCGGCTGCGCGTAGATCGCCAGCGCCTCGTCGAGGGTGGTGCCGAAGATCTGGTCCTCGCTCGTCAGGGACCGCGAATCGGTGCCCCTGCGCAGGTAGGGCCCGTACCGGCCGTTCTGAGCGGTGATCTCCTCACCGGTCTCGGGGTCGACCCCGACGAGCCGGGGCAGCGACAGCAGCCGCAGCGCGTCGTCCAACGACACGGTCTCCGGCTGCATGCTCTTGAACAGGCTGCCGGTGCGCGCCTTCACGGACTTCGGCGCACCGTCCGGGACGACCTCGGTCACGTACGGTCCGAACCGACCGGACTTGACCACGATCTCGCGGCCGGTGCCGGGGTCGACGCCCAGCACGCGCTCGTTCTCCCTGGGCGCCGCCAGCAGCTCCCGGGCCTTCTCCAGGGTCAGCTCGTCAGGTGCCACGTCGTCCGGCACCGGCGCCCGACGGAGCTCGCCACCGTTCTCCGGCGGCACCTCCAGGTAGGGCCCGAAACGACCGACCCGCAGCACGATGCCGTCACCGAGGTGAACCGTGTTGATGTCCCGGGCGTCGATCTCACCCAAGCTGTCGACGAGCGGTTTGAGCCCGTCGGTGGAGCCGTCGACCCCGCCCTTGCCCGAGTCGCCGAAGTAGAAGCGGGAGAGCCAGCGACGGCGGTCCTCCTGCCCGGCGGCGATCCGGTCGAGGTCCTCCTCCATGGCCGCGGTGAAGTCGTAGTCGACCAGCCGCCCGAAATGCTCCTCGAGCAACCGGGTCACCGAGAACGCCAGCCAGGTGGGTACCAACGCGTTGCTCTTGGTGACCACGTAACCCCGGTCGAGGATCACACTGATCGTGGCCGCGTAGGTGGAGGGCCGCCCGATACCCCGTTCCTCCAGCGCCTTGATCAGGCTCGCCTCGGTGTAGCGGGGCGGCGGGGAGGTCTGGTGCCCGTCAGCAGCCAGCGCCCGGACGTCGAGTGGCTGGCCCGCCCGCAGCTCCGGCAGCCGGCGCTGGTCGTCGGACTCCGCGTTCCGTTCGACGTCCCGGCCCTCCTCGTACGCCGCCAGGAAGCCGCGGAACGTGATCACGGTGCCGGAGGCCGAGAACTCCGCCTCGCCGACGCGCAGCGACGCGCCGCCGCCCTGGCGGGGCAGCACCGCGGGCGACCCCGGCCGGGCGGCGAGTCGCACGGTGGCGGTCGAGCCCCGGGCGTCCGCCATCTGGGAGGCTACGGTGCGCTTCCAGATGAGCTCGTACAGCCGGAACTCGTCACCGCGCAGCTCGCCCGCCACCTGTGCGGGGGTCCGGAAGTTGTCACCGGAGGGCCGGATGGCCTCGTGCGCCTCCTGGGCATTCTTCGTCTTGGTCGCGTAGATCCGCGGCCGGTCGGGCACGTACTCCGGGCCGTACAGCTGGCCGGCCTGCCGCCGGGCAGCGTTGGTCGCCTGATCCGAGAGCTGCGTGGAGTCAGTACGCATGTACGTGATGTAGCCGTTCTCGTACAGCGACTGGGCCACGCGCATGGTCTGCCGCGACGAGAACCGCAGCTTGCGACTCGCCTCCTGCTGCAGCGTCGACGTGGTGAACGGCGCGGCCGGACGGCGCGTGTAAGGCTTCTCCTCGACCGAGCGGACCGTGACGTCGGCGGCGTCCAGCGCGGTGACCAGGGCGCCGGCAGCCTCCTGACCGAGGTGGACGACGCCCGCCGCGACCGCGGCGGCGGTGAGCCGGCCGCTGTCATCGAAGTCACGCCCCGTAGCCACCCGGGTGCCGTCCAGGCCGACCAAGCGAGCCGAGAAGGCGGGCGCGCCGTCCGCGTCGGCCTCGCCGCCCCCCATCCGGGGTGCGAAGGAACCGGTGACGTCCCAGTAGGACGCCGCCCGGAACGCCATCCGCTCGCGCTCCCGCTCCACGACCAGCCGGGTGGCGACGGACTGGACCCGCCCCGCGGAGAGCCCGTTGCGCACCTTGCGCCAGAGCACGGGAGACACCTCGTAGCCGTACAGCCGGTCCAGGATACGGCGCGTCTCCTGCGCGTCGACCAAGCGGGAGTCCAGGTCCCGGGTGTCCTGCAGGGCACGCTGGATGGCCTCCCGGGTGATCTCGTGAAAGACCATCCGGCGGACCGGCACCTTGGGCTCCAGCACCTGCAGCAGGTGCCAGGCGATCGCCTCGCCCTCGCGGTCCTCGTCAGTGGCGAGGTAGAGCTCGTCGGCGCCGCGCAGGGCACGCTTGAGCTCGGAGACCTTCTTCTTCTTGTCCGGGTCGACGACGTAGTAGGCCTCGAACCCGTTGTCGACGTCGACGGCGAACTTCCCGAACGGACCCTTCTTCATCTCCGCCGGCAACTCGCTCGGTTGCGGGAGGTCACGGATGTGGCCGACGCTGGCCTCGACCTCGAAGCCCGGGCCCAGGTACCCGGCAATTGTCCGGGCCTTGTTCGGCGACTCGACGATCACGAGCCGCCGCCCGGTGGGGGCCTTGCTGTTGGCCACTGTCACGCCTCTCCCGCTGGACCGCGGATGGTCCTCATTCTCGTATCTCTGCGACATCTGCCCTGGTCCGTGACGGTACACCGCAGATCACTGCGAACCGGCACGGCGTGTGCACGCCGCGTCGGCGCAGATCACGACGGCGCAGCGCCGCGACCGCCGATGAGCACGGTAACGCCGAACGGCGACAGTCCCCGCATCCACCGGTCACCAGTGTGCGGCGGAGGGGATGCCGCCGGGCCCTCCTGATGGTAACCCTCAGTGGTCGATGTTCCAGCTCGTCAGATCACACGGGTGTAATACGCCCTGGAAGTTCACCGAGGGTGGGCCCAGCGGCGGAGAGGTCGTAGATTCGGCCACACAAGGTCTGACACCATCGGTCCGTTCGGCCAGGGGTGGACCGTCACGAAGGCGTCTCGGTCCAGTCCCCACCCCTAGGACCGACGTCCGAGCAGTCACCGCGCCCGACCGCGGCCACAGGGAGGTTACCGGTGCCCCGACACGGATCAGTCGCCCCAGGGGAGCCCGAGCCTGCCGCTCCGGTGGTGACCCCGCGTCGTGGTCTCGCCGCTTGGCCGATCCGGCGCAAGCTGATCGCGCTCGTCACCGTACCGTTGGCACTCCTGCTGGCCGCCGGAGTGTTCTTCACGACACAGTCCGTGACGGCATTGCGTGGAGCGCAGCGAGCCCGGGACCTGGCCAACGCCGCGTTGCTGACGAACCAGCTGACCAGCGCGGTGAACAACGAGATGCAGAAGACCCTGCAGTGGCGCGACCAGGTCTCCTCGCTCCCGCTGCGGGCCGCGATGACCGACTCCCAGACCGCGACGGACCAGGCGTACCAACATCTCGCCGCCGACCTGGCCAACCCGCCCGGCGGGGCCTGGACGGCGGACGTCAACAACGCCCGCACCGATCTCGCGGACCAGATGTCGCGGCTCGCCTTCGTGCGGCGGGGTGCCGCCCGGACCAACGGCCGGATCTACATCCAGTCGCAGTACGTCCAGAAGGTCCGTTCCGTCCTGGGCCTGATGTCGGCGCTCACCAAGGACCTGTCGAGCAGCGCGCCCAACCCGGCCACCATCGACGCGGCGTCCACCATCCAGGCACTGGCGCTGGCCAGCGACGCCGCCGCCCAGGAATCGGTGCGGCTCACCACCGCCCTGGAGGAAGGCCGGCTCTCCAACAACACCCAGCAGAATCTGCTCGAGCTCAAGGTCACCCAGAGCAGCCAGCTGGACGTCGCGAGCAACCACGCCACGCCTGCCCAGCGCGTCCAGATCCAGGCCATCCGCACCGACGACGCCCGTCTCGACGACTTCCGCAGCAACGCGCTGGCCCTGCTCGCCGCCACCGGCGCCGGCGCGGCGCCCACCGCGCGGGACAAGCAGACCGCGGAGAACCAGGCCAAGGCCTTCTCGGCCGCCTCCTGGGACCGGGTCCACAGCCTCGACACGTTCGTGAACTCCGTCACCACCGTGACCCGGGACCAGGCCAACACCACCGCTCGTGACGGCCTCGTCCGCACCGGTGTGGTGAGCATCCTCGCCGTCCTCGGCGTGCTGCTGGGCTCGGTTCTGGTGACGTTTGTCACTCGAACGATCACCGTCCCGATGCGGCGGCTGCGCGCCGGCGCCGTCGACGCGGCGGCGGTCCGGCTGCCGGCGATGGTGCGTCAGATCGAGCGGGAAGGCTCCGAGGCCCAGATCACCCTTCCGCCCGTGCTGCCGGCAGGCACCGTCGCGGGGCCCGAGACGCTCGAGGTGGCGCAGGCCGTGGACGGCCTCACCGCGGAGGCCGTCCGGCTGGCGACCGCGCAGGTGCGGCTCCGGCACGCGCTCGACGAGGCGTTCGTCAGCATGTCCCGGCGCAGCCAGTCGATGGTCGAGAAGCAGTTGGCGATCATCGATGAGCTGGAGAGCACCGAGGAGGACCCCGACCAGCTCCGCAACCTCTTCCGGCTGGACCACCTCGCCGCCCGGATGCGCCGGTACAACGACAACCTGCTGGTTCTCGCCGGGTCGACGCTGCGGACCCGGAGCGCGGCCCCGGTGCCGATCGCCGACGTCTTCCGGGCCGCGACATCCGAGATGGAGCAGTACGAGCGGGTCCGGCTGCAACCGGTGAACGGTGTCTCCGTCAGCGGCCCGATCGCCGGCGGCCTGGTCCACCTGCTGGCCGAACTCCTCGACAACGCGGCGATGTACTCCCCGCCGACCAGCCCGATCCTGCTCTCCGGGACGCTCACCCCGGACGGCGGCCTGCACCTGGAGATCACCGACTCCGGGGTGGGCATTCCGGCGTCCGAGCTGGCGGACCTGAACGCCCGGCTGGCCACGCCGGGCAGCATCGACACCCAGGTCCCGTCCCGGATGGGCCTGTACGTGGTCGCCCGGCTGGCCCAGCGCGGTTCGTTCTCGGTCCGGCTGTCGCCGCGCGCCAACGCCGCCGGCACGGTGGCCGAGGTCGACGTCCCGGCCGCGATGGTCGTCGGCGCAGGTCGACCAGGGCAGCCCGGTCAGAGCGGTCCGGGCGGTCCCGGCAGCGGCCAGGGTGGTCCGGGCGGCACCCCGCGGCCCGACATCCCGCGCGTCCCCGGCCAGCCCCTCACCGGCAGCCCCGACTCGGGCCGGACGCCGGCTCCCACTGGCGGAATGCGGCTCGACCCCGCCCTTCGGCTCACCAACCGGACTGGCGGCCCGGCTGCCACCGCCCCGCGGGGGATCCCGACCATCCCGGGTGCCCGTCCGGAGACCCCGGGCGGCCCCGGCGGCGCCCCGCTGGCCCCGGCAGCGGCATCCGGACCGACCGCGCTCGTTCCCCCCGCCAGCGACGCGCCACCGTCCGGCGGGCCGGCGTCACCGCTGCCCCCACGGCCCGCCAACGGCTCGCCCGGCGGACTGCCGTCGCGTCGTCCGGGAGCGGCGCTCGCCGGCAACCCTCTCGCCAACCGTCCGGGCGAGCCGGGTGCGGCGGCCCGGAGCGGGTTCGAGGCCTTCGGCACACCCTCGCCGGGTGACGCTGGCCCGAGCAGCACGGCCACCGCGGCCGTCGGCGGGGTCGCCGCCGCCCGGGCCGGTCTCCCGCCAGCACCGCCCGGGAGCGTCCCCAGGACCGGCACCACGCCACCGGTGCCGCCGGTCAGCACCCCTGGGGCCTCGCCGGCCACCGGCCCGACCGGCGCGCAGCCGGCGACCGGCCCGGCGGGTGCACAGCCGGCGACCGGCCCGGCGGGTGCGCCCCAGGCGCGCGCCGGCGCCGGACCGCAGACCCCCCCAAGCCTCGGGAACGGCACGGCGGCCCCCACTGAGGGGTTCGCAGGGGCTGCGCCGACGGCCGGGACCGCGAATGCCCCCGGCGCTCCGGCCCTGCCGTCCCCGGCCGCACCGATCGAGACGCCGACGGCCGCACCGGCGGAGGAATCGCCGTCCACACCAGGCCTGCCGCCGGCCGCACCGGCGGTTCCGCCGGCGGCCGTCTCGGGTCCCCGCTTCGAGGCTCCGCACACCAGTGATCTGCCGAAGCGGACCCGCGGCAGCGCGCTCGCAGGGACCCCGCTCGCCGGCCCACGGCCAGTCCCGACGCCCCTCAACGGCATCGAGTCGAGCCGGATGTTCGGCTCCCCGGACGACGCCGGGCGACAAGGGCCGGTCCCGGCCGCGCCGGGCGAGGGGGCGCTCCACAGCACCGACGAGCGCACCCCACCCGCGGACCGGTCCGGACTCCCCGGGCAGCCGCCGGCCACGCGCCCGCCGTA
>DATDMG010000224.1:0-3438 GCA_036518955.1 Kineosporiaceae bacterium | reverse complement strand
CCGGTACTACAGCTGCGGATCTAGGAAATCGTGTGTGGATCTAGGAATTTGCTGTGATCCGCGGGTGTTGGCGCCCATGTGATCATTGATGATGTGGCGCAGCAGGTCCAGGACTGGACGGTCGAGTTGTCGGGGTGGGTGGACAAGGTGGCGGGGGTGTTCTCCCGGCCCGAGCCTCGGCTGCTGCTGGAGGCGATGACGATCGGGCTGCTGTCGCCGCTGCGGAAGAAGAACGGCTGGACGTTGGCCGAGCATGCCGGGCACACCCACCCGGGCCGGATGCAGACGTTCCTGTGCCGTGGCGCCTGGGATCTGGCCGCGCTGGAGGCCCGGGTCCGTGACCTGGTGCTGGCCGACCTGGAAGACCCCGAGGACGGGGTCCTGATCGTCGACGACACCCAAATGATCAAGAAGGGGAGGATGTCGGTGGGGGTCGCCCCGCAGCACTGCGGGCTGACCAACCAGACCGAGAACTGCCAGGTCGTGGTGATGCTCGCCTACGCCGGCCGTGGCGGGCACGCGTTCATCGGGCACCGGCTGTACCTGCCGGAACGCTGGACGAAGGACCCGGCCCGCTGCCGCGCCGCGGGCGTGCCGCAGGACGTGGTGTTCGCGACCAAGCCGCACCAGGCGGTCGAAGCTGTTCGCCGAGGCCGAGGACGCCGGTGTGCAGTACGGGTGGATCGCCGGTGACGGTGGGTACGGCCAGTACCGCGAGGTCCGCGACTGGCCCACCGAACACTCCCGCCGGTACGTGATGGCCGTGCCGAAGACCCTGCCCCTGCAGCGGGTGCACGGCACCGGCGGCCAAGCCGCCGTGACCAAGGCCGGTGACATGCTGGAACGGGCCACCCGGTGGGAACGACGCTCCTGCGGGCACGGTGCCAAGGGCGAACGGTTCTACGACTGGGCGTTCTTCACCGTCACCCTGCCCGACGAGCCGCCCGCCGAGGGGTTCACCCACACCCTGATGATCCGCCGCGCCGTCGCCGACCCGTCCGAGGTGGCCTACTTCCTGGTCCACGCCCCGCACGCAACGGCGACGAACGCGATGGTCGCCGTGGCCGGGATCAGGTGGCGGATCGAGGAATGCAATGAGCAGGGCAAGGACCTGATAGGCCTGGACCAGCACCAGGTCAGGACCTGGACCGCGTTCCACCACCACATCGCCGTCTGCATGTTCGCCCACGCCTTCGCCGCCACCCGCAAGGCCCGCCTGCACGCCACCGCCAGTCCCGCAGCCAGTCCCGGTAGCCAGCCGACCAGCTCTGTCGACGAAGGAGCAGACCGGGGAAACGGCCGTCCACCGACCCCGGCCGGCACCCGACAACCTGCCCGGACCCCCTCAACCGATGGCGGCTACTGAGCACCGTCGGCGACGTCGTCGCCCTGCTCGGCGCCTGGCTCCAGCCAGCCGTCGACCGCCTGAACAAGATCCGCTGGACGCTCTGGCGTCAGAACCACCGCGCCCAAGCGCAGATCAGCCATTACCAGCGCAGAGGCGAACGACCCCCAGCCCAACTGCGCATCCCCGAACCAACCCCAACCGAACCACCTTGATCCGCAGCTGTAGTACAGGAACGGCCTGATCTCCGCCAGCCGCGCCGCCATCCGTTCCTGCTCCGCCACCATGATCGACATGCCACAACGCTACCCACTTGTCCTACGCAAACCCATGCAATTCAGTAGCGAGCCCTTACATGGCCGCGAGCCGTTGTCCGCGAGGGCGCACGGCGTCGGTCACTCGAGGCGGTCATTGGGGGGTGCACCCGCCGGTCGCCGAGTCTCCGGTGTCCTTCACGTGTCCTGCTGCCTGGACCAGGAAGCAGTGGTCGACCGTGAGATCGTTTCCGGTGTACGTGCGCTCCACGTTGCTGCCCCCAGGGATCCCGGTGTTTCCTGTGATCTCGAGTTGGATTCTCGCCCCCTCACCGGGTGTGTACCACCACGTCTCCTTCCCACCGGATTTCGGTCCCGCGTCCCACGAGTAGACCTTCTTGTTCGCGTTGTCATACAGCGCCATCACGGCCGTCCATCCCGGAGCACCGTGGCTGGAGATCTGAACAAAATGGGTGTGCCCATTCGGCCCCTGTGCGGCGAGAGCGGCGCCCGAACCGCCCCCAAGAGCCGCGGCCACCGCTCCGGCGATGCCCACAGCCACGACAACCAGGCTCCAGCGGCCCACAGGACGAGAACCGAGGCGAAGAATCGACACGACATTCCCTTCCGATCAATGACCAATCGACATTCCATTCGACGTTCCCGGCTGATGCCATAGTCGCGGGCCAGGGCGGCCTTGGACTCCCCCGCGGCCGCGCGGCGTCGCAGCTCGGCGGCCCGGGCGGCATCGAGGGAGGGCTTGCAGCCGGTGTAGACGCCGCGGGCCTTGGCCGCGGCGATGCCCTCACGCTGGCGCTCCAGGATCAGGGCACGCTCGAACTCGGCGAACGCACCCATCACCGACACCATCAGGGTGGCCATCGGGGAGTCCTCGCCGGAGAAGACCAGGTGCTCCTTGACGAACTCCACCCGCACCCCACGCCCGGTCAGGGGTCACCGGCGCGATCACTCCGGCGGAGCGAGCGCATAGCCGCTCCGCTCGGCGAAGAACACCGAGACCGGAGTGTAGATGGCGCCGAGGATGTCTATCGAACCGCCGGCCCTCATCGTGGCATTATCGCCGCGCAGGATGCCGAAGACGTTGCCGTTGAACGAGTACAACGGGCCGCCGGAGTCAGCCGGCACGGTCGACGGGCCGGAGGTGAAGGCGCGGTCCTGGGCGTCCGGCGGGTCGGGGGGGAAGCCCGCGGGCCGTGGCATGCTCGTGTGCCCACAGATCGTGCCGCTGACGCCGCCGCTGATGCAGATCGAGACACCGGACTGTGTCGTCCCGCCCACCGCGACGCTGTCGCTGTTGCCGGGCCCGCCGGTGAATACCCTGCCGACCGCGCGCGGGTAGTAGTGCGAGGAGATCGCCACACAGGGCAGCGTCCCGCTGCCGGGAATGCACCCGGGGGCCACCCCGCGGTCGAGCCTGGGCTCCACTCTGATCAGCAACAGGTCATGGGTGGCCGACTTCCAGACCACGTCACCGCCCACGTTGCCCTCGGGCATGGTGGTGAAGCGGTCCCCGACCTGACCGCAGTGCCCCGCGGTGAGGATGAAGCGGACACTGCGCCGGTACTCGGTGATCCCCCCGAATACCGAGGTGTCCATCAGGACCAGCCCGGCAGTGCACCCCATGTGGGTGCCGGACATCATCGTCCCCGCCATGAAGGGCACGCTGCCGCGGGACTGCGGGACCGCCGCGGCCCGCGGGACCGCCACGGCAGCCATGACAGCGATCGTCAGGATCGCGACCCCCAGAGCGACACGCGCCCGGGGGGAGACCCGGCGTCGAACGGGGAGGCCGGCGCTGGAGACTGTCACCCGTCGATC
>DATDMG010000223.1:0-2025 GCA_036518955.1 Kineosporiaceae bacterium | reverse complement strand
CCCCACCGGGCGCGCGGCCGGCGCCCCGCCCCACGTCGACGTGGCCCCCCGGGTGGCGCAGGCGCGCCAGGGGCGGCCACGCGCGGTGGCCCGGCTGGTGAGCCTCGTCGAGGACGCCCACCCCGTGCTCCGCGAGGTGATGGCCGCGCTCGCGCCGCACACCGGGCACGCCAGGGTCGTCGGGCTCACCGGGTCTCCCGGGGTGGGCAAGTCGACCACGACCTCGGCGATCGTGCGGGCCCTGCGGGCGGAGCGGCGGCGCGTCGGGGTGCTCGCCGTCGACCCGTCGTCCCCGTTCTCCGGCGGTGCCCTGCTCGGCGACCGGATCCGGATGCAGGAGCACGCCCTCGATCCCGGCGTCTACATCCGGTCGATGGCCTCCCGAGGGCACCTGGGCGGGCTTTCCTGGTCCACTCCCCAGGCGATGCGGGTGCTGGACGCCGCCGGCTGCGACGACGTCCTGATCGAGACGGTCGGGGTCGGGCAGAGCGAGGTCGAGGTCGCCGGGCACGCCGACACCACGGTGGTCCTGCTCGCCCCGGGGATGGGAGACGGGGTCCAGGCGGCCAAGGCCGGGATCCTCGAGATCGGCGACGTGTTCGTGGTCAACAAGGCCGACCGGGACGGCGCCGAGGCGACGCTGCGCGACCTGCGGCACATGATCAGCCTCGGCGAGCGCCGCGAGGCCGGTGACTGGCGGCCGCCCGTGATCAAGTGCATCGCCTCGACGGGTGAGGGGATCGACGAGGTGGTGGGCGCGATCGGTGCGCACGGCGACTGGTCCGTCACGAGCGGGGCCCTGCAGCGGCGCCGGTTGCGCCGGGCCGCCAAAGAGATCGAGACCATCGCGTTGACGACCCTCCGGGAGCGCATCGGCGACCTTCGCGACGGCCGCCGGATGGAGCAGCTCGCCGAGCGGGTCGTGGCCGGGGAGTCCGATCCCTACGCCGCCGCCGATCGCCTGCTGGACGAGCTGCGTGCCGGGTGAGGCGAGCACCCGTGACGTGGGTCCCCGACGCGGGGGGATCCGGGTCGGTCACGCCGGATTGCATGATCGGCAGAGGCCGTGGGTACGCTCGGGATCGTGATTGTCGCCTTCTCCGTCGCGCCGTCCGGCGTGGGTGAGTCCGTGGCTGAGGCGGTCGCCGACGCCGTCCGGGTCGTCCGCGGGTCCGGGCTCCCGAACCGTACCTCCTCGATGTTCACCGAGATCGAGGGGGAGTGGGACGAGTGCATGGACGTCGTCCGGCGCGCGGTGGAGGCGGTCGGCCGGCACGGGGCTCGGGTCTCGCTCGTGCTCAAGGCTGACATCCGACCGGGGCGGACCGGTGAGCTGCAGGGGAAGCTCGACCGCCTCGAGGCCGCCCTCGGGCGACCCTGATGGCCGCGGCACGTCGGGTCACGCTGCCGCCCGCGCGGTCGCTGCTGCCGCCGCTGGCCGCCGCGCTGGTGGCGGTCGCGGGTGCCGGGGTGCTGTGGGCCGGTCTGGCCCGCACCTCCGCCTTCGGCGGCGGCTCGACGCTGGTCGGCCGGCTGCCCGCGGTCACCCAGCCGGTCGTGGTGACGACCCCGGGGATGAGCGAGCTCTCCGGCAACCGGTTCACGATCCGCGCCGGCGCGACCGGGAACCGCCCGGTGTTCGTCGGCGTGGGACGGTCCGACGACGTCCAGGCCTACCTCGGCGACGCCGCCCGCGCCGAGATCACCGCGCTCGAGCCGGGAGGCTCGCTGCGGGTGTCCGGCCGGGCCGGTGCGGCGACCCTGCCCGACCCGGCGGCGGTCGACGTCTGGGCCGCGACGGCTCACGGCACCGGCACGGCCACGCTGACCTGGCCTCGGGCACCCGGGAGCTGGCGGGTGGTGGTCGCCGTCGACGGCCGGTCGGCGCCGTCCTCCGCCGAGTTCACCTGGGCGGGCCCGACCGGGTCGTCGGGCGCGCCGGCCCTGATCGCGGTCGGTGCGCTGCTGCTCGTCGCGGGTGTCGCCGGCCTGCTGGCGATCCGCTCCGGGCACGCGTTCCCGGTT
>DATDMG010000222.1:0-2187 GCA_036518955.1 Kineosporiaceae bacterium | reverse complement strand
ACCGGCTGCCCGCCGACGACATGGGGATCGACGTGACGGTCGCCGACGCCCGCGCCGCGCTCACGGCGACCGCCCCGGGCTCGGTCGACATGGTCGTCCTCGACGTGTTCGCGGGCGCCCGCACCCCCGCCCACCTGGCGTCGGCGCAGTTCGCCGCGCTCGTCGCGCGCACGCTGGCCCCGGGCGGCACCTACGCCGCGAACGTCGCCGACGGCGGCCCCGCGCTCGCGTTCGCGAGCACCCAGGTGGCGGCGGCCCGCGACGCCTTCAGGCACGTCGCCGTCGTGGCCCCGCCCGACGTGCTGCGCGGGCGCCGGTTCGGCAACCTCGTCCTGGTGGCGTCCTCGGCGCGGCTACCGGTCGACGACCTCCGCCGCAGCACCGCGGGCGACCCGTTCCCCGCGCGCCTGCTGGCCGGGCGCGACCTCGACCGCTTCACCGCGGCGGCCCGCACCGACCGCACTGCCGTGCCGTCACCGATGCCGCCGCCCGGCTTCTTCGGGCGGCCGGATTAGGCCCAAAGCCGTGTAGTTAGCCGCTGCGTCGTGCGGTCAAGGATGTCGGTGTCGGCGTGTCGTGCCGATCATGGGAGCGGAGCTCCGGTAGGAGAG
The DNA here is from genome assembly GCA_036518955.1 of Kineosporiaceae bacterium. Lineage (GTDB taxonomy): Bacteria > Actinomycetota > Actinomycetes > Actinomycetales > Kineosporiaceae > DATDMG01. The sequence goes on along the minus strand of DATDMG010000222.1, from coordinate 1,576 downwards.
GTCGTCCTCCCAGACAGCCTCGACACCAGGAGCTCCGCTGAGCATGGAGTGTGCCATCAGCCGGGTCGTACACGTTGCCGCGGGCGCGTTCGCGCCCGGTCATATCGGCGAACTGACCCGGATCGTGCCCTTCGAGATGGTTGATGCGGTGCTGGCCGAGACCGGCGCCCGGCAGCGGCGGATACGGGATCTGCCCTCGCGGGTGGTGGTCTATCTACTGCTGGCTGCCGGGTTGTTCGCCGATCTGGGCTACAGCCAGGTGTGGGCGCGGATGATCGCCGGACTCGGCGGGCCCGGTGGGCTGTCGGTGGCGGTCCCGACCGCCGGTGCGCTGGCCCAAGCCCGGCGCCGGGTCGGGGTCGCGCCGCTGCGGGCGTTGTTCGATCTGCTGCGCGGTCCGGCCGCGGGCCTGGCCCAGACGGGGGTGTGGTGGCGGGGCCGGTTGGTGACCGCGATCGACGGCACCATGGTGTGCTGCCCGGACAGCCCCGCGAACCTGCAGGTCTACCGCCACGGCGGAAGCGGTAACGGCGCTACCGGCTACCCGCTGATCCGGCTGCTCGCGCTGGTGGCATGCGGCACCCGCACGATCGTGGCCGCGACGTTCGGCAGCGACCGGGTCGGCGAGCTGGGCTACGCCCATCACCTGCTCGACGCGATGCGCCACAAGATGATCGTGCTGGCCGACCGCAACTTCGCCGCACAAGCCTTGCTGACCGCAATCGTCGACACCGGCGCCGACCTGCTGGTGCGGGTCAAGATCGGACGTCGGCTCCCGGTCTGTCGCCGCCTGGGCGATGGCAGCTACGTGTCGCGCATCGGCCCGGTCGAAGTCCGGGTCATCACGGCCACGATCACCGTGAGCACCGACTCGGGTTGCCGTCACCAGGTCTACCGGTTGATCACCACGATCCTCGACCCCGCCTGCCCACCCGCCGAGATCGTGATGCTCTACCACCGGCGATGGGAGATCGAGACGGCCTACTTCGAACTCAAGTCCACGATCCTGGGCGGGCGGGTGCTACGCGCCCGCACCCCCAGTGGCGTGACGCAGGAGATCTACGCGCTGCTGATCACCTACCAGGCGCTACGGATCGCGATCAGCGACGCCGTGCTGGCCCGTCCGGACATCGGTCCCGATCGGGGCAGCTTCACCATCGCGCTGGGCGCCGCCCGTGACCAACTCACCGCCGCCCGGGGTGTGCTCACCGACACCGACCCGAACGCTGTCATCGACCTCGTCGGTGAACTGGGCCGACAGGTCCTCGACCACCTCCTGCCCGCCCGACGTTCCCGCAGCAACCCGCGCGTGGTCAAACGCGCGATCTCGGTCTACGCCGCGAACAACGCCCGTGGCCGGGTCCGTGCACCCAGCCGCAAGACCACAATCACCATCAACATCCCCAGCGCGGCGCCTTGACCACCCCGCGCCCGCCATAACTACACGGCTTTGGGCTTAGGCGGCGGAGCCGTCATGATTGAACGGCCCGGGTTCGGTGGAGGCTCGTTGGTTGAGTCTCAGGCGACCAGACTGATCAGGTCGCCCAGCTCGTACAGGGCCTCGAACTCGGTCGGT
>DATDMG010000221.1:0-17532 GCA_036518955.1 Kineosporiaceae bacterium | reverse complement strand
TGGCCGGCTGGCAGGAGTGGTGGCGCATCGCCCAGCAGGCCCGCGACGGGTACGTCCCGCAGCACGTCCCGGAGCCCGAGGACCCGGACGGGATGATCCCCGAGCTCGCCGAGGACCTGGACGACGCGGACGGCTCGGCCGAGGACCGGGACACCACCGAACCCTTCCGCCGCGCCTACCGGACCACCGTCAGCCAGGCGGTGGTGGCGGGCCGGGCGAGCCTGCGGCGCGCCGTCGAGGAGTGGACGGCACGCCGGGACGAGCAGGGGCAGCCGGTGCGGCTGCTGCTGGCCGATCCGGCGGTGTCCGAGGCGCTGGACAACGGGCTGGAGCGGCTCCGGGCGGCCCGGGCCGGAGGCCCGAGCCAGCGGAAGGTGTTCGACATGCTCCTGCGCCTGGACTGGGCGGTCACCCGCCTCGACTCGGTGCTGAAGCGTCGCGAACTCCTCGCCGAGGATGTGGACGCCACCTTCCCGCTGCGCCCCGGGCAGGCGCTGCCCTGGCACGAGGCGATCCCCGACCCGCCCGGCGAGGCCTTCCAGCACGAGGCCCGGCACCAGTCCTACGCGGCGCGGATGCGGCGCGAACTCGCGCTGGCCGCGGCCGACGCGGTGGCCGCGACCCTGATCGACGACCTGCACGCGTTCCGCACCGCGATGGCCTCCGAGTTCCGGAGGGCCCTCAACCACATTCCCGAGCAGGGGCGCGAGCTGCTGATGTTCCCGCCCGCGCCCACCGGGTCCGGCAGCCAGGGCGAGGACGGCCCTACCGGACCGCCGTCCGCCGAGTCCCCCGCCCCGACGTCCCTGCGGTCGTCCCTGCGCGGACTGCTGCGCCAGTGGAGAGCCGAAGATGCTCAGTCTCGTCTTTGAACCCAACGATCCGACCGTCCACCCGCGCGGCAGCGGGAGATTCACGCTCTACCCCCGCGCTGGGCGGTTCGTGCTGCCGGACGTCGTGCTGATGCCCGAGCCGGGCCGCCCGCACGTCGCCGTCCAGGAGGTCCGGCTGAGCGAGGTGACCCTGGCCGCCGGTGCCGCCGGCGGAGCGGGCGGCGACCTGTGTCGCGAAGTACGGAGCCGGTGGCCGCTGACGCAGGTGGTGTCCACCCCGCTCCAGGCCGTCGACCGTACCGTCGTCGCGTCCGGCTGCCAGGTGGAACGGCCTGCGACGCTCCCCGCGGACCAGGCCGTCACCGCCGTCGCCACCTGGCGGTACGTGTACACGGACGACGCGAGGCTGCAGGCCGCTGGGACGGCGCGCGCGACGCTGACCTTCGAGATCGACGGAGCGGTGCCCACCCGTCCCCGGCCGCGCCTCGATCCGGACGCCGAGCGCCTGGGTGTGCCGGCCCCGGTGCGCCCGCCGGGGGCCCACGAGGTGTTCCGCGACCTCGCCGCCATCGACTTCGGGACGTCGGCCTCGACGGTCACCCTCTACGACATCGGCCGCCGGTTGGAGCGACCCCTCGACCCGGCGCAGGCCGGTCGGCTGCGCCAGGAACTCGCCGACCTGCTGACCGCCGAGCCCCCGGCAGCCGCCCGGGCGGAGTGGGACGGCGCGCTCGGCCGGCTCGCGCAGAGCGTGCCCGACCACGACGGCGGTGCGCTCACCATTCGGCGGATGATCGAGCGGCTCCGGCAACCGGCCTCGGCGCTCGGCCGTGACGTCCTGCTGGACCACGTGTGCCGGCAGCTCGAGCAGGTGCTGCAGGCGGCGCAGGACCCCCTGAAGGACTGGCTGGGACCCCGGCTGCTGACCTGCTACGACCGGGCGTTCCTGATCCCTCCGCTGACCATGTTCGGGCTGGCCCCGGTGCAGCTCGACGTGAACCGCCAAGCCTACGAGATCGACACCGCGGTGGGCATCCTGACCCGCGACCCGCTCACCGTGGAGATCCCGTCCGACGCTATCGGAGCGATCCGGAACGTCAAGGCCTGCCTCGGGCAGCCGCACGACCTGCCCGACACGTTCGGGCGGGACGGCAAGGAGGCGACGACCGACGACCTCATCGCCCACATCTACGCCACGCTCGTCGAGGCGACGGAGTCGTTCCTGGCGAACCGTGAGGACGGCAAGCCCTGGACGCTCGACCACGTGGTCGTCACCTTCCCGACGACGTTGCCCCCGTCGGGGCGGGAACATCTGCGGAACCTCGTCCGGCACTCGGTGGGCGTCAAGCAGGTCGTGACCCGGTACGACGAGGGCGTGGCGGCCGCCCTGTACTTCATCATGCGCGACCTGGGCGGCAACCGGGCAGAGTTCGGGGTGGAGGCGCTCCGCGCGCGGTCGCGGCAGGTCCAGCAGAGCCCGCCCACCTGGCGGCAGAACGCCGTCGTCATCGACATCGGGGCGGGCACGACCGACATCGCCCTGGTCCGCCAGCAGCTGACCATCCCTCCCGCGCCGGCGGTAACCCCGGGGCCCGACGGCCGGCCCCGGGGCCTGCCGCCGGAGGTGCGGGGGCGCTACTACGTCGTCGAACCGAGGGTTCTCAACTCCACCGGGCATCCGCAGCTGGGCGGCAACTACCTCTCCCTGCGGGTCTACTACTGGCTGAAGGCGCTCATCGTCGACGCGATGCTGAACGCCCCGGAGGGCGGCCAGGCCAGTGGCGCCGCCGGCCGCACCTGGGTGGAGAACGAGGTCCGGCAGGAGCTCGCGCTCGGCGACGGGGAACTGATCTCTCTGTCCCGGCTGGTCGCCGAGAACGACGTCGAGACCCCGGCGCCGGCTGCGGTGCGAGCGGCGCTGCACGCCGTCCTGCCGACCCGGTTCGACCCGCTCCGGGACGGCATCGACGAGCGGCGCCCCTTCGAGATCCTCTGGGCCAGCGCGGAGGAGTGGAAGATTCGACTGGGCCGGATGGCGGTCGAGGACGACGCGGACGACGCGCGGATGGACCGGGCAGAGGCGGCGGCGTTCCTCACCACCCTGATGTCCCGCAAGCAGTACGGCCTCGTCGACCTGCTGCCCGCGGACGGTCTGCGCCTGCCCATGGCGGAGTTCCGGGGCCTGGTCCGTCCGGTGCTGCTCAACGTCGTCGAGCTGGCCGGCTGGCTGCTGGAGAAGTCCGGCGTCGGCACGCCGAAGGAGCCGCTGGACCGGGTGCTGCTCTCCGGCCGCACCACGCTGATGCCCTTGATGCGCGAGGCGATCACCCTGGGGCTGTCCGGTGGGGAGCGTTCGCTGCACTGGAACCCGGCGACGATCACCGCCGAGGAGACCTACGCCAAGCAGGCCGCCTCCATCGGCGCGTGCTGGGCGGCGGCGACCAAGGACCTGTCGGTCGGCCCCGACGACCCGGCGCTCGAACAAGGACGAAGCGTCCTCCACCTCGACGTCGACAGCGCGTTCGCGGCGCTGCCGTGCGAGTTCGTCCAGGTCCGCGCCTTCGGCGAGACCATCGTGCTGCTGGAGGCCGGGACGCCGCTGCGGGAGGTGGACGCCGACGGCACCCGAGCGGCCCGCAAGGAGTGGACCGGTTCCCACACCTGGCCCCGGCTGGTTCCGGGACTCCAGGTGCACCGCCCGATCCGCCGGAACGTCACCCAGGCCTGGGGAAGCTACAACTTTGAGCGGATGGCCATCGACGAGGACTTCGTGCCCGACCCGGGCCTGTGGTTCACCGATGCCGCCGGGACGGCGGGTGCCAAGGTGCACGTGCAGTTGCAGATCGACGAGTCGCTGAACCCGACGCTCAACATCTGCCAGGGACGGCCCCACTACCTGGTCACCGCGGACGAGCAGCGTCCCGTCCTGGACATGGCGCGCCTCCTGCCGCCCGAGTGCTGGGACTCGCACCGCCGTCGGCTCACCGCGTTCCCCGCCACCGTGGTCCTGCTCGCCGAGAGCACCGGGGAACGGCACGAGGTGTTCGGCCCGTGGACCGCCGCGGAGCTCGACGCCGGCACGGCCTTCCCCGAGTTCCTGCATGACACGGCACGACTGCCCGGGCCCGCCCAGCCCGGCCGGATCGAGGAGCTCCCGCTCCTGCCGAAGGATCTCGAGGGCCAGATCCGCGTCCTGCTGTGTCTGCCGGACGGCCGGGAGGAACCCGTCCAGGGGCTGCGCCTGCCCCGCGGAGAGGGCCGCTTCGCCCGCTACACGGCCACGCTCGACGTCTCCGGCCGGTTCGCGGTGCATCGCGGCCGCCCGCCGTACCTGCCGGTGACGACCCTGCGGGAGGTCGAGATGTTCCAGGGCGGGGTCCTCCACGTCGCCATGACCGGGACCACCAGTAACACCGAGGTGTTGTGGGACCCGTTCAACGGTCGGCACTGATGGCCGAGGAGGTCGGACGATGATCGAGGACGAGCCCCGGCACACCGACGACGTGGAGCACCTGCTGGACCAGCTGCTGCGCGACCGAGATGCCCGCGCCCAGGACGTCGCCCAGCTCGTCGGGAGGTTCCTGGTCGGGCTGGCCGCCCTGGCGCCGGTGCCCGAGGACGCCCCGTTCAGCCGCTTCGACAGGGACCGGACGGCCCTGGGGTACCGGCTGGTGACGCTCCTGGGCGACCAGGTTCCGCGCCCCTGGCACACGCCCGACGAGGGTGGTGGCGCCGATGCGCCGGTCCCTGACGCGGCGAGCGGCGATTCCGGTTCCCGGCTCGTCGAGGTCCCGGAGGCGACGGATGCCGCCGAGGACACCGGGGGAGCCGCGGTGCCCGAGGACGCCGACGACGTCATGGACGACGACTGCGGCGACACCGAGGACGTCGCCGGCGTCGCGAACTTCCCCCAGGACACCGGAGAGAGCGCCACCGCGGCCGTCCAGTCGCTCTGGTCCCAGGACCCCGAGATCCGTCACTACCTCGCGCGGCTCCCGGCACCCGAGGCGCCGGGGCCGAGCCGGGAGTGGATCCTGGGCCGCTGGGCGGACCTGCGCTGGCGGGTGGCACCCGAGACCGCGGCGCGCCTGAATCAGATGATCAACGAACACCTGGGGGACGACCCGGGACTGCTGGAGGCGTCCGACGCCGAACGCGGACCCGGACCGGCGGAGCGCGAGGCGTGGGGCGCGGCGCTCGACGAGGACCTGACCGACATGCTGACCGACACCCAGCAGGACGCCCTGCGGAGGTGGATGACCCGGATCCGGATCGGACCCGGGTTCGGGTGCGCTCTCACCGCCCTCAACCGCAAGAGCGTCGAGGACCTGACCGGGCCCACGCTCGGGCTCTACTCGGAGCAGCTGACCGCGGCCCTGCAGTCCGTTCGCCGCGACAACGCGGACAAGGCCTGGTGGCACCTCGATGAGGTGATCCGCGGATTGTTCCCGCTTCCGCTGCCGCACCCCGAAAGCCGCTGGATGAAACTGCTGAAGCCATTCGACGACGTACTGCCCGCCTCCAACATCAACATCCCTCGGTTGCACGGCGAGAGCGGCCCTCCTCCGCCCGGCCCCTGGATCCCCCGGAAGGACTGCTGGTGCCCGGCTCCGACGGGGCCGGCGGCGGTGTGGGCGCTCAGCTTCGACCACCCTGGCCACCCCGCGCGATTCGTGCACACCTACAAGGGCTGATCCGGGTGCGCGAGCGTCACGTCGCCCGCTGGGCCGAGGACCTCGACCTGCTGACCCGGGCCCGTCAGCACACCGGGGTCGAGGCGGCGTCGCGCACCACGCGCGTCGAGCTCCACGAGCTGGCCGAGCTGCTGGCGACCCAGGAGGACGGCTCGACGGCGGGTGCGGCCCCGACCCGGTGCCTGCGCCTCGCCGTCGTCGACGCCGACGGGGGTCCCGGCTCGGTGAGCGACACGCTCACCCGCCTCCTCAGCGGCAGCGGCCCCGGCGACCACCGCTGCCCCGTCTCCGGTCCAGGGGCGGCCCACCTGATCCAGGCGGTGGCCCTCCCGCCCGACGACGGGCTCGCCGCCCTCGACCCCGCGCATCAGCAGGTGGTGCGGGACGCGCACGCGGTCGCCATCGCCATCGCCCATCCCGACATCGTCAGCGGCGGGCGGCGGTTGCAGGAGGCGCTGGCCACGCTCCGTCCCTGGCTGCACGAGGCGCTGGACTGGACCGCCCCGGAGCTGGTCAGGATCGTCGTCGGTGGTGCGGCCGACGCGCCGTCGGCGCCGTCCTCCCGGCGGGCCTGGACCCGGCTGGAGCTGGAGCGCCTCCTCCCCCCGGAGTTCGCCGCGCTCGCCGCCGGTACCGTCGAGGCGAGGGTTCACCCGCCCGGTCTGACGCCCGCTGCCTTCGAGGCACTGTGCGCGCGCCCGGAGGAGGTCTGGCGGTCAGGGCTCCTCGTGCGCGTCCATCGAGTCCTGGACCGGGCCGTGCGACGGCTGACCGATCTGGACCGGGCCCGACCGGACGACGGCCGGGGCGATCCGGCCCGGAGCGACGACAACCCGGTCCGGGCCCGGCAGCACCGTGCCTGGTTGGTGGCGACCGGACTCCTCCCTCGGCTGAAGGCGTCACAGGCGGCACTGCTCCGCACCCTGGACGACCCGCTGGACGCGGTGGGACGTGACCTGTCGATGAACGGAGGAAGGCGGTCATGACCGAATCGCGGGCCGTCCGCAGGTTGTGCCTGATGGTGGACATCGAGCGCTACAGCAGGCACGCCAACCGCGATCAGAGGAGTTGCAGCGCCGGTTGAAGGACCTGCTGGACCGGACGCTGCTGCGGAGCCTGCTGCACCACACGACCCGGGACCGTCAGCTGCGCCGCTCCTGCCGATGCGGCTGCGGGTGACGATGACCCAGGGCGTCGTCACCCTCGCCCGCACGGGCTACGTAGGGCAGGCCGTGGTGGCGGCCGCCCGGATGCTGGACGGCACCGCCGTGCGCGAGGAGTTGCGTGGCGATCCCGAGGCGTTCTTCTCGCTGATCGTGTGGCCGCCGCTCATACTTGGCCCATGGAGATCGATGGGCCGGCGCTGCGCGAGGCACGGATCGTCGAGATCGGCTATGCCCTCCTCACCACGGTGGTGCCGGGTGTCCTGATCGTGGGTGCCGTCGTGGCGGTAGGGCGCTGGACCGGGTTGAACACCCAGCCTCTGTGGAACCGTGCCCTGCTGGTCACGCAGCTCGCCGTGGCCGTGGCGAGCTGCATACGTGTCGTCCTCGTCCTGGTGCGATTCGAACGTCGCCAGAGGCGGGCGGCGTCCTACCGCGACAGGTAGTGCCGCTGCCACATGCCCACGCTTCACCCGCTGGAATCAATGCGTGCGGACGTGTGCCGACGCGCCGGTACAAGCTCGCCGACGGTGTCTCTATCGCAGCTCATGCGGCAGGTGGCACTTCTTGCTCATGGGGAACCCGGAAGAGCCACCCCTTGCGCTCGATCGGTTATCGAGGTGATCTCAGCGGAGGCGAGTGGGTTCGCCCAAGGGGAGGGTGTACCGGTCAAGGCAGACTGATTTCGAACCAGACGGACTTGCTCCCGGGGCCAGGCGTGGATCCCCAGCGGTCGGCGAGAGCATCCACGATCGTCAATCCCCTGCCGCCGGTCTCCTTGCGTTCCTCGTGGACGGGAAGCGACAGCCTGGGCGCGTCGTCGATGACGGCCACGTGCAACGTCGTGCCGCGGATGCTGATCTCCAGCAGGAGCAGGGCGCGAGCGTGGCGGACCGCGTTGGTGACCAGTTCGGACAGCATCAGGACGGCGTCTGCGGCGACGGCGGGGACGGAGTCGCTCGTGGGACTGGCCTCCGTTCGATGCCGATGGAGCGTGTCGTGCAGTAGCCCGCGAGCGGCGGCCACGCTGCGAACGTTGATCGGCAGGCTGACGTAGGGCACCTGTAGGTGATTCCCGGTCACCGCGACAACCACACCCGGCCGACGTGCCCAGTCACGATGCGACGACCTCGGCGATCGGCGCGATAATGGCGCCCGGCACCGGTGACGACTCTTGGACGGCAGGGGAGCGCAGATGGATGAGTCCCCCGACGTTGAACCCAACCCCCGGCAGCTCAGGGCCGAATCGAAGGCTCGCTGGTGGGAGCGGCTGCACTCCGTGGACGGGAGCGATCGGACGGCGGACGAGCGCGATCAACGTGCGGACGAGCGGGATCGGGTAGCGAACGACCGCGACGTGATCGCTGACGGGAGGGATCGGCGCAGTGCGGAGTGGAGCGCCGAGGTCGCTCGGATCTTGAAGGGTGCGGAGGCGCGTGACCTGGCGGCGGATCAGCGGGACGCCGTGGCCAGAGCCCGTGATCTGACCGCTGATGAGCGGGATCGACAGGCCGGTGTGGTCGCGATGGAGGATGCCGCCTACGAGCGCGCTTGTGCCGCGGTAGAGCGGGACTGGGCCGGTCGTGATCGTGACGGTGGTGCTGCAGATCGTGCCGATCTGATCGATGCGCATCACCGGGCTGCCAGCCAGGACGAGGTGGCAGCCGCGGCACGGGATCAGGCAGCGCGGGATCGTCTGCGGGCCACGTCCGACCGTACTCGGGCAGCAAGGACCCGCCAGCAGGGTGCCCGTGATCGCGAGGGCCTTCGGGACCAAGACGGAGATCGTTAGCAGGAAGCCGTGCGGCGTAGGCAGGACGGCGATCTGCAGGCGGGGCTCGCCACCCCTGGTCGACTGCGGTGGAAGGACGCGGGATGTGCGCTCTCATGGGGCTGGAGAGCGGGGATGACAAGTCTGGCCTTGCGGTCGACACCTGTGTGGTCGTCTTCCCGGTCAGGCGCTGGTGGCTGTCCAATGCGGGGTGGGGACGGCGAGCAGGTCGGCAGCGCCTGGGGCCATCGTCAAGGCGATCAGCGCCGGAGCGATGTGCTCTAGAGGAAGGACGAAATCAACACATCCGGTCGCTAGCGCGCTCGTCGGCATCCCGGGCGCGATCGCGTGGGCGGGCTCCTGGACCAGGACTCTCCCGCCGTGGCGTTTGATCGCGCGCACTCCCCGGGAGCCGTCGGTGCCCCTTCCGGTGAGCACGAGGCCGACGACCCGCGAGCCGCGGGCGGCCGCGAGGCTGGTCAGGAGCTGGTCGGCACGGGTGGCGGAATCGGGGACGTCGGGGCTACGGTCAGCACGCCGGACGGGTCGAGCGTGGTCGAGCATCCCGGCGGAGCGACGATCACGCCACGCGGCGGAAGCATCAGGCCGCTGACGGCGGCGTGGACCGGCAGGGCGCTGCGAGCGGCCAGGATCTGGGTGAGCCGAGGGGGATGGCCGGGGTCGTATCGTCCGTGCAGGAGCACCAGGACGGCGGCGGGGAACGTCGCGGGAAGGGCTCCGAGCACCTTGCTGATCGCGGGTGGCACCCGACCACCCCCGCCTACCTGCAGCTGAGGTCTTCGACCGACGCGCCGCAGCCGGCGTCCACAGGGTCCGCCCGGACGCGGTCGGCTACGCGCCAAGACCGACGTCGGACCCGACCCGGCCGACCCCGACAACCGACCCGGGCTCCTCACCCCGACCGGATCGACCGCCTGGTCGAGACGAACCACACCAACAGCGGCTCGTCACCCCCGTACCACACGTACTGGGGCGCGGGGCGCCGATGCAACCTCTCGGATGGACAACGCCCGAAATCTACGTTTCCGTAGGCGTAGGTTGTTGCGAGACGGGAGGACGGATGTCCGCTGCGTCCAGCGTGCCCGGGGTCGTGAGCCGGTGGTCCGGGCTGGTGCCGAGGTCCGCCATGGGTGTGCTCCTGCGCCGCGCGGCCGGCCGGTTCACCACCCCGCTGCACGTCGATGACTACCTGGGCCTGGTGAACCCGCTGTGGTCGGTCAGTCAGCTGCGCGGGCGGGTGGAGGAAGTGCGTCCGGAGACTGCGGACGCGGCCACGGTGACCATCCGTCCGGGATGGGGCTGGCCCGGGCATCGTCCCGGACAGCATGCCGGGATCGGGGTCGACATCGAGGGGGTGCGCCACTGGCGGACCTTCTCGATGTCCTCGCCTCCAGATCCCCGGGGCGGCCGCATCACGTTCACGGTCAAGGCGCTACCGGAGGGCTTCGTCTCGCAGTATCTGGTCCGCACCGTCCGGCCGGGGACGATCGTCCAGCTGGGACCGCCCGAGGGGCAGTTCGTGCTGCCGGGGACGGCGGGCGCCGACGCCGGACTGCTGTTCTGGACCGCAGGCAGCGGGATAACCCCCGTGATGGCCATGCTTCGTCACCTGTACTCCGACCGCACCGCGACCGGGCGTCGCGACAGCGACCTGCCCGACGTCGTCGTCCTGCACAGTGCCCCCACCCCGCAGGACGTGATCTTCGGGACGGAGCTGCGGGAGCTGGCCGCGCGGTACCCGCGGCTGAGGTTGCACGAGCAGTACAGCCGCACGGACGGTCGCCTCACCCCCGAGGATCTGGGGCGACGATGCCCGGATTGGCGGGCACGCCAGAGCTGGGCGTGCGGGCCCGCCGGACTTCTGGAGGTCCTCGAGGCCCATTGGGCGCGGGCCGGGGTGTCCGACCGGCTGCACCTGGAGCGTTTCCGGCTGCCTCGGCCGACGATGACCGGCTGTGGGGGTCTGGCTCGTTTCACGGTCAGCGGTGCGCAGGCGCGCGCGGACGGCGGGACGCCGCTGCTGGAGGTCGGCGAGGCTATGGGGGTGCTGATGCCGAGCGGGTGCCGGATGGGCATCTGCTACCGCTGCCTCGCGCCCCTGGTCTCCGGTCGCGTGCGTGATCTGCGGACCGGCCGGCTGCATGGCGAGGCCGGCGAGCTGATCCAGACCTGCGTGTCGGTGGCCGCGGGCGATGTGGAGATCGACCTGTAGCCGGGGCGGCATCGTGATCCGATTCGCCACCACGTCAGCGGGCGGCGTGGTCGCTGCCCGGATTCATACCTGGATCCATTCCGGACCCATCGAGACCTGGGAGCGTCATGACCACCATTCACCTGACCGAGTCCGGCATCGCGGCACTCGGGCGCGAGCTCGACCAGCTCCGCGAGGAGATCATCGCCGAGCGCGGCGAGAGCGACGCCCGCTACATCCACCGGGTCATCGCCGTCCAGCGTGGCCTCGAAGCCGGCGGGCGAACAGCCCTGCTGGTCTCGCTGCTGCCGCCGGCCTGGCTGGCCGGCACCGCCATGCTTTCCACCGCCAAGATCCTTGCGAGCATGGAGCTGGGTCACAACATCATGCACGGCCAGTGGGACTGGATGCGGGACCCGCAGATCCATTCCACCACCTGGGAATGGGATCTGGTCAGCCCGGCGGAGTCCTGGAAGTACTCGCACAACTACATCCACCACACCTTCACCAACGTGCTGGGCAGGGACCGTGACATCGGGTACTCCCTGCTGCGGGTGAGCCCCGAGCAACCCTGGCACCCGATCTACCTCGTCCAGCCGGCCTACAACCTGCTGCTCGCGACGTTCTTCGAGTGGGGCGTCGCCCTGTACGACCTGGAGTTCGACAACATCCTGCGTGGGCGGAAGAGCTGGAAGAAGGGGTTCTCCGAACTGCTGGGGATCCTGCGCAAGGCTGGCCGGCAATCCCTCAAGGACTACGTGCTCTTTCCGCTGCTGTCCGGCCCGAGCTTCCTGCCCGCTCTCACCGGGAATGCCGCCGCCAACGTGGTGCGCAACGTGTGGGCGCACGCCATCATCTTCTGCGGTCACTTCCCCGAGGGCGCCGAGGTCTTCACCGAGGAACAGTTGGACGGCGAGACCCGCGGCGACTGGTACGTGCGCCAAGTCCTCGGCTCGTGCAACATCGACGGAGGACCGCTGCTTCACCTGATGTCGGGGAACCTGAGCCACCAGATCGAGCATCACCTGTTCCCCGACCTGCCCAGCAACCGGTACGCCGAGATCGCGCCACGAGTCCGGGCCCTGTGCGAACGCTATGGGCTGCCCTACAACACCGGCCCGTTCCACCACCAGTACGGCACTGTCTGGAAGCGCATCCTGAGGCTGGCCCTGCCCGGCTCCGCCGACGCGGCCAGCGACGTCCAGGACCCTGAACCCTGGACAGCGACAGCCGAGGACGGCCCGCTCGTCGAACAAACGGCGGCGGCCGGTGGCTACTGATGCCGCCGATCGTCGTCGGAGTTGTGCCACTGTTTGCCGCAGGAGCCGTAAGGCGCCTGGAGAGGTTTGCGAGGAGGAATCCGTTTGTTGAGCACCGCATGGGACCAGAGCGCGCCGGGAGTGGTGACGTTGCCGTCCGGCCGTCGGGTGCGCGGCCGTGGCCTGCGCCGCGGGCCGCTGGACGGCCCCGAACCGGAGCTCGGCGTCTACCTGGTGACCTCGCCGCCCCCTCAACAGCGGTGGGAGGCCCGGTGGGTGAAGTGGCGCGACTTCTGGGTCCCCAGTTCCCCGGCCGAGGCGGTCGCGATGCTGCGGGATGCGTGGCAGGCCGCCGCCGACCACAGGGTGGAGTTCGCCTGTGGTGGTGGGGTGGGCCGGACCGGGACCGCCCTGGCCTGCCTCGCTGTGATCGAAGGCCTGGACGCCGGGGACGCCGTCGAGTTCGTCCGTGAGCACTACCACCACCGGGCGGTCGAGACTCCGTGGCAGCGCAGGTTCGTCCGACAGCTCGGCCCCACGCAGTGAACGGGTGCAAGCGACATCGGCGACGGAACGGTTTCCGTCGAGAACGAACGCTACCGCCTGTTCCTTGTACTCCTCGGGGTGAAGCTACGGCGTGTCGAACCCATTTCTGGAACTCCCGAGGAATTGGGCAGCTAATCTCTGTGTCCACTCAACCGAGTACGCTCCACGCAACCCCGGACCGGACACCGCCAGCCCTGGGTTCGAGCCGCCCCACCCAGGCACTCACGTACCCAAACGAAGCGGCCTCGCAAGCTGACGCGCGGACGGCCACATCGCGGCGGATGCTCGGGCGAGCGTGGCCACCCCAGCGGGCGCGGCACTCTGCGGGTGATCGTCGGCACCCGGCTCCACTGGGTGGCGGCACTGTAAGCCCGACGCGCGACAGGGAGTAACCAAGCAGCCGTGCCGCGGAACTGCGCCGCACGACCGAGCGCAGCGGTAGGTCGCCGTTGACTCCCGCACCGGCATCCCCCACGCAATCACGGCTGCTCCACGTGCGTCACCGGCCGGGTAGCCGTAACGCGCGGGCCGCCGGCCGCGGGTGCGCGATCACCCGAGGTGATTGCAGCCTCCTGGACGGACGTCTTCACCGGCGGCCCCAGGAAGGCACTACCTCGTCGATACTCCGTGATGACGACGGACTGGCCCGGCCACGCTGCGGTCACCCGCTGTCGGATGCCGGTGCGATCTGTGTCGGTCAGGGAGCGCAGGACGGCTCCATCGAGCTCGATGGCGATGCCGTCGTGGCGGACCCTGCATCTGATCACGGGTGATCCGAGCGCCGCGGTCAGCTCTCGTTCGATCCTGTTGACCCTCCTGAGCGAGTCCGGGTCGATCCGGATTCCTGTCTCGACGCGGCTCGACAGGCAGGGTTGTGCTGGCAGTTCGGCGATGTCGACCAGCCCTAGCGAGGCCGCCAGACGGCGGACCGAGGTCTTGCCAATTCCAGCCTCCACATAGGGGTGCAGAACGCGATGGTCCGCGGCGGCCCGCAACCCGGGGCGAAAGTCGTCGAGATCATCAAGATTCGTCCCGGACATGATGGGGAGACGCGTGTGCGACGCAATAGAGTGGTAGAGGTGGCGCTTGCAGAAGTAGCAGCGCTGTACCGGATTCCGGAGGTAGTCGTCATCACCGAACTCGCCCGCATCGACCAGTCGCAGGGTCCAGTCCTCACGTGAGGCATAGCCGCTGACCCGCTCGGTGGCTTCTGGGGGAACCGCGGGCGAAAGGGCGTGAAATATCTCGGTTCGTTCCGGATGGAGCCGATGAGCGACGACGGCCAGCGTCAAGCTGTCCACACCTCCGCTCACGGCGATCGCGCCTGGCCCCATCTGACGAAGGTGCCGCCGGAGAGCGTCAAGGCGGTCATGATCCCCCAGCTGGTCCCGATCCGTCATCGCAAGCTCCGGAGCGCTGCACCCGCTGCACCCGCTGCACCCGCTGCACCGTAGCCATCGTCGACGTTCACCATGGTCAGATCTGCGGCACAGTCGGCCAGGAGGCTGGCCAGCGCCGCCCTCCCGCCTTCGGCCACCCCTCAACCCGATCGACCGGCTCGACCAGACGCAGCAACCCCTCACGTGCAATTTTTGGAGTGTAGCTCTCCGCAGTGGCGTCCATGACTGCAGTGTGGCTGGTCGTTCGGGACTGGGATCGGGGACCTTCACCCATCTCGGCGAGACACACCTGGCCGCGGGGCGCCCGGACCTGGCCCGAGAGGTCTGGCAGGAGACGTGGCCAGGCCGGGTCCTCAGCGGGTGCGGCCGGTCCGGACCATCTCCACGGTCTTGGCGACCCGATCCGCCCTGGTCGCCTCCTTCTTCGCCGAGCTGATCCAGCGAACGAACTCCTTGCGGTGTGAGTACGCCAACGCCGTGAATGCCGCGTGGGCGCTCGGGTCGCTCACCAGGGCTGCGGCGAGGTCGTCGGGAACCTCGACGGTGCGCTCCACGTCGTCGGAAGCGATCTCCACGTCGTACGACGCCCCGATGTCCAGGCCGGCCTGATCCCGGACCGGGCGAGCCAAGCCGATCATGTTCTCGCCGCCCATCCGCGCCAGTCTCAGGGCGAGTGTCGCTCCGTTGACCGTGACCCGCACCGGACATGTCTTCCTGCCGGCGCCGAGCACGGCGACCTGCTCGTCGGTGAGCAGGAATGCCCCGGCCGGCCCCCGCTGCTCCAGGGTTGCCGTCAGTCGAAGGATCTCCGCCATACCGCCACGGTAGCGTCGCCACCGCGGGCATGGATGTGCTCCTTGCTGCGACCTGACTGCCGAAAGGGGCGCGCCTGACCGCGATCGCGAAGGGTGTCCCTGGACGATCGACCGGTGCGGCGGGCTCTCGTCCTTGGGCGTGGAGTGTTCGGGCTGGACATCTTGTTCGGGGGGATCGTCTGCGTCAGGCTGACCTTCTCTCATGGGGAGTAGTCGTGACGGGAGGGCGATGGCTGGAGATCTCGGGGGACTGCGGGCGGCCGGGGGGCCGGAAACGAGTGCGGCGTGGTTCGAGGGTCAGGCCGACATGTCGAGGGTGCGGGCCGACGTCGAGGCGCTGGCGGAGCTGCCGCGTGGGTGGGGTCACCATCCGGGCCAGATGGCGGCGGCGCAGGAGTACGTTGCGGGTGAGCTGGGGGAAGCGGGCTGGCAGGTGACCCGCGCGCCGTTCGAGCGGCGGTGGGTGTTCGGGGTCACCGATGCCGGTGGCCGCCGGGTGCTGCGATGGCGGGTCTTCCGGCGGGTGGCCGGCGTGAACCTGCTGGCTGACCTGCCCGGTGCTGCCGCGCCTGGCGTATCCGGCGTGCCGGGGACCGGTGGTGCGCGGCGCTCACGAGTGCTGGTGGTGGCGCATCTGGATTCGGTGGCGTGCAGCCCCGGGGCCGATGACAACGCCTCGGGGGTGGCGGCTCTGCTGGAGGCCGCCCGGCTGCTGGCGGGGCTGGCGCAGGCGCCGCCGGTGCGGCTGGCGGTGGTCGACTTGGAGGAGCGGGCCTGCATCGGCTCGCGGGTGCTGGCCGGGCAGCGCGACGTCGTGGCGGGCCTGGAGCTGGTGGTGGCGCTGGAGTCGGTGGGCACCTTCCTGGACACCCCGGGCAGCCAGCGGCTGGGCGGCCTGGGCCTGATCTTTCCGCGGCTGGCGCTGCAGGTGCGCGCTCGGGAGTCCCGGGGGGACTTCCTCCTGGCCGTGCACCGCGGCAGCACCGCGCCGGCGGCGCGGATGCTCGCCGCTGCTGCGGGCTCGCTGAGCACACCGCTGCCGGTCCTGACGCTGCCGGATCCTCGCCCGGACGGGTGGAGGGGGCGAGCGGCCACCGTCGCGATGCCGTGGCTGCTGAACCTGGACCGCTCGGATCATTCGTCGTTCTGGCATCGCGGGGTGCCCGCGATGATGCTCACGACGACGGCCCCGTTCCGCAACGCGCACTACCACCGTGACGGCGACCGGCCCGAGAACCTGGACTACCCGCGGCTGACCGCCGTCGCCGCCAGCGTCGCTGCCCTGGCTGCCAGTTGGCCCGCTGACCTGCCTGGACCTGGTGGGGGTGGTGGGAGGTGAACCCACGTCTGCCACGGGACGCGGACGCCGTACATCACCCCGCGGGGGCGCACCCTGCGGGGTGATGTACGGGGCCGCGTCCCTCGACGGCGGTCAGGCTCGGTGACGGGTCAGGCTCGGTGAAGGGTGACGACGCGGCTGGTGGCGTCGACCCGGCCGTTCGCGGTGAGCAGGACGAGCCGGTATCGGTCGCTGGAGGCCTTCTGCGTCACGGTGAAGCGCACCACCCCGGTCCTGGCGGCCGTGGTCTTCCGGGCGACCGACGTCCAGGCTGCCTTGGGGGAGAGGCGTTGCTGCAGGAGAACGACCCGTCCGCCCAGCCGCACCTTCCCGAGGGCGGCCACGCCGGTGATGGTGAACGTGAACGCCGTCCTGCGCGTCACTGTCGCCGGGGCCGAGATCGTAAGGGTCGGTTTCGCCGCGACCGTCCTCGTGGCCGCCGTGGCCGCCCGGTGCGTCGAGGCAGCCACGGACGTGCTGCGGGTCGGCTGCGTGGCAGCCACGGCCGTCGTAACTCCCGACGCCGCCAGAAGGGTTCCTGCCACCGCGGCGACGGCACTGGCTCTAGTCACACGCATCGGTCCATAACTCCTTGGGTTCGCGGGCTCGCCACCGCAGTCCTGCCGGCCGGCCGAGCATCTCGAAGGTCGCGGATGTTCTGTCGCGGTCCCCCGATCCGCGCTCACCTTGCACACGGTGCCGATCGCATCGCTGTGTGCTGGACGCACTGTAGTTGAACGGATCCCGCGTCTCGCTCCGGTCTGCGCGCGCCGCCCGGCCGGCACGTGAGAGATATCTCACTTGCGCAGCCCAGCAAGTGTTAGGGTCGGGATGGCTGCTCAGGGCCGGGAGCCGGCCATCGGGGTCGGCGGTGCGAGCCGTTGGCTGAGGTAGGTGAACACGTCCGGGATCATCCGGGCCATGTCGGTGGTGAGGTGTCGGGCGCCGGGCAGGTTGCGCAGCTGGGCGTCGGTGGGCGGCCGTGCCTCGGCGAGGAAGCGCCGCGCCCGGGGCAGGTCGTGGCCGGTCGTCCCGCTCCACAGCAGTACCGAGACCGCGGGCGGGTGGGTGGTCGCGATCACCTCTGGATCCCCGGCCCGCACCGTGGGGTCGTTCGTGCCGGGCAGGGGGGTTTCGATGCTGAAGTAGCCGTCGATGCTCGCCACCGCGCTGTACTGGTCGGGGTGGTTGTAGACCACGCGCATCGCGCAGTAGGCGCCGGAGGAGGTCCCGGCGGCGCCCCAGGCCACCCGGTCCGGGCTGACGCGGAAGGTGTCGAGCACCATCTGCCGAACGTCCACGGTGAGGAACGTGCCGACCTTCGGTTGCCCGGGAAGATCGGCGCACTCGGTGTCCAAGGTCGGGCTGACCTGCATCTCGGGCATCACGAACACGAACGGCAGGGTGCTGCCGTTCCTCGTCCCGGCGGCGACGAACTCGCGGGCGCCCAGCGCGGTGCCCACCCAACTGTTGTGCCCGGCGCCGGTGCCGCCCGGATAG
>DATDMG010000220.1:0-21066 GCA_036518955.1 Kineosporiaceae bacterium | reverse complement strand
CGACCGGCACCCGCACCACGACTACCGCTGGGCGGTGGTCTCCGGCGGCAAGCCGAGCGTCACCCACTACGACACCATGGAGGCGTTCCCGGCGGCGAGCCTGGTCGACGTACGGCTGGAGACGGGGCGTACCCACCAGATCCGGGTGCACTTCGCCGCGCTCCGGCACCCGTGCGTCGGGGACTCGACCTACGGCGCCGACCCGACCCTGGCGGCCCGGCTGGGGCTCACCCGGCAATGGTTGCACGCGGTCCGGCTGTCGTTCGTCCACCCGGGAACCGACGAGTGGGTGGAGTTCACCAGCTCTTACCCGCCCGACCTGGCGCACGCCCTGAAGGTGCTGGGCTCCGGGTGAGCGACCCCGGCCGTGGGCGCGCCAAGGCGCCCGCGGGTCAGGGAAGGTTATGGTGACTTTCCCAAGAGTTCCTCAACGACCGGTATCTTGACCAGTTACTTAGGTAAGCCTAACCTCAAGTCGCATGAGCCCGTTGAGATCACCTTCCCCCAGCATGCGGGCGGTCCGGGCGTGGCGGGCGGCGATGCTGACCCTCTTCGTCGTCCTCGGCCTGACCGCTGCCGGCGTCGTCGCCGGCCTGTCCGCCAACGGTGCCGACGCCCCGCCGGGAACGACCGGCGTCCGCACCGATCCCGCGGCGGGTGCCGTCCTCGCCCGTCGGCCGAACCAGCTCACCCTCCACCTGCCGGACACGTCCGCCGGCGCTCCGGGCACCGCTGGGGAGGTCACCGTCTACCGGGCCGACCACTCGGTGGCGGCCCATGGTCCGCTCACCGGGTCCGCCGCCGACCCGGCGACGCTTCAGTTCGGTCTGCCTGCCCTGGGCAAGGGCGTCTTCACCGTGGCGTGGAGCCTGGGCGGCGGCACCCAGGGAGCGTTCGCCTTCGCCGTCGACCCGGCCGGCGCGTCGTCCGCCGCGGTCCACCAGCCACCGGCCACCTCCACCCTGCCCCCGCCGCTTCGGGTCGCGGTCGGCTGGCTGCCCTGGGTGGCGGTGTCGGTGCTGACCGGGGTGGCGGCGCTCCGTGTGCTCGTCACCGGGCCGGTCGCCCGCCAGTTGGGGGGCGAGCCGATCGAGCGCGGCGGGACGCTCGCCGCCACGGACGCCCGGCTGGTCCGGATCGCCGCGGCGGCCGCCGCCGTCCTGCTGCCGGCCTCGATCGTGCAGCTGGCCTACCAACCGAAAACGGACGGCTTCGCCTTCGGGGACGTCCTCCCCGCCCTGACTGCGGACCTGGGCGGCTATCTCGATCTCGCCCGGCTGGTGGTGACCGCCCTCGCGGTGGCCGTCCTGCTCCCGGTCGCGACCGCCGGCCGCCGTCTCGGCGGCGCCGCGGGCCCGGCCCTGCGGGCGGCGTTCGTCCTCGGCCTGCTGGAACTGGTGGCTCGCGCGGTGCCCGCGAAGCCGCCCACCGACGTCCGGGCCGTGACCAACACCGTCCTGGTGGTGGGCCACCTGTTCGGGGCGGCGCTGTGGATCGGCGGCCTGGTCGGGATCACCGCGCTCGCCGCGGTCACCGTCGTCCCCGAGCGTGACCGGCGCCAGTTCTGGCCCGCGGCGATCCGCCGCTTCGCGACGGTGGCGATGTCGTCCGTCCTCGCCCTGGTGCTCAGCGGGCTCTGGCTCACCTGGTCGCACGTGGGCGGTCTCGCCCAGTTCCTGACCACCCTCTACGGCCGGGCGCTGGCGGTGAAGCTCCTCCTCTTCGGGGCGCTGCTGGCGCTCGGGGCGTTCCACGAGTTCTGGCTGCTGCCCAGGGTCGAGGCGTACCGGGCGATCGGGGACGGCCCCCGGCTGATCCGGGGCATCGCCCGGCACTTCCGGTCGGCGGTCGCCGCCGAGGTGGCGCTCGGCCTCGCCGTGCTCATGGTCGTGCCGATGCTGTCGGGCTCGGCCCGGGCCCAGGCCCTGCAGGCAGCGGCGTTGACCCACCATGCCACGGCAGGGGACACCCCGGTGACCCTGACGACGTCCGGGTCAGCCCCGGGCCTGACCGACTACCTGGTCACCGTGCCGGACGGCGCGGCGCGGCAGGTCACGGTGTCCTTCGCCGCTCCGGCCCTGGGCATCCCGGCCACCGAGGTGCCGGCCACCGCGATCGGCGGCGGGCAGTACCGGGTGAGCGGGATGTACACCCCGGTGGTCGGCGGGTGGGAGGCGCGGGTCAGCCTGGACGGCGCCCGGCAGGCCGTCGTGAAGCTGACGGTGACGAGCCGGTCGGCCAAGCCGCCGCGCCCGGCCCCGCCGGCCCTCACCGGCGCGATCTGGGGTTGGGGGATCGCGATCGCGCTCCTGCTGGTAGGCATGCTGGTGGGCGCCGGCTGGCTCTCCCGCCGGCTGACCACCCGGATGATCAGCCGGGCGGTCCCGGCCGAGGAATTGGTGCCGGCGCCCCGGATGGCCGGCGGGACCGCCGGCCGGGCGCCGGTCGGGCGGGCACCGTGAGTGCGGCGGCCGGCACCTGATCACCTGGCTCTGGAGCGGCGGCCGCCGGGACCGCCGGCGCCGCCGCTCCACGGCTTTCTCGCCGCTGGTCCGCGCAGCTCGGATGAGCGGTTCGCCGGTCACCGGTGCCGGTGCGTCGCCGCCCAGACCGCCGCTACGACGGCCAGCACGATCAGGGCCCCGAGTACCGCGAAGAAGATCTTGATCCAGGAGTACGGCCGCTCGCCGACGACCTGGCCGGTGTGCGCGTTGACGAGCACCTGGAAGGTCTTCCCGCCGTAGAGGTACGCCGCGATCCACACCGGCATCAGCAGCAGCTTGAACATGATGTCGCCGTAGCGGGTGTCGACGGACGTGACCACCTGCTCGTCGCCGCCGATGTCCCTGCGGCAGTCGTCCTCGATGTCGCTGGCCATCACCCGCTTGGCCTGCTCCAGCCCGGCGTCGGGCTCCACGTCGTACCGCAGGGTGCGGAAGCCGGACAGGAACTCGGGCTGGTAGGCGACCGCCTGAGCGGTTTCCCAGGGGCCCATCGACTCCAGCCGGGCCGCCGGCAGGTGTCCGGACGCCGGCACCACCACGTCGTCGAAGAAGCGGGACACGTGCCCCGAGGCCGGGTACCACGCCGTCCGCTGGACCTGCCGGGTGCGGGTCTCGCCCTCGTCGTCGGTGTAGGTCTCCTCCACCCAGTAGTGCTCGCCGCGGCGGCCGTCGTAGTCGGACTCGGTCTGCGCGTCGTACGTCCAGAAGGGCAGGTAGGTGCCCTTCATGCTCTCGCTGCCCCCGACCTTCTTCAGCCGGTTGGGCGCGAACCAGCGGGAGGAGATCCAGGCCCGGACGGCGTCCTGCGCGCCTCGCTGGTCGATCGCGAACGGCACCACGCCCTCGGGGGCGATCTGGTCGTCGGCGCTGACCTCGACGACGACCGGCGAGCCGCAGAAGGAGCAGGCACCGGAGAGGTCGTCGGACTGCGTCTGCGCCCCGCACTCCCGGCACTGCAGCAGGTACTGGCCGAGCCTGGCCCGCGGCTTGACCGGGAGCGCCGCCCAGGCGGCGTAGTCGTGCTCGGTGACGGCCGCACCGGTCGCCGCGATGTCCTGGGTGAAGCCGCAGTACGGGCACTTCAGGGTCGTCGTCCCGGGCGCGTACTCCACCCGGGCGCCGCAGCTGGCACAGGGATACTGCAGGGGGTTCGCCGCAGCCCCGGGGGTGGGCGGGCTCGTCGGGACCTCCTGGTGCGGGGTGTCCGGGACGGTCGAGGACTGGTCGTTCATCACTCTCCTCGGTGCCGCGACGGTCAGGACGGCGGGAGCGGGGGCGGCACCGAGGCGAGGACCCCGGCCAGCTCCGGGACCTGGCCGGCCGGCGCCCAGGCGGCCATCCCGCTCTTCCAGACCAGGGTCGCCGGGGTCAGCGTGCCCGCCTGGGCCGCCCCGGTCAGGCCGGCCTCGTCGAGCGGGCCCTGCTGCTGCCCGTTCACCCCGAGGTACCACGCCGCGGGTTGCGGCAGCGGCGGCGGCCCGCCCGCCACCGGAGCGCCGGGGGCCCCCTGCTGCGCCGGCTGGTTGAACTGGTTGGCCAGTTGCTGGCCCACGGCCATCCCCATCCCGAGCCCGATCCCGGCGCCGGCGCCGGCACCGGGGTTGCGGGCGGCGTCCTCGATCGCGTTGGCGGCCTGCAGCTGGGTGTACTGGCCGAGGTTGCCGCCGAGGATGCCGAGCTGGGTGCGCTTGTCGAGAGCCGCCTCCACCTCGGGGGGCATCGAGATGTTCTCGACGAAGAACGCCGGGACGGTCAGGCCCACGTTGGCCAGGTCCTCACTGAGGATCCCGGCGATCCGGCTGCCGATGGCGCCCTGGTTGGCGGCCATGTCCAGGACCGAGACCCCGGACGTCGCCAACGCCGGCCCGAGATGACTGATGATCATCTGGCGCAGGTACTCCTGCACCTCCTCGGTGCGGAACTGCGGATCCGTGCCGACGAGCTCCCGGAGCAGCTTCTGGGCGTCGACCACGCGGGCGGCGTAGGCACCGAAGGCTCGCACCCGGACGACGCCGAACTCCGGGTCACGCATCATGATCGGGTTCTGGGTGCCCCACTTCATGTCGGTGAACTGCCGGGTGTTGACGAAGTAGACCTCCGCCTTGAACGGCGAGTTGAAACCGTACTTCCAGCCCTTGAGCGTGGACAGGATCGGCATGTTCTGCGTCTGCAGGGTGTACGTACCGGGCGTGAACGCGTCGGCGATCTGACCCTCGTTGACGAACACCGCGGTCTGGGATTCCCGGACGACGAGCTTGGCGCCCATCTTGATCTCGTTGTCGTACCGAGGGAACCGCCACACGATCGTGTCGCGGGTGTCGTCGAGCCACTCGACGATGTCGACGAACTCCCCGCGGATCTTGTCGACCAGACCCATCTCTCCTCCTCGTGTCCGCCAGACCCTCCCCCGGCGCGGGACGGCAGCGCGATCGTACTGTGCGGTGGTCCGACGAGCCCCGACCCGGGTCGGTTCCGTGGGACCAGCGGTACCGGGCGGCCCGGGGGACGGCGACACGCCGCTCCCGGCTGGGTTGCGCCGTGCTCCGACCGGATTGTCGGTGCCCCCACCTACACTGGCGTTGCGCGCGGCCGTCCGGCTCGGACGGCGGGCCCCGTCGCTGCTGTCGGGGCACCCGCCGTCCGCCGGACTTCCCCCGGACGCAGCGCGACCGCCGTCCGCCGTGAACCGAGGAGGCGCTCTGTGGCGTCCGGGTCGTCTGCCGAGAACTTCGTGCACCTGCACAACCACACGGAGTACTCGATGCTCGACGGCGCCGCGAAGATCGACGACTTGTTCGTCGAAGCGGCGAAGATGGGTATGCCGGCGGTCGCCACGACCGACCACGGCTCGCTCTTCGGCGCTTACGAGTTCTGGAAGAAGGGGGTCAAGCACGGGGTCAAGCCGATCATCGGGCTGGAGGCGTACCTGACGCCGGGCACCAGCCGGTTCGACAAGACCCGGGTGCGGTGGGGCGACGGGTCCCGCGACGACGTCTCCGGCAGCGGCGCCTACACCCACATGACGATGTGGGCGGAGACCTCGGAGGGGATGCGCAACCTCTTCACGATGGGTTCGCTCGCCAGCCTCGAGGGCTACTACTTCAAGCCCCGGATGGACCGCGACCTGCTCACCACGTACGGCTCGGGGATCATCGCGACGACCGGCTGCCCGTCCGGGGAGGTGCAGACCCGGCTGCGCCTGGGCCAGTACAGCCAGGCGCGGGAGGCCGCGGCCGAGTTCCGCGACATCTTCGGAAAGGACAACTTCTTCTGCGAGCTGATGGACCACGGGCTCGACATCGAGCGCCAGGTCCAGAAAGACCTGCTGGAGCTCGCGAAGGATCTCGGGCTGCCGCTCGTCGCCACGAACGACCTGCACTACACCCGCGCCGACGACGCGCAGGCGCACGCCGTCCTGCTGTGCGTGCAGTCCGGCTCGACCCTGGCCGATCCGAAGCGCTTCAAGTTCGACGCCGACGACTTCTACCTGAAGAGCCCGGCAGAGATGCGACACACCTGGCGCGAGCTGCCCGACGCGTGCGACAACACGCTGTTGATCGCCCAGCGGTGCAACGTCGAGTTCACCGAGGGTGCGAACCTGATGCCGCGCTTCCCGGTCCCCGAGGGCGAGACCGAGCAGTCGTGGTTCGTCCAGGAGGTCGAGCGCGGTCTGCACCGCCGGTACCCCGACGGCATCCCGGAGGAGGTGCGCAAGCAGGCGGACTACGAGGTCGACGTCATCTGCCAGATGGGGTTCCCCGGGTACTTCCTCGTCGTCGCGGACTTCATCAACTGGGCCAAGTCCCAGGGCATCCGGGTCGGCCCGGGCCGGGGGTCCGCCGCCGGGTCGCTGGCGGCGTACGCGACCGGGATCACCGACCTCGACCCGTTGCCGCACGGGCTGATCTTCGAGCGGTTCCTCAACCCCGAGCGGGTCTCCATGCCGGACGTCGACGTCGACTTCGACGAGCGCCGGCGCGGTGAGGTGATCAAGTATGTCACCGAGAAGTACGGTGAGGAGCGGGTCGCCCAGATCGTCACCTACGGCACGATCAAGGCGAAGCAGGCCCTCAAGGACGCCTCCCGGGTGCTGGGTTACCCGTTCTCGATGGGGGAGCGGCTGACCAAGGCCATGCCGCCGGCGGTGATGGGCAAGGACATCCCGTTGACCGGGATCTTCGACCCGAACCACCCGCGGTACGGCGAGGCGCAGGAGTTCCGCGAGTTGCACGCGCAGGACGCCGACGCGCAGAAGGTGGTCGAGACCGCGCTCGGGCTGGAGGGTCTGAAGCGGCAGTGGGGGGTGCACGCGGCCGGCGTCATCATGTCCAGCGAGCCGCTGATCGAACACATCCCGATCATGCGCCGCGAGCAGGACGGCGCGATCATCACGCAGTTCGACTACCCGACCTGCGAGACGCTCGGACTGCTCAAGATGGACTTTCTGGGCCTGCGCAACCTGACGGTCATCGACGACGCGCTGCAGAACATCGTCGCCAACGGCAAGGAGCCGCTCGACCTCGACGCCATCTCGAAGACCCTCGACGACCCCGCCACGTACGAGTTGCTGGCCCGCGGCGACACGTTGGGGGTCTTCCAGCTGGACGGCGGGCCGATGCGCTCGCTGCTGCGCCTGATGCGCCCCGACCACTTCGAGGACATCTCCGCCGTCCTCGCGCTCTACCGGCCCGGCCCGATGGGTGCCGGCTCGCACACCAACTACGCACTGCGCAAGAACGGCCAGCAGGAGATCACGCCGATCCACCCGGAGCTGGCCGAGCCTCTGGCCGAGATCCTCGACACGACGTACGGCCTGATCGTGTACCAGGAGCAGGTGATGGCCATCGCCCAGAAGGTGGCGGGGTACAGCCTGGGCAAGGCCGACCTGCTGCGCCGGGCGATGGGCAAGAAGAAGCGTGAGATCCTCGACAAGGAGTTCGAGGGCTTCAGCGCGGGGATGACGGCGAACGGCTACGGCGACGAGGCCATCAAGACGCTGTGGGACATCCTGCTGCCCTTCTCCGACTACGCCTTCAACAAGGCCCACACCGCCGGGTACGGCCTGGTCTCGTACTGGACGGCCTACCTGAAGGCCAACTACAAGGCCGAGTACATGGCCGCCCTGCTCACCAGCGTCCGCGACGACAAGGACAAGTCGGCGCTCTACCTGAACGAGTGCCGTCGGATGGGCATCCGGGTGCTCCCGCCCGACGTGAACTCCTCGGCCGCCAACTTCACCCCGGTCGGCGAGGACATCCGGTTCGGCCTCACCGCCATCCGCAACGTGGGCGCCAACGTCGTCGACGCGATCGTGGCCAGCCGGGAGCAGCGGGGGCGGTACAGCTCCTTCGAGGACTTCCTGCGCAAGGTGCCTGCCGTCGTCTGCAACAAGCGCACCATCGAGTCGCTGATCAAAGCCGGTGCCTTCGACTCGCTGGGGCACAGCCGGCGGGGGCTGGTCGCCGTCCACGAGGCCGCCGTCGACGCGGTCGTCGGTGACAAGCGCAAGGCCGACCAGGGCCAGGACTCGCTGTTCGGCGGCCTGGACGACGATCTCGGCCCGACTCTGTCGGTGGTCCCGCCGGTGCCGGAGGGCGAGTGGGACAAACAAACCCTGCTCGCCTCCGAGCGCGAGATGCTCGGCCTGTACGTCTCCGACCACCCGCTGTTCGGGGTGGAGCACATCCTGTCCCGGGCGGCCGACTGCTCGATCGCGACCCTCACCGGCGACGAGGGCCGGCCCGACGGCGCGACCGTCACGATCGCGGGTCTGATCACCACGCTGCAACGCAAGATGACCAAGCAGGGCAAGCAGTGGGCGATCGCCACCCTCGAGGATCTCGGCGGGGCGATCGAGGTACTGTTCTTCCCGCAGACCTACGACACCGTTTCGCACGTGCTCGCCGAGGACGTCGTGGTGGTGGTGAAGGGCCGGGTCAACCGGCGCGACGACGTCCCCACGATCTACGCGACGGAGTTGTCCCTGCCCGACCTCGACGAGGGCGAGCGGGGCCCGGTCGTGGTCTCGATGCCCGTGGCCCGGTGCACCCACCCCGTCGTCGAGCGCCTCAAGGACGTGCTGTCCACCCATCCCGGCCCGACCGAGGTGCACCTGAGGCTGACCCAGGCGGGGCGGATGACGGTGATGCGGCTCGACGACGGACTGCGGGTGACGCCGTCCCCGGCGCTCTTCGGCGATCTCAAGGCCCTGCTGGGGCCGAGTTGTCTGGTGTGACCGGGCCCAGGTCGTGGCTCGCGACGGGCGGCGGGACCGTGCGGACGGTGGCGGCCGGGCTGGGGGTGCTGCTGCTCCTCGCCGTGGCGGTCGGCCTGCTGTGGGCGGCACTGGCCCCGGCGGTCGCGGGCTGGTCCGACGGCGTCGAGGACCGGATCAGCCCAGAGGTCACCTTCGCCGGGCTGGGCCTGATCGCCGGCCTCGGGGTGGCAGGCGCCGGCCTGGTCCGACCGGGGCGGCACCCGGTGGCCGGGGCGGTCGTGCGGCTCGTCGGGTCGGTGCCGGCGTCCCTGCTGGCATGGGGGGTGGGGCGTCTCGCGGGGGCCCCCGTGCTGGCCGCGACCGGGGTCCTGATCCTCTGGCCGCTCGCCTGCGGCCTGACCACGGCACTGGTCACCCTGGCCCTCGTCCTGGTGCACCCGGAGGGTGCGGACTGAGCTGTGCCGGCGGATCGTCCGTCCGGCGCCCTGGCGGTGTCGATCCGGTCGCTGCGGTCCGTGCCGGTGCACCGGACCGAGGGGTACTGCCGGCGCGGTCAGCGGCGGGCGATCGGTGCGGTCGTCGCGCCTGTCAGCCGGACCAGGTCGGCGGACGCCAGCTCGACGTCCACACCCCGGCGTCCCGCACTCACCAGCACGGTCGGCACGTCCAGCACGGAGGCGTCGACCACGGTGCGCAGGGCCCGGCGCTGGCCGAGCGGGCTGATCCCGCCGACCACGTACCCGGTAGCCCGCTCGGCGGCGGCCGGCTGCGCGAGTACCGCTCGCTTTCCCCCCACCGCGGTGGCCAGGGCGTTGAGGTCCAGGGAGCCGGCGACCGGGACGACGGCGACGGTGAGGGTGCCGTCGACGTCCGCCACGAGGGTCTTGAACACCTGGCTCGGGTCGACCCCGAGGGCTAGGGCGGCCTCCATGCCGTACGACAGACCGCGCTGATGCCCGCGGGGATCGTGCTCGTAGGCGCGGACGGTGTGCGGCACCCCCTGCGCGCGCAGCAACGCGGTCGCCGGGGTGCCCGCGGTGCCGTCCCTGCCGGGCTGCCTGCTCAGTTCGCGTTCACCGGGCCCTTCATCAGCTCCACCGCGGGGAGGGAGCGGAACGCGCGGACCAGGGCGACCTCGCGCCGCAGCAGCTCTCGCTCCGCCCGGAGCCGATCGCTCGTCGTCGGCTGCTCCAGCAGGGCCTGGCGCTGCGGCAGGTGGAGCACGACTGCGGCGGCGACGAGGTACGACACCACCTGCGGGTCGTCGGGCAGCGGGGTCACCTCGACCCCCAGCGTGCGGCGGTACTCGGCGAACAGGTGGGTGACGCGCGCGGCGAGCCGCTCCAGGTCACCGTCCCCGTCGGTCTCCGGCAGGAACTCGACGATCCCGGTGTGGTACGGGGTGCCCGCCTCGGTGTCGATGCCGGTCAGCCGGAACCGGGTTTCGCCGACGCTGACGATGTCGAACCGGCCGTCCGCGTAGGGCGTGACCTCGCGCAGCTCCGCCGTGCACCCCACGGTGTGCAGGTCGCCGGGCCGGTCGCCGTTCTGCGCCCCGGTTCGCACGGCGATGACCCCGAACTGCCGGGCGGCGCCCTCGGGCAGTGCCATCAGGCGCTGGATCAGCTCGCGGTAGCGCGGCTCGAAGATGTGGAGCGGCAGCACGAGTCCGGGCACCAGGACGGTGGTCAGCGGAAAGATCGGCAGTCTCGCACCCACAGGGTAAGGCTATGGTGCCGGAGGGGCTCGAGCGCGACCGACGCGGTGGCGATCCAGGACCACGACGGGCGCTCCAGCTCACCTGCTGACCACGCGGCGTTCTCGTCCACGGCCCTGTCGGTCACGCCCCACCCCGGCGGTGTCACGCCGGGGTGGGGTACGGAAGCGCCTCGACGGCGGCCCGGGCCAGGGCCAGGGCCTCGGGGAGATCCACCCCGAGGCGGTGGACGACGTCCGCGTAGGCCGCGGCGGCGGCGGCGGCCTCCTGGGCCACGACGTCCCCGGACGCCGCCACCAGCGTGCCTCGTCGGCCGGCCGTGGTGACCAGCCCGGCGATCTCCAGCTCCCGGTACGCCCGGGCGACGGTGTTCGGGGCGAGTGCCAGGTCCTGGGCGAGCCGTCGTACCGGCGGGAGGCGGGTTCCCGCGGGCAGCCGGCCGTCCCGGATCCGGGCGGCGATCCCGGCGCGGAGCCGTTCGAACAGCGGCAGTGACGAATCCAGGTCGAGCTCGATCACGGCAGGCAACCCCCTGAGGGTGGTCCGTCGTCCCCGGGTGCGAAGCCACCGCGTGGTCCGTCACGCCGCCCCCGAGCACGGGCTGACCGCCGGCACCGGCCGTAGGCCGGCCCGGTCGCCACGCACCGGTAGGCCTGCCGGTGTGACTCGCCGCGATCGGGGCGCACGGGCGATCTGCTGGACACACCATAGGGACTGGCGTGCTGGCAGGGCCAGCCCGATGCGGGCCGTGGGCCGCGCGGTGGCACACCCTCTGGTTCGGGTGTGCCGGGCGCGCGGACCGGTCCCGCCGGCGCCGCCCGGACTAGAATCGGGGAGTGATCCGCCGACTGGACCTTCGAGGACGGCCTCTGCGCTCGCGAGCCCTGCGTGGGGTGGTGCCCCGGGCGGCGCTGGACGTGGAGCACGCGGTCGAGCAGGTCCGGCCGATCGTGGCCGAGGTCAGACAGGGCGGTGTCGAGGCCCTGCTCGCGCTCGGGGAGCGGTTCGACGGGGTGCGCCCGGCCTCGATCCGGGTGCCGGCGGAGGCGCTCGGTGCTGCCCTCGAGCAGTTGGACGGCGCCGTCCGCGCGGCCTTGGAGGAGGCGATCCGCCGCGCCCGGCTGGTGCACGCCGAGCAGCGACGCTCCGATCACACGACGGTGGTGGTGGACGGCGGAACGGTCACCGAGCGGTGGCTTCCGGTGGGACGGGTCGGCCTCTACGTTCCCGGCGGCCTGGCGGTCTACCCGAGCAGCGTGGTGATGAACGTCGTCCCCGCCCAGGAGGCGGGGGTCGCGTCGATCGCGGTCACCTCCCCACCGCAGCGCGACAACCCGGCGGACTTCGACGGTCTGCCGAACCCGACGATCCTCGCCGCGTGCGCGCTCCTCGGGGTCGACGAGGTGTACGCGGTGGGGGGCGCCCAGGCGGTGGCGATGTTCGCCTACGGTGCCGCGGACGCCGACGGTCGGCTGGTCTGCGAGCCGGTCGACCTGGTCACCGGGCCGGGCAACATCTGGGTCGCCGCCGCGAAGCGCCTGCTCAAGGGCGTGATCGGGATCGACTCGGAGGCCGGTCCGACGGAGATCGCCATCCTCGCGGACGACACAGCCGACCCTGTGCACGTCGCCGCGGACCTGATCAGCCAGGCCGAGCACGACCCGATGGCGGCCGCCGTCCTGGTCACCGACTCCGAGCACCTGGCGGCCGCGGTGGAGGCCGAACTGGCCCGCCAGGTCGCGGCCACCAAGCACGTCGAACGGATCACCACGGCCCTGGCCGGGCCGCAGTCGGGCATCGTCCTGGTGGACGACGTGGAGGCAGGCCTGCAGGTGGTGGACGCCTACGCGGCCGAGCACCTGGAGATCCAGACCCGCGACGCCGACGCCGTCGCCGCCCGGGTGACGAACGCCGGTGCGATCTTCGTGGGGCCGTGGGCGCCGGTCAGCCTCGGTGACTACTGCGCGGGGTCCAACCACGTGCTGCCCACCGGCGGGTGCGCGTGCCACTCCAGCGGCCTGTCGGTGCAGTCGTTCCTGCGGGGCATCCACGTCGTCCGGTACGACCGGCAGGCGCTCGCCGACGTCGCCGGCCACGTGGTCACCCTCGCTCACGCCGAGGACCTGCCCGCGCACGGCCAGGCGGTCCAGGCCCGGTTCTGACGGCGGGAATGCGCCCGCGGAGGCCTCCGGCAGCGGTAGCGTTCGCCGACGGCATCAATCGCCGACCCACCTGGGCCGGACGAGGGGGAGACAGGGGGACGCAGTGAACGAACATCCGACCGGCCACGACGCTGCCGGCGGGTCGGACCGGCACTCCGGGCCTCCCTCGCCGCCCCCGCCCCCGCCCCCGGACGGCGGCGCCGCCCCCGACGCAGCGCCTTCGTACGGGACGCCTTCGTACGCGGCCCCTTCGTACGGGGCGCCTTCGTACGGAGCCCCGCCCCCGGAGGGCTACGGGACTCCGCCGTCCGCCTCGGCGCCCGGCTACGCCTACCCACCGGTCGGGCCCTACGCGCCGTACGTCGCGCAGCCCACCGCGCCGGTGAGCGCCTCGACCGTGGTGCTCACGATCATCGCGGGCCTGCTCACCGTCTCCTGCTACTTCTCGCTGGCCGGGATCCCCGCCCTGGTCCTGGCGATCATCGCGCTGACCCGGAACGCGACGGACCCGACGGGCGCGCGGCGGCTGACCAGGATCGGCTGGATCGTGCTCGGCTCGGTGTTCGCGCTGATCGTCATCGCGATCGTGGTGTTCATCGCGGCGGCGGTCCACAGCGCCAGTCCCACCACGCCGAACTGACGGGGTGGTGACCACTCGGTCGGCGACCGTCCGGCGCCGGCACCGGGCCGCCCTCGGCACGGTGGAGTGAGGAAAGGGTGGCGCGAGGAGACCGCGTGACGGCGCGGCCTAGACTGGGCCGGTGCCCTCGATGACCTCCCGGGACGTGCTCGCCCGGCTGCCGTTGCGCGACGACCTGCGCGGCCGGGAGCCGTACGGGGCGCCGCAGTTCGACGTCGCCGTCCGGCTGAACACGAACGAGAACTCCTACGACGTGCCGCTCGAGGTCGCCGACGCCGTGGTCGAGGCCGTCCGGGAGCAGGTGACCCGGCTCAACCGGTACCCGGACCGGGAGTTCACCGCCCTGCGTGAGGACCTCGCCGAGTACCTGGGCCACGACCTGGTGCCGAACCAAATCTGGGCCGGCAACGGCAGCAACGAGGTGCTTCAGCACGTGGTCCAGGCCTTCGCCGGACCGGGTCGCAGGGCGCTCGGCTTCACCCCCGCCTACTCCATGCACCCGATCATCTGCGCGGCTGCCGGGACGGCCTGGGTCGACGGGCTTCGCGGCACCGAGAGCGACCCGTTCGACCTGAGCGCCGGGCACGCGGTGGAGCAGGTGCTGCGGCACGACCCGCACCTGGTGTTCCTGTGCTCGCCCAACAACCCGACCGGGACGGCCCTCGGTCTGGACGTCGTCGAGGCCGTCTGTGCCGCGACCACGGGCATCGTGGTGGTCGACGAGGCGTACGCCGAGTTCGCCCGCCCCGGCACGCCGAGCGCTCTCACCCTGCTGCCGGGCCGGGAGCGGCTCGTCGTCACGCGGACCATGAGCAAGGCCTTCGCCCTCGCCGGCGCCCGGCTCGGCTACCTCGCGGCGGATCCCGCGGTGTGCGATGCGCTGCGCCTGGTGCGGATGCCCTACCACCTGTCGTCGCTGACGCAGGCGGCGGCCCGCGCAGCGCTCTGGCACGCCGACGTCCTGCTGTCCACGGTCGAGGTGATCAAGCAGCAGCGCGACCGGATCGTCGCGGGTGTCGCCGCGCTCGGCCTGTCCCCGGTGCCGAGCGACGCGAACTTCGTGCTGTTCGGCGGGCTCGCCGACGAGCGGGCGACCTGGCGCGGGCTGCTGTCGCGGCAGGTGCTCGTCCGGGACGTCGGGATTCCGCACCACCTGCGGGTGACGGCGGGCACACCGGCCGAGACGACCGCATTCCTGGACGCGTTGCGCCAGACCCTGGCGGAGGAGCAGCCATGAGCGCGGCGGGCCTGCGGGCCGCCCGGCAGGAGCGGGCCACCAGCGAGTCGAGGGTCGCCGTCCGGCTGCGGCTGGACGGGCACGGCACGGCTGCCGTAAGCACCGGCGTCGGGTTCTTCGACCACATGTTGACCAGCCTGGCCAAGCACGCGCTGTTCGACCTGGAGGTGGAGGCGACCGGCGACACCCATGTCGATGCCCATCACACGGTCGAGGACGTCGCCATCGTGCTCGGGCAGGTGCTCCGCGAGGCGCTGGGCGACAAGTCCGGCATCCGCCGCTTCGGCGACGCGCTGGTGCCGCTGGACGAGACGCTCGTCCAGGCCGCGGTCGACGTGTCCGGCCGCCCCTACTGCGTGCACACCGGCGAGCCGGAGGGGCAGGCGTACGTCGTCATCGGCGGGTCCTACGTCGGCTCGCTCACCCGCCACGTCTTCGAGACGGTCGCGCTGACCGCGGGGATCGCGCTGCACGTCCGGGTGCTGTCCGGCCGCGATCCCCATCACCTGGTCGAGGCCCAGTTCAAGGCGGTGGCCCGGGCCCTGCGCGCCGCCGTCGAGCCGGATCCGCGGGTGAGCGGGGTACCCAGCACGAAGGGGAGGTTGTGATGGCGCCGACGGTGGTGGTCCTGGACTACGGGTTCGGCAATGTCCGCTCCGCGGTGCGGGCGCTGCAGCGGGTGGGGGCCGACGTCACGCTCACCGCGGACCGCGCGGCCGCGGAGAACGCCGACGGGCTCGTCGTCCCCGGCGTCGGTGCCTTCGCCGCCGTGGTGACCGGGCTGCGGGCGGTGCATGGTGATCGGATCGTGGACCGGCGGCTCGCCGGCGGCCGGCCGGTGCTGGGCATCTGCGTCGGGCTGCAGGTGATGTTCGAGGCGTCGACCGAGCACGCGCAGCACGACGTCGCGGGGCTCGCGGAGTGGCCCGGTACGGTCGAGCTGCTTCCGGCGTCCGTGGTCCCGCACATCGGCTGGAACACCGTGGAGCCCCCCCTCGGCACGGTCCTGTTCGCCGGGGTGGAGGCCGAGCGCTTCTACTTCGTCCACTCGTTCGCGGTGCAGCACTGGGGCTTCCGGGAGCGATCCGGCGAGCGCGCCCGGCTGGAGCCGCCCGCGGTGACCTGGGCCGAGCACGGCGCCCGTTTCGTGGCCGCCGTCGAGAACGGGCCGCTCGCGGCGACCCAGTTCCATCCGGAGAAGTCAGGGAACGCCGGGGCGCACCTGCTGGAGAACTGGGTGCGCGCGCTCTCGTGACCCGGGTGCCGCTGACGATGCCACCCCGTGGGTACCGGCCACGAGCAAGCCATGAGTAAGCAGCGTGCCCGGCGCCGGGCCGAGCGGGAGGCGCTCGCCGAGCGGCAGCGAGCGGCTCGGGCCCGCGTGGCCGCCCGTCGGGCACGACGGCGGGCCCTGCTGGCCGCGCTGCGCCGGCCGCTGGCGCCGCTGATCCGGGGGCGCCGCCGTCCCGACTCGTCACTGCGGCGGATGCGGGCCCGGCAGGACGCGGCGCTGGCCTCGGCGGTGCTCGCGGGGAACGGGCTGCTGTGGCTGTTCGAGCCCTCCTGGGTGCTGCGTGGGGCGGTGGCCGTGGTGTCCACGCTCGCGTGGCCCGTCCTGGTCGTGCTCGTCTTCGACTCCCGGCGCCGGACGTGACCGAGCCCGGTACCGTCTCCTCGTCGTCCGGCCGCTCCCGGGCCGGAACCACCACCCCACCGGAGGACAGCCGATGACTTCCCGCCTCGAGCTCCTGCCCGCTGTCGACGTCGTGGGCGGCCAGGCCGTTCGGCTCGTGCAGGGGCAGGCGGGCAGCGAGACGTGCTACGGCGACCCGCTGGAGGCGGCGTTGGCCTGGCAGGCGTCCGGGGCCGAGTGGATCCACCTGGTGGACCTCGACGCCGCGTTCGGGCGCGGCTCCAACCGGGAGCTGCTGGCGCGGGTGGTGGCGGCGGTCGACGTCCGGGTGGAGCTGAGCGGCGGTATCCGGGACGACGAGAGCCTGGACGCCGCGATGGCGACCGGCTGTGCCCGCGTCAACATCGGCACGGCCGCGCTGGAGGACCCGGCCTGGACGCGTCGGGCGATCGCGGAGTACGGCGACCGGTTGGCGGTCGGCCTCGACGTCCGCGGGACCACGCTCGCCGCCCGTGGCTGGACGCAGCCGGGCGGCGACCTCTGGCAGACCCTCGCCCGGCTGGACGCCGACGGTTGCGCCCGCTACGTGATCACCGACGTCGCCAAGGACGGCACGCTGCGCGGGCCCAACCTCGAGCTGCTGCGCCAGGTCTGTGCGCGCACCGAGCGACCGGTGGTCGCCAGCGGGGGGGTGTCGAGCCTGGCCGACCTGGACGCGCTGCGCGCGCTCGTCCCGCTCGGTGTGGAGGGCGCGATCATCGGGAAGGCCCTGTACGTCGGTGCCTTCACCCTGCGCCAGGCGCTGCAGGTGGCCGGCGGGACAGTCGTCGGGGGGAGACACCCGGGCCCGGACCGGGCGTGAGCCGGCCCCCGCACCGGCCGGGCGCGGACAGCGTGGGCGCGGACAGCGTGGGCTTCCCGTGGGCGGGTCGGGCACTGCCCCGGCAACCGTTCGCCGGCGACGACGGGTCGGTGGATCCCGCGCTGGCCGCCGCGCTGGCCGGGTACGGGCAGGGGACGACTGCCCTGGCGGACGTCGTCCGCGCGCTGGCCGTGGCGCGGGTGCTGGTCCCGGTGGTGGCCGTGCTCGGCGAGGACCATCCGCTGCCGACCCACGTCCGGGGTGACCTCGGGGCGGTCCTGGCGATCGCCACGATCACCGGGCCGGACGGACGGCGCGGCCTGCCCGTCTTCGGCGGGACGGCGTCGCTCGCGCACTGGGACCGCCGCGCGCGTCCGGTCCCGGTCGAGGGCGTCCGGGCCGCACTGGCCGCCGTCGCCGAGGGCTGCGACCTGCTGCTCCTGGACCTCGCCGGTCCGGTGCCGGTCATCGTGCCCCGGCCCGCGGTGTGGGCGCTCGGCCAGAGCAGGTCGTGGGTGCCGCCGTCCGCGGACCCCGAGCTGGTAGCTGCGCTGAGGGCGGTGGTGGAGCCGGTGCCCGACGTCGTGGCCTTGCGGCTCGAACCGCTCGGGGACGCCGGGGCGCGCCTCGTGCTCCGGGTCACGGCCGGCCTGTCGAAGGCGCACCTGTCGGGCGTGGTGGCGGCCGTCCGGGCGGCGATCGCGGAGGTGGACCTGCTGGCCGAGCGGGTCGACGCGGTGGAGCTGAAGATCCTTCCGGCGTGAGTGCCCGATCTCCCGGGCGGAAGCGGGCACGGCGAGCCAACCGCTCGGTCCGGCCACCCAGGGGACGAGGGTGACGCCGCGCGCCGCGCGTGACCACCGGGCGACGGCGGTCGCGCTGGTGGGCCGGCGGCGGATCGCCGTCGGGTCGGCGCACGCCGGGGCACTCCGTCGGACCCTTCTGCGAGCATGTCGAGCGTGTCGCCGTCCCCCTACCGTCAGGTGCTGGCTCTGCCCGGGGTCACCCGGTTGCTGCTCTTCGCCGTCCTCGCCCGGGTCCCGATCACGGCGGCCGGGGTCGTGCTCACCCTGCACGTGGTGACGGCCCTGCACGGCGGCTACGCCGCGGCCGGGCTCGTCGCCACCGCCTCGACGGTGGCGGACGCGGTCGGCGGGCCCTGGCGCGGGCGTGCGGTCGACCGGTCGGGGCTGCGCCGGGCGCTGCTGCCGTCGGTGGTGGTGGCCACCGCCGCCTGGGCGTTGGCCCCATTCGCCTCGTACCGGCAGCTGCTGGTCCTGGCCGTGGCCGGCGGGCTGCTCGGGTTGCCGGTCTTCACCGTGGTCCGCCAGTCGCTGTCGGTGCTGGTCCCGGTCGGGCAACAGCGGACCGCGTTCTCCCTGGACGGCGTCGGGACCGAGGCGTCATTCATGATCGGCCCAGCGGTCGGGGTCCTGCTGTGCACACAGGCGTCGACCCGCGTGGCGCTCTGTGCACTGGCAGGTGCCACGCTCGTCGTCGGGCTGGGCCTGCTGGCGATGAACCCGCCCACCAGGACGGCGGTCACGACCGGGTTCGGGAGGCACCCGGCCCCCGTGGGGGCTTCGGCGCCGACCCCGGCCCAGGCCCCAGGAGCCCCCGTTCCGGGGCGCCCCGGTGTCGCGGCGCTCGCCCGCCGGGAATGGTTCACCCCGAGCCTGGTGGCGGTGCTCGCGGTCGCGGCCGGTGCCACCGTCGTCCTGGCCGGCACCGACGTGGCCCTGGTCGCCCACCTGCGCGAGCACGGCGCCATCGGGTTGACGGGCTTGGTCTTCGTCGCGTGGGGGGCCAGCTCGATGGCCGGCGGCCTCGTCTACGGCAGCCTGCACCGGCAGGTGTCGCCGTTCGTGCTGCTCCTCGCGCTCGCCCTGCTCACGGTGCCGGTGGGGGCGGCCCCGGGGCCGGCGCTGCTGCTCGTCACGATCCTCCCCGCCGCGGCCGTGTGCGCTCCGGTGATCGCGGCAACGGCGGAGGGGGTGAGCCGGGCGGTGACCGAGGGTGCCCGGGGCGAGGCGATGGGCTGGCACGGGGCGGCGCTCCGGGTGGGCTCCGCGATCGGTGCCCCGCTCGCCGGCGTGTTCATGGATGCCCAGGGCGCCTGGAGCGGGTTCGTCGCCGTCGGGGGAGCCGGGGCGATGATCGCCGGGTCGGGGCTGCTGGTCGTGCACCGGCGGCGCCGTCAGCCCCTGCTGGTGGCGTCGTCGTCGCGCCCGGACGCGCCGTCCGCGGCGATCGGGGCCGGCCGCCAGGGGGGCGACGGGTTGCCGTGACGGCAGGGCGGTGCCCCTCGGCGCGGCAGCCGGGCGGTGTAACACGCCGGGCGCATCGGCTGTTACACTCGTCGTTCGACCGACCGGGTCCGGCTGCGGGCCCGGTGCGCAAGTGGAGTCTCTCCCACCCGTCGCCCACCGCCGTCCGTGGTCGGGTTCCGGGTTCCGGTCCGCCCGGCCCACCGGCCGGGCCGCACCGCCGCCTGCGGCGGGTGCCGCTGCCCGGCCCGGCGCCGAGCGGTGAGGTCCGATGTGAGGCTCCCGCGCGCCCGCGCCGGGAGCCTTTCCCGTGCTCGGCGGTTCCAGCGACGTCGAGAAGGAGCACCACATCAGCGAGCCCCGGATCAACGACCGCATCCGCGTCCCCGAGGTGCGGCTGGTCGGCCCCAACGGGGAGCAGGTCGGCATCGTCCGTATCGAACAGGCGTTGACTCTGGCGCAGGAGGCCGATCTCGACCTGGTCGAGGTCGCGCCGCAGGCCAGGCCCCCGGTCTGCAAGCTCATGGACTTCGGCAAGTACAAGTACGAGTCGGACATGAAGGCCCGGGAGGCCCGGCGAAACCAGGCCCACACGGTCCTGAAGGAGATCCGCCTCCGGCTGAAGATCGACCCGCACGACTACGGAACGAAGAAGGGCCACGTCGAGCGGTTCCTCAAGGCCGGCGACAAGGTCAAGGTCATGATCATGTTTCGCGGTCGGGAGCAGTCGCGGCCCGAGATGGGCTACCGACTGCTGCAGCGGATGGCGGCGGACGTCGCCGAGTTCGGGTACGTCGAGAGCAACCCGAAGCAGGACGGCCGCAACATGATCATGGTGATCGGCCCGCACAAGAAGAAGGCCGAGGCCAAGGCGGAGCAGCGCAAGCGCCGCGCCGACGAGGTCGACGGCGTCGTCGTCGAGGCTGGTGGCAGCGGGGAGGCCGCAGCCCAGGACGGCGCGTAGGCGGACGCCGTCGGCCCCGGCCCTGCGGCGGAGTTCGGAACGACGCCCCGGTGTCCGGTCCCGTGACCGGTCGCCACGGCGAGAGCATGACAGCGGCCGCCCGCCCGGGCGGCCGCCCCGACTCACCCGGTGCCGTCACCGCGGCACCGGACCACGAGGAGAGCACGGCAGCCATGCCGAAGAACAAGACGCACAGCGGTGCGAAGAAGCGGTTCCGCCTTACCGGATCCGGCAAGGTCATGCGCGAGCAGGCCAATCGCCGTCACCTGTTCGAAGGCAAGCCCTCCACGCGTACCCGGCGCCTGGCGCTGGACGTCGAGATGGCCCCGACCGACGTCAAGAAGGTCAAGCGCCTGCTCGGCAAGTGAGCCGTCGTCCGTTCCCCCTGTACTGCGGCGGCGCCCTGCGGCCGCCGCGCCGAACCAAGGAGACATCTCGTGGCACGCGTGAAGCGGGCGGTCAACGCCCAGAAGAAGCGCCGGGAGACGCTGGAGCTGGCGTCCGGGTACCGGGGCCAGCGCTCGCGCCTGTACCGCAAGGCCAAGGAACAGGTCACCCACTCGCTCGGGTACGCCTACCGGGACCGGCGCGCCCGCAAGGGTGACTTCCGCCGACTGTGGATCCAGCGGATCAACGCCGCTGCCCGCGCCAACGGCATCACCTACAACCGCCTCATCCAGGGTCTCTAGCTCGCCGAGATCGAGGTGGACCGGCGCATGCTGGCCGAGCTCGCGGTGAACGACGAGGCCGCGTTCGCGGCGCTGGTCACCGCGGCGAAGGCCGCGCTGCCCGCCGCTCCGTCCGCCGGGTCGGCGGCCTGAGCGGCATCCGCAGCCCTCGAGCGCAGCAGCCCGAACGCCCGG
>DATDMG010000219.1:0-3240 GCA_036518955.1 Kineosporiaceae bacterium | reverse complement strand
GGGTGTAGCGGCAGGTCAGGAGGGTGCCGTCGGAGCGCGTGGCCAGCAGCATCCGGCCCACGTCGGTGTCCTGGACGACGTAGCGGAGCTCGCCGTCCAGCTCGGCCGGAGGCCTGATCCGTGGCGCGAAGGAGTGCAGCGCAGCGTCGATCCCGATCAGCTCGGTCACGGTGTCTCCCGGGTGGGTGCGGCTGCGGGCAGGGCCGCCCGCAGCGTGGCGAGGGCGTCGGAGACCAGCCGGCGGCTGGCGGCCGGCGTCGTCCCGAGGTGCCGCGCGACCTGCGCGTGGTCGAGGTCTGCGGCGTAGCGCAGGGCCACCGCGACGCGCTGCCGCTCCGGCAGCGCGCGGACAGCCTGCCACAGCGGGTCGTCCGGCAGGTGGGCCTCGGCGTCGGCGGCCGGTGCCGACGGCGCCATCACCGCCGTCCGGCTCCCGCCGCCGGTCCCGGTGGCCTGGCCCGAGCCGGCGGCCTGGACGACGTCCGGCACGGTGAGCGGGCGGCGTACCCGGGCCCGGTGGACGTCGGTCGCGCAGCGGGCGGTGATGGTCAGCAGCCAGCCGCGCAGGTTCTGGGCGGTGCGCAGCCCGGGATACGCCGCCAGCGCCTGCGCCCAGGCCTGCTGCGCGACGTCGTCCCCGTCGGCCGGGCCGGCGAGGGCGTGGGCGAGCCGGGCGACGTCGGGCCAGTACGCGTCGACCAGTCGCTGGAACGGAGGAAGGCTCACGGGACTACAACGCGGCAGCGGGGTCGGGTGTGAGGGGCGGTCCGCCCACCGGCCGGTTCCGCCGGCGCGGCGCGCCGCCCGGATGTGCCACGATCCCGTCGTGACCCGATGGGTGCCTCAGGTGGTCGCCCATCGGGGCGCGAGCGACGCCGAGCCCGAGCACACCTTGGCGGCGTACCGGCGCGCGATCGAGATGGGTGCCGACGCCGTCGAGTGCGACGTCCGCCTCACCGCGGACGGCCACCTCGTCTGCGTGCACGACCGCCGGGTCGACCGGACGTCGAGTGGCTCCGGGCTGGTCTCCACGCTCGAGCTCACCCAGCTCCAAGGCCTCGACTGGGGGTCGTGGCAGCGGCTCGTCCGGCCGGACGAGGCCGAGGAGCCCTTCGTCGTCGAGCCGGGTGACCGCTCCCACCTGCTGACCCTGCGCACCCTGCTGGGTTACCTGCGGGACTGCGGGCGGGAGGTCCGGGTCGCTGTCGAGACCAAGCACCCCACCCGGTACGGCGGCCTGGTGGAGCGCGTGCTGGCGGAGGTGCTCGCCGACTTCGGCTGGGCCGAGCCCGCCTCCCGCGAGAGCTCGCCGGTGCGGATGATGAGCTTCTCCTCCCTCGCGGTCCGCCGGATGCGCCAGCTGACGCCCCGGGTGCCGCTCGTCCTGCTCCTCGAGCGGCTCCCGCTGCCGCTCCGGGACGGTCGCCTGCCTCGCGGGGTGGACGCCGTCGGGATCTCGGTGGCTCTGCTGCGCCGTCGTCCGGAGTACGCCGATCGGGTGCATCAGGCCGGCCGCGAGGTGCACGTCTGGGTGGTGGACGACCCGGCGGACGTCGAGCTGTGCCGGCGGGCCAGGGTGGACGCGATCATCACGAATCGGCCGGACGCCGTCCTCGACCGCCTCGGCCGCGCCTCGCCGACCGCGGGCTGACCCTTCGCTGCCCCCCTGGCCCCCGTTCCGGTGGCGCGCACCATCACGGCACGTCACCATACCCACCAGAGGCCGCTCGCCATCGCCGTCGCCGTCGCGGTTCGGCGATCGCGACGGGCAGCGTTTGGCTGTCAGGCTGAAAGGGTAAACCGTGAGCGTGACGGGATCTAACGGCGGAACGGGGAGGCGTGCGATGGGCTTTCCGCTGCCGCAGGAGCATACGTCGCCCTCCGGCGTGCTGCGGTTGCGGCACTCGCCGGCGGCAGTGTCCTCCGCCCGTCGTCAGGTGGGCGCCGATCTCTCGGCGCTGGGCATCCCCGAGGCGGTCCGGGACGACATCGAGGTGGTCGTCTCCGAGCTCCTCGGCAACTCGGTGCGGCACGCCCGCCCGATCGCCGGCGGCGTGGTCCTGCTGCACTGGCAGGCCGGTCCCGACGAGATCACCGTCCGGGTCACGGACGGCGGGGGCGGCCGTCGGGTCGAGCCGCGGCAACCCGGGCCGCTCGCGGTGTCCGGGCGCGGCCTGCAGATCGTCGAACGGCTCGCCCGGGTGTGGGGAGTCAGCGAGCACGTCGGTGGGTTGCGGTCGGTGTGGGCGACGGTCCCGCTGACCGGGTCGCCGCGCGCCCTGCGCCTGGTGACCTGAAGGCTTCGGTCCGCCCGGCCCGCTAGTCTCGGCGAATGGGCAAGAAGTCGCGCCGTCGTCCCCCCGTGTCCGCCCGCGCCGAGGGTGCGCCCGTTGCTGTCGTGGGGGGCCGCGAGGCCTGCCCGTGCGGTTCCGGCAAGCGGTACCGGCTGTGCCACGGCCGGGCCGAGCGGGAGAACGCCACCCGGCTGGTCGCCCGCCCGTTCGCGGGACTGGCGGGGGAGTGCGACTGGATCGCGCTGCGCGAGATCGTTCCCGCGGCGACGGCGACCGTCACCACGACCGCCCAGCACGGTGCGGCCGCGATCACCGTGGCGACGGTGCTCCCGATGGCCTTGCCGGCGATGCGCCGACAGGACGGATCGGTCATCCTCGGCCTGCAGACCGCGGGTGGTTCCGGTGACCCGAGCCGGGACGCGGCCGCCGCCCTGCTGCGGGCTCTTGCCGCCGAGCCGGGGACGCCGGTCCCCGAGGGCGATCTGGTGGGCAGCGGTCCCCGGCTGCAGGAGGTGCTGGACACCGCGCAACCCTTCGAGGTGACGGTTCATCCAGGCTTCGACTTCTGGCTGCACCCGGACCAGGAGGTCGGTCCCGACCTCCGTGAGTCGATGGAGCGGGCGAACGCCACCG
The DNA here is from genome assembly GCA_036518955.1 of Kineosporiaceae bacterium. Classification (GTDB taxonomy): domain Bacteria; phylum Actinomycetota; class Actinomycetes; order Actinomycetales; family Kineosporiaceae; genus DATDMG01. The sequence continues at coordinate 313 of DATDMG010000219.1, read as the reverse complement.
TCACCCCGACCGCGCGACTGACGTCGGTGGAGGCCGCCTACTGGTTCCGGATCAACGACCGGTGCCACCTGCGCTGGGTGCTGCCGCACGACGAGGCCGCCGTCCTCGACGCGCTCGCCCGGCTGCACGCCGCGGGCGCGTCGTCCATCCTGGACGGCGGCCGCTACGTGGGGTCGTTCCGGGCCGACGGGGTACTGGTCCCGGTGTGGGACCTGCCCATCACCACCGAGGCCGCCGAGTTGGAGGAGCCCGCCAAGGAGTTCGCCGCCCGGCTCGAGGAGGCAATGGCCTCGTCCGCGCCGCTCACCGTGCC
>DATDMG010000218.1:0-31486 GCA_036518955.1 Kineosporiaceae bacterium | reverse complement strand
GAGCGGGCAGCATCCTTGCCCGATCTCCGCCCACGGCGTGACCCGATGCGTGCGCGGGCTGCAATCGAGGAGGCCAGGGTGCGGGCGGTCTATTGCGGTGCGGGAGGCTCGGGGGATCGTGCGTGCAGCTGGGCGTTAGCGGCTGCTGGGCGCGACGTGCGCCGACGTCGACCCCGGCCGGCAGCTGATCACGGTGGTGCGGACGGGGTCGCGGGCGTTGCAGCAGTTGCCTGCCTGGCAGATGCGTTCGTGTGGTTGCGGCTGTATCAGGCCCAGTTGCAGGACCTGGCCCCGGTGACGGGTGATCATCCGTTGTGGTGGACGTCGCGGCGCCCGCTGCGTCGCCCGGCCGCCCGGCCGCCCGGCCGCCCGGAAGGCTCGTCGGTCAAGAGGCGATCCGCTCGGGCCGGCGAGCGGCTCGAGGACCCGGCCACCGTGCTCGCGCTCACGATCGCCCTGGGGGGTCGTAGGACATCTGCCACCTCATCTTCGCCTACGTCACCGTCCTGAGCGTGCCCCTGCTGGCCGTCTTCGTGGTTGCTCAGCGAAGGATCATCCCGGGAATCACCTCCGGCGCCGTCAAGGAGCAGCCGGACAGCGGCCGCCACCGCGCGGCTGGCTGCCGCACAGCCTGCTTGTGCCTCCCCGTCGCGGTCCATGCGTAGAGCCCGATCCGGCCACCGCCGGGGTGAGAGTACGCCGTTCATCGGTCGGTTCAGCCGCCGATGGCGTCCACGTCCCGGGCTCGGGCAGCCTTGATCAGCCGGTCGTCGAACGAGGCCAGACGTGCCCGCCTGTCGAGCGCGCTGAGCAGGACGCAGCAGTCAGGCATCTTCAGGAGCGTCTGCGCACCCAGCTCGGCCAGGGTCACCGCCGCATCGGCCGGGAACTGCAGCGTCTCCACCTCGAGGTCGCCGACCGCCCGAAGGACCTGGTCGCACCGACCGGCCCGGGTGGGGGCGACCAGGATCTCCGCGAGCGTCAGGATGTTGACGGCGAAGTCGTCGTCGATCTCCTGGGAGAGCAGGGCCGCCGCCCGCTCGTGGTGCGCGTCGGCGGCGTCCAGGAAGGCGATCAGAACGCTGGCGTCGAGGACGATCACTCGGGCCAGTCCTCCCGCAGGTCGGCCAGGTGATTCGGGGGGTAGACGCCGGTCAGGGCGCCGGCATGCCGCTGGAGCGCCCCGAGCCTGGCACCGCGGTGCTCACCCTGCCGCAGCACGGTGGCCCGGTGACCCTCCAGCGCCAGTCGGGTGATGAGCTGGCCACGGCTGAGCCGGGGCCAGCTCAGGGCGGCCTCGTCCAGGGCGGCGGCAAGTTCTTCGGTCTCAGTGACCTGATGGCGGGGCCGCGTGGTCGGCATTCCAGAAGTGTACCACCATGCGCTTGAGGTGGTACACCGACCATGTCGCGACAGAGGGTCAACCCGTTCTCCCCATCACGTTGATGGCCGGCGAAGCGGGGCGCCTACGGCGAGTCTCGACTTTGGCAATGCGTCAGGTTGTTGGTGGGCCCGGCCGGACTCGAACCGACGACACCCGCGGTGTAAGCGCGGCGCTCTACCAACTGAGCTACAGGCCCTGCGACGCCGCCTACAGTGCGGCGACCGCCTCACGGTACGCCGCCAGTGACCGGGCCTGGCCGGCCGGGTTGACGACGGACCAGCGCAGCACCCCGTCAGCGTCCACCAGGAAGGTACCGCGAGTGGGGCGCCCGGCGTCCTCGTCGAACACCCCGTAGTCCTTCGCCACCGCTCCGTGCGGCCAGAAGTCGGACAGCAGCGGGAACTGGTACCCCTGAGCCTCCGCGAACGCCCGCAGCGACCACGTCGGGTCGCACGAGATTCCCAACACCTGCACACCAGACTCCGCGAACACGCCCGGGTTGTCACGGATCTCGCACAGCTCCCCCGTGCAGATCCCGGAGAAGGCGAACGGGTAGAAGACCAGCGCCACCGGGTGCTTGCCCCGGTAGTCGCCCAGCCGCACGACCGCACCGGTCTGGTCCTTCAGCTCGAAGTCCGGCGCCGGCTGGCCCACCTGCAGCGTCATGAGCGTCCTTTCACGTCGTTCGCACACGTTCCATGCGCGCCCTGTGGCCGTCCCGCACGGCGGCACGGCAGGATGCCTAGTGTGTCAGGAGCCCGGCCCCCGCTGCGCCCCGAGCCGACGGCCCGGGGCCTTGCCTCCCTCGATCCGGCAGAGCTCGCCGAGCTCGTCACCACCGCCTGGGGCGGGATGATCGAGCTGTCCGGCGGGCTCGACCTGGAGCGCCCGAGCCGACGGCCCGGCCGGACCGTCCGCGACGTCCTGATCCCGCTCGGGAGCTGGCCGGAGCACCTGCGGTTCGAGCGGCTGGTGGACGAGGTCCGCACCCGCCGGGTCCCGGCACGGGACGACGTCGGCGCCCGCAACGCGCTCGTCGTCGCCGCCCACCGGGACGCCGACCCGGCCGACATCGATGCCGCGCTGCGGCGGGCCCGGGACGCCGCGCTGGCCTTCCTGCGCAGCCCCGAGGCCGAACAGCTCGGGCGGGAGCTCGCGGACTCCCCGGTCGGCGCCCTCCCCCTGAGTGGCGTCATCGCGGCGAGCGCCTACCAGCTCGCCCTCCGTGCCCTGGACGTCGCCCCCCCGGACGACGTCCCGGCCGGGCTGCTCGACGCCGGCGTCGGGACGCTCGTCGACACCACCGGCGCACTCGCCGCGCGCAGCGGCGTGAGCACGACGTTCGCGGTCCTCACCCAGCTCGGCGGCTGGGTGAGCGGGTCCGGACCGGAGTGCTGGACGACGATGCGCCTGCCCGAGGGCCTCCCGGCGGCCGAGCTCGGCTGGCCGAGCCTGGAGGGCGCCGCGGCCGACGTCCTCGACGGGTCGGCCGGACGTCGTCCGGTACTGAGCCTGGTGCTCGCCCGGCGGCTGCGCCTGCACGACGTCCCCGGTCTGATCACGCTGCTGCCGGCCCTGGAGGCGGTCCCGGGGCTGCCGGGCGGGGCCGGGCTCCGGGCCGCGACGCGCGCACTGGGCCGGGCCGGGCACCTGATGGGGCAGCTGGGAGCCGTCGTCCGCGGCTGAGCCGGGACCGCGCGGGAGGCGGACTCGCACCGCCGCAGGCAGGGCAACGGTCGGTAGCGAGCCGGCAACGGCAGCGAGCTGCGGGTGGCGCGGATCCTCAGCGACGGCCGCCGCGCGGCGTGGCGAGCCGGGTCCCGGTCCAGTCGCGGCAGGCGCTGATCGTGGTGGTTGCATGCAGCCCGGCAGTGGGGGCGGACTCCTCGATGTCGGACGGCTCGACGTGTCCCGGCCGCCCCGACTTGGGAGTGAACAGCCAGATCACGCCGCCGTCGACGAGGTTGGTGAGAGCGTCCATGAGGCTGTCGACCAGATCGCCGTCGCCGTCGCGCCACCAGTAGATGGCGACATCCACGACGTCCTGGCCGTCTTCATCGACGATATCGTTACCGGTCAGGTCTTCGATCGCCACGCGCAGTTCGTCGTCGACGTCACCATCGTAACCGAACTCCTGGACGACCTGCCCCGGCCGCAGCCCCAGCCGGCCGGCCATGGATTGGTCAGCCGCGGACCCCGCGGTCGCGCCCACGTCAGTGACCTCCTCTGCTCCATGCTGCTGAACGCCGCCACGCTAGTGCACGGCAGGGCGCGGTGGGAATGCAAGTGGGTCGCGCCGGTGCGTCGTGGGCCACGGACCCCGGACACGCCATGATGATCCTGGCAGCCTGGGGCGCTACCGGCGAGTAGCACGACCCGGAGGTGACGTCACCCCCCACAGGAGTGAGGATGTTCTCCGGTAGTACGCGGCCGGCCCCCCACCGCCGGACCGGACGCCGGGCCGGCGAGAGGATCGACCGATCGCCCACCGGTCACCGCAGGAAGTCGTCACCGCAGGAAGATCTGAGCAAAAGGTCAGAAGGGACACATCGTGGCTGGACACCAGGACCGGGGGCCCATCATCAACGGCATGCCCAGCCAACTCCCGGACATCGATCCGGACGAGACCCTGGAGTGGCTGGCCTCGCTCGACGCAGCCGTCGAGGACCGCGGCAAGGACCGCGCCCGCTACCTGATGCTCGCCCTGCTGCAGCGAGCGCGGGAGAAGGGCGTCGGCGTCCCGAGCCTGTCGTCGACGGACTACATCAACACGATCCCTCCCGAGCGCGAGCCCTGGTTCCCCGGTGACGAGGAGGCCGAGCGGGCCTACCGCCGGTGGATCCGGTGGAACGCCGCGGTGACCGTGCACCGGGCGCAGCGGGCCGGGATCGGTGTCGGCGGGCACATCTCCACCTACGCCTCGTCCGCGACCCTCTACGAGGTCGGGTTCAACCACTTCTTCCGGGGCAAGGATCACCCGGCCGGGGGCGACCAGGTCTTCATCCAGGGGCACGCCTCCCCCGGCATCTACGCCCGGGCCTTCCTCGAGGGCCGACTCACCGAAGCGCAGCTCGACGGGTTCCGGCAGGAGAAGTCCCATGCCGGCGGCGGCCTGCCGTCCTACCCGCACCCGCGGCTGATGCCGGACTTCTGGGAGTTCCCCACCGTCTCGATGGGCCTCGGCCCGATCAACGCCATCTACCAGGCCCAGTTCAACAAGTACCTGCACGCCCGGGGCGTCAAGGACACCTCCCAGCAGCGGGTCTGGGCCTTCCTCGGCGACGGCGAGATGGACGAGGTGGAGAGCCGCGGCGCCCTGCAGCTCGCCGCGTTCGAGGAGCTCGACAACCTCACCTTCGTCGTCAACTGCAACCTGCAGCGCCTGGACGGCCCGGTGCGCGGCAACGGGAAGATCATCCAGGAGCTGGAGGCCTTCTTCCGCGGGGCGGGCTGGAACGTCATCAAGGTCATCTGGGGCCGGGACTGGGACCCGCTGCTGGCTGCCGACCGTGACCACGCGCTCGTCAACCTGATGAACCGGACGCCGGACGGCGACTACCAGACGTACCGCGCCGAGTCGGGCGCGTACATCCGGGAGCACTTCTTCGGCCGCGACGCCCGCACCCGCAGGCTCGTCGAGCACCTGTCGGACGACGACATCTGGAACCTCCGCCGCGGCGGTCACGACTACCGCAAGGTCTACGCCGCGTACAAGGCCGCCACCGAGCACACCGGCCAGCCCACCGTCGTCCTGGCGAAGACGATCAAGGGTTGGGCGCTCGGGCCGACCTTCGCCGGCCGCAACGCCACCCACCAGATGAAGAAGTTCAGCCTCGACGACCTCAAGATCCTCCGGGACCGGCTGCGCATCCCGATCAGCGACGAGACCCTCGAGGCCGACCCGTACCTGCCTCCGTACTACAACCCGGGCGACGGCGACGAGGTCATCCAGCACCTGCGCGACGTCCGGCGGCGCCTGGGCGGAGGACTGCCGCAGCGGCGGGTCACCGCCAGCGCGCTGAAGCTGCCGGAGGCCAGCAGCTACGACGTGGCCAGGCGCGGGTCGGGCAAGCAGCAGGTCGCCACGACCATGGCGTTCGTCCGACTCCTGAAGGACCTGATGAGGGACAAGGGGTTCGGGCCGCGCGTCGTCCCGATCATCCCGGACGAGGCGCGCACGTTCGGGATGGATTCGTTCTTCCCGACGTCCAAGATCTACAGTCCGCACGGGATGACGTACACCTCGGTCGACCGCGATCTGATGCTCGCCTACCGCGAAGCGCAGACCGGCCAGATCCTGCACACCGGCATCAACGAGGCGGGCTCGGCCGCCGCCTTCACCGCGGCCGGCACCTCCTACGCGACGCACGGCGAGCCGATGGTGCCGATCTACATCTTCTACTCGATGTTCGGCTTCCAGCGGACAGGGGATGCGTTCTGGGCGGCCGCCGATCAGATGGCCCGCGGTTTCGTGATCGGAGCCACGGCCGGGCGGACGACGCTGACGGGCGAGGGCCTGCAGCACGCCGACGGGCACTCCCCGCTGCTGGCCGCCACGAACCCGGCCGTGGTCTGTTATGACCCGGCGTACGCCTACGAGATCGGACACATCGTCCGCGACGGGCTGCGCCGGATGTACGGCGAGTCACCCGAGGACCTCTACTACTACCTCACCGTGTACAACGAGCCGATGACCCAGCCGGCGGAGCCCGAGAACGCGGACGTCGAGGGGATCGTCCGCGGCATGCACCGGCTCTCGCCGGCCCAGGTCGGCGACGGCGACACCCGGCCGCGGGCGACCGTCCTCGCGTCCGGAGTGGCCGTGCCGTGGGCGCTGGAGGCGCAGACCCTGTTGGCGACCGACTGGGGGGTTGCCGCGGACGTCTGGAGCGTGACGAGCTGGACCGAGCTCCGCCGCGATGCGCTGCGCTGCGACGAGCAGGCCTTCCTCCAGCCGGGCGGCGAGCCGCCGACCCCGTACGTGACCCAGGCCCTGCGCGACGCGACCGGCCCGGTCGTGGCGGTCAGCGACTACATGCGGCAGGTCCCGGACCAGATCGCGCAGTGGGTACCCGGCGACTACACCTCGCTCGGCGCCGACGGCTTCGGATTCTCCGACACCCGTGCCGCGGCGCGCCGGTTCTTCGCGATCGACGGGCCGTCGATCGTGACCCGGGTGCTCGGCCGGCTCGCCGCGGCCGGCGCCGTGGACCCGGGCATCCCCGGCGAGGCGATCGAGCGCTACCGCCTGCACGACATCGCCGCCGGAACGACCGGGACGACGGGGGGCGACGCCTGAGCCGGCCCGGACAGCCGGCGGAGGCCACGCCCGCGGCTGCCCTGATCATGAAGTCCGGCCGAGGTCGCCTCGGCCGGCTCACCTCAGGGTGCCGGTGGCGCCAAGGGTCCGGTGACCGGGATCCCGGCAGGGTCGGTCATCGGGCCGCCACTGGCCCGCTCCGCCTCGAGCTGCGCGATGAGGTCTTCCAGCTCGTCCCGAAGCACGGACACGCGTCCCTCGTCCGGATGCTGGGACAGCGCCGCCAGATGACGGCGGGCGTCCGGGACCCGGCCCGCCTCGACGGCCGCCAGTACCAGGTGCCGGCCGGCGTCCAGGGAGTGCTCCCGGGGGCGCCAGTAGGCGACCCCCAGCCCGAGCGCCTCGTTCGGCAGGTCCGCGTCGCGCAGCATCGCCAGCCCCGCGGCCAGCCCGTGGCCGGTGTGGTCGCGCTCGGCCGCGGTGCCCAGACGGCGAAGGGCGGCGGCGCGGTCCCCGTGGATCGACAGCCGGGCCAGCTCGACGAGCGGATACCAGGCTCGTCCGTTGTGCGCGAGCTCCTCGGCGAGCGCCCACACCGCATCGTCCGCGGCGCGCTCCGGCTCCTCACCCTCGTGCCCCTCGGCCGCCCTGCGCCGCACGATGTCGGCAAGGAGGGGAAAGGCGTCCAGATCGTTGGGGTCCTCGCGCAGCCGATCCCAGAGCTGGGCCTCCTCGTGCCGGTCGACCGGAGGATCGGGGACGCGGGGGGCGGGCTTCGCCCCGCCTCCGGCCCCCGCTCGCTCCCCGCTGCAGCCGGTCACCGCGGGCGGCGCCGACGTGCCGTCGCCGCCCCCGCCGGGGCGGCGCCGCATCCGCTCACCGAGTGCAGCCAACCTGTCGATCGCCTTCACGAGTACCTCCACGTGTCGGTCACGCGGTGAGCCCGACCGGTTTTCGGCCGGTGGACCGTCCTGACACCGGATTTGACCCTAACCGGACGCGTCCGGGGCGACGAAACCGCCCCCGAGGCGATCCGGGGCGGAAGGACGGTCGGCTGCCACCACTGCTCCGACGACTGTGACCGCGTCGCGACGACCGGGTGATCGTGTCGCCACCGCGGGACGACTACCTTGGGTACTTGCGCTGCCCACCCGGTCCCGCTGAGCTTTGCCCATGGCTCGCCCTCGTACACCCGAAAAGCCCCGCGGACCCTCCGCCGCCCGGCCGGCACCCGCCGGTTCGCCCGATGTCCCGGCGGCTCCCGAGCAGGGCACCGGCACGAAGAGCACCGGCACGAAGAGCACCGGCACGAAGGACGCCCGCCAGCGCAACGGCCGGTCGGACCGGCTCTCCCGCTCCCGGTACGAGGCGGAGCTGCTGCGCCTGCAGGGCGAGCTCGTCGCCGTCCAGGAGTGGGTCAAGGCCACCGGTCAGCGGGTGGTCGTGATCTTCGAGGGTCGGGACGCCGCCGGCAAGGGCAGTACGATCAAGCGGATCACCGAGTACCTCAACCCGCGGGTGGCCCGCATCGTCGCACTCCCGATCCCGACGGAGCGCGAGCGCACCCAGTGGTACTTCCAGCGGTATGTCGAGCACCTGCCGGCGGTCGGGGAGATCGTCCTGTTCGACCGCTCGTGGTACAACCGCGCCGGGGTGGAGCGGGTGATGGGGTACTGCACCCCGGACGAGTACCGGCGGTTCCTGCACCAGTGCCCGATGTTCGAGCGGATGCTCGTCGAGGACGGGATCCTGCTGCGCAAGTACTGGTTCTCGGTCAGCGACGAGGAGCAGGAGCGGCGCTTCCGCTCCCGGCTCGACGACCCGCTCCGACGCTGGAAGTTCTCCCCCAACGACCTGCTCACCCGGGACCGTTGGGTCGACTTCAGCCGCGCCAAGGACGAGATGTTCGTGCACACCGACATCCCGGAGGCGCCCTGGTACGTGGTCGAGGCGGACGTCAAGCGGCACGCCCGGCTCAACATGATCGCGCATCTGCTGAGCGTGCTCCCGTACGAGCACGTCCCGCACCCGAAGATGGAACTGCCGCCCCGACCCCCGGCGCAGGACTACCGACGGCCGCCGCGAGCGCTCTTCCACCAGGTGCCCGACCACGTCGCGCAGCTGCTCGAACAGGGCTGAGCACGGCGGCGGGCCGGGGTGGACGTCACGCTGGTCAGGCGGTCACGTCGTCCCGCGGTCACGGCCGATCGGGCGCCGGGCCTCCCCGCCGGGGGCCCGTGGCCCGCCTATCCTGGAACGGTGACCGTGGCACCCTCCGACGCCACCCTGACCCGGCTGCGCCGGAACGCGGGTGCGCTGGCCACGGCCAGCGTCCAGCTGATGGAGGAGACGCTCCCCTGGTACCGCGCCCTGCCGCCCGAGGACCGCTCCTGGGTGGGCCTGGTCGCCCAACAGGCGGTGGCCGGGTTCGTGGCCTGGTACGCCGGGCCCGGCCCGAACGTTGCGCTCAGCGCCGATGTCTTCGGGATCGCTCCGCGGGAGCTGATGCGGTCGATCTCGCTGCAGCAGACGCTGGAGATGCTGCGCACGGTCGTCGACGCCGTGGAGGTGGAGGCGCTGGCCCTGGCCGCCCCGGGGGGCGAGGCGGCCCTGCGCGAGTCCATGTTGCGGTTCTCCCGGGAGGTGGCGTTCGCCGCGGCCGAGGTGTACGCCCGGGCGGCGGAGATGCGCGGCGCCTGGGACGCCCGGCTGGAGGCCCTGGTCGTCGACGCGCTCGTGCGTGGCGAGGCGGACGACGCCCTTCGGTCCCGGGCCGCCGCCCTGGGCTGGGCCGAGCCCGAGCGGGTCACCGTGCTGGTCGGGGCGACACCGCAGGGTCCGGTCGAGAACGTGGTGGACGACGTCCGCCGCGCCGCCGCGGCCGCCTCGGCGGAGGCGCTGGTCGGCGTCCAGGGCGACCGGCTCGTCGTCGTCCTCGGGCACCATGGTGACCCGGCGGTGGTCGTGCAGCGGCTCGCCGACCTCTTCGGCCCGGGCCCGGTGGTGCAGGGGCCGGCCGGCCGCGGGCTCACCGAGGCCGGGCGCTCGGCGCGGGCCGCGTTGGCCGGCGCCGTGGCCGCTCGGGCCTGGCCGGGCGCGCCGCGTCCGGTCGCGGCGGACGACCTGCTCCCCGAGCGCGTGCTGAGCGGCGACGCGACCGCCCGCCGCACCCTGGTGGACCGGGTGTACCTCCGGCTGGCCGAGTCCGAGGTGCCCCTGCTGGAGACGACGGCGAGCTACCTGGAACACGGCCGGAGCCTGGAGGCGACCGCCCGCGCACTGTTCGTGCACCCCAACACCGTACGCTACCGACTACGGCGTGTGGCCGATCTCACCGGCTGGGACCCGGCCGACTCGAGGGACGGATTCATCCTCCAGGTGGCCATCGTCGCTGGTCGGCTCGCTGCCAGCCGTCCTCGCGGCCCGGCTTTGTAGGTATCCTCCAAAGCGGGGCTGCAAGCTTCGTCCGCGGCGTCGGCGGCACGTCATGCCGGCACCGGCCACCCTGGGAGCCGTGCTCGCCATCGTCTGCCCCGGTCAGGGGTCCCAGTCGCCCGGCTTCCTCACGCCCTGGCTCGACCTGCCCGGGGTCGCCGATCACCTGAGTTGGCTGTCCGCCGTCACCGGGATCGACCTCGCCACGCACGGGACGACCTCCGACGCGGACACCATCCGGGACACCGCCGTCGCGCAGCCACTGATCGTCGCCGCCGGCCTGGTGTCGGCCGCGGCCCTCGGCGACGACGTCGCCGCCAGGGCCGCGGCGGTCGCCGGGCACTCCGTCGGCGAGTTCACCGCCGCGGTGCTCGCCGGCGTCCTCCGCGCGGAGCAGGCGTTGGTCCTGGTCCGCGAGCGGGGCCGGGCGATGGCCGAGGCCAGCGCCCGGACGCCGACCGGGATGAGTGCCGTCCTCGGCGGCACGCCCGAGCAGGTGATGGCCGCCCTCGCCGAGCACGGGCTCACCGCAGCCAACGCGAACGGGGCCGGGCAGACGGTCGCCGCCGGCACGCTGGACCAGTTGGCCGCCCTGGCGGCCGCCCCGCCGGCCCGGGTCCGGGTGGTCCCGCTGCGGGTCGCGGGCGCGTTCCACACCCACCACATGCAGCCCGCCGTCGCCACCCTCACCGCGCTCGCGGCCGGCGTCCGGCCTGGTGACCCACGGGTCCGGTTGCTGTCCAACGCGGACGGCGCGCCCGTCGTCGACGGTGCCCAGGCGCTGACCCGGCTCGTCCACCAGGTCAGCAACCCGGTCCGCTGGGACGCCTGCATGGACGCGCTGGGCTCGGCCGGCGTCACGGGGATCATCGAGCTGTGCCCGGCCGGCACGCTGACCGGGCTGGCCAAACGCGCCCTGCCCGGGGTGCGTACCGTGGCGCTGAAGTCACCGGACGACCTGGACGCCGCGCGGGCCCTGATCGCCGAGACCGCCGACACCGCGGGTGACCCGGCGGATTCCGTTGTCACTTCCGATTCCGCAGGAGTCACCGTATGAGCGAACCGTTCGGCGCTCGCCCCCCCGCCGGCCCCCGGATCGCCCCGGCCGCCGGCGCCACCCACAGCCGGATCCTCTCGGTCGGGTCCTACCGGCCCGAGCGCGTGGTCACCAACGAGGAGATCTGCCAGCGCATCGACTCCTCGGACCAGTGGATCCGAGAGCGTTCCGGCATCGTCACCCGGCGCTGGGCCGCGCCGGACGAGTCGGTGGCCGACATGGCCGAGGCCGCCGGCCGGGTGGCCATCGAGCGCGCCGGGCTGGCCCCCGGTGACGTGGACGCCGTCCTGGTGGCGACCGTGAGCCACCTCTACCAGACGCCGTCCGCGGCCACCTTGATCGCCCACCGGCTGGGCGCCGGACCGGCCGCCGCCCTGGACGTCTCCGCGGCCTGCGCGGGCTTCTGCTACGGGGTGAGCCTCGCCTCTGACATGGTGCGCGGCGGGTCCGCCCGGCACGTGCTGGTCATCGGGGTGGAGAAGCTGTCGGACTTCACCGACGTCACGGACCGGTCCACCGCCTTCATCTTCGCCGACGGCGCCGGCGCCGTGGTGATCGGGCCGAGCGACCAGCCCGGAATCGGCCCGACCGTCTGGGGCTCCGACGGCTCCAACTGGGAGGCGATCGTCAACCGGTCGAGCTGGACCGAGTACCGGGACGTCGAGGGCGCGTCCTGGCCGTACCTGACGATGGCCGGCCAGACCGTCTTCCGGTGGGCCGTCTGGCAGATGTCGCCGATCGCCCAGAAGGCACTGGACGCCGCCGGGCTGACCGCCGCGGCTCTCAGCGCGTTCATCCCGCACCAGGCCAACGTGCGGATCGTCGATGCGATGGCCAAGCAGCTCGCCCTGCCCCAGCACGTCCACGTCGCCCGGAACATCGCGGACAGCGGCAACACCTCGGCCGCGTCGATCCCGCTGGCGATGGACCAGATGCTGGCCGAGGGGCAGGTCGCGTCCGGTGGGCTGGCGTTGCTGATCGGCTTCGGCGCCGGGCTGACGTACGCGGCACAGGTGGTCGAACTCCCCTGACCGTCCCACCCGCGGCACGTCCGGCCGTGTTCGGCAGCGTCGCCGTCCCCGAACCCCCGCCACGATCCGGCGGGCTCATCACCCCCGCACGAGAAGGAGCACAGGCATGGCACTGAGCGAGCAGGAGATCCTCAGCGGTCTCGCCGAGATCGTCAACGAGGAGACGGGTCTCGCCGTGGACGCCGTCCAGCTCGACAAGTCGTTCACCGACGACCTGGACATCGACTCGCTGTCCATGATGACTATCGTGGTGAACGCCGAGGAGAAGTTCGGCGTGCGGATCCCGGACGACGACGTCAAGAACCTCAAGACCGTCGGCGACGCGGTCTCGTACATCCAGTCCGCTCAGGTCTGAGCCCTCGGGTGCGCGGCCGCCCCGGGGCGGACGCGCACCCTCCGCGGGCACCCTCTGATCGAACCGAGCCGCATCACCCACGCACAGGACAGGGGAACGTCATGGCCACCCACACGCAGCGCCGGGTCGTCGTCACCGGGCTCGGCACCACCAGCCCGCTGGGCGGCGACGTGCCCAGCACGTGGCAGGCCGCGCTCGCCGGTACGTCAGGAACGCATACCCTCAAGCACGACTGGGTCGCCGATTACGACCTGCCGGTCACCTTCGCGGCCGAGCTCGCCCTCCCCGTCACCGGGGTGCTCACCCGGGTGGAGGCGCGCCGTCTCGACCCGGTCGGCCAGATGGCGCTGGTGGCCGCGCGGGAGGCATGGCAGGACGCGGGAACCCCCGACCTCGACGGCGACCGGCTCGGCGTCATCGTGGCGACCGGGATCGGCGGGATCTGGACCCTGCTGACCGCCTACGACACGCTCAAGGAGAAAGGCCCGCGGCGGGTGTTCCCGCTCACCGTGCCGATGCTGATGGCCAACGGCGCGGCGGCGGCGGTGAGCCTCGAACTCGGCGCCCGCGCCGGGGTGCACACCACGGTCTCGGCCTGCGCGTCCGGCGCGGAGGCCATCGGCGCGGCGCTGGAAATGATCCGCAGCGGCCGCGCCGACGTGGTCGTCGCCGGCGGTAGCGAGTGCGCCACGCACCCGCTGCCGATCGCCGGCTTCGCCGCGATGCAGGCCCTCTCCACCCGCAACGACTCCCCCGAGACGGCATCCCGGCCCTACGACTCGGCGCGGGACGGCTTCGTCCTCGGGGAGGGCGCCGCCCTCCTCGTGCTGGAGGCGGAGGAGCACGCCCGGGCCCGTGGCGCACGCATCTACGCCGAGCTCGCCGGGAGCGGAATCACCTCCGACGCCCATCACATCGCCGCCCCCGACCCCGAGGGCACGGGCGCGGCCCGAGCGATCACCGACGCACTCACCGCGGCGGACGCCCGCCCGAGCGACGTCGTCCACGTCAACGCGCACGCGACGTCCACCGCGGCCGGCGACATCGCCGAGGTCCGGGCGATCCGGGCCGCCCTGGGCGACGCCACGGACGGCGTGTCGGTGTCCGCGACCAAGTCGATGACCGGGCACCTGCTCGGCGCAGCAGGCGCGCTGGAGAGCATCTTCACGGTTCTGGCGCTGCACCACCGGCTGGCGCCACCGACGATCAACGTCGAGGACCTCGACCCCGAGGTCAGCCTGGACGTCGTCCGCAAGGACCCGCGCACCCTGCCCTACGGCGACCTCGTGGCGGTCAACAATTCCTTCGGGTTCGGCGGCCACAACGCGGCGATCGTCTTCCGCAGCGCCTGACCCGCCCCCGGCTGGCGTGATCACGCCAGCCGGCTGTGATCACTCGATCCCTACGGCGCCGCTCGTCCGAGCGGCGCCGTAGGTGCTGCCCGAATGGTTCATGGGCCTTCGGCTCACCCTGACGGGTGACCGGGCGCCCGCCGCCGACCTCACGATCCCCAGAACGGCCGCCGAGGAGGCGGCGGGTCGGCGGCGGATCGGCGGGAACCGGGCAGACGTCGCACCGGGAGGCCGGCGTCCAGTGATCACGGCCGGCGTGCATGATCACAGCCGGCGTGCATGATCACAGCCGGCGGCGGCGTCAGCCGACGCGGTGCAACCAGCGGACGGGCGCACCGTCACCGGCGTACCGGAACGGCTCCAGCTCCTCGTCCCAGGCTCGGCCCAGGGCCAGGTCCAGCTCGCGCACGACGACGGCCGGGTCGCCGTCCGCGGCATCGATGGCGGCCCGCACCCGATCCTCGGGGACGACGACGTTCCCGTGGACGTCGGTCACCGCATGGAAGATGCCGAGTTCCGGGGTGTGGCTCCAGCGCGCCCCGTCCGCCCCGGGGCTCGCCTCCTCGGTGACCTCGTACCGCAGGCGCGCCCAGCCCCGCAGCGCCGAGGTGAGCCGAGCTCCGGTGCCCTGCTCGGCCTGCCAGGACAGCTCCGCACGAAAGAGGCCGGAAGCGGCGGGCTGCGGTATCCAGTCAAGACCAAGACGCACACCAAGGACGCCGCCGGCGGCCCACTCGATGTGTGGACATAGCGCACGCGGCGCAGAGTGCACGAACAAGACCCCGCGCGTGATGGCACCGGCCATCTGGACCTCCTCCACTCATTCGAGGTGCGTCTTCCCCAACGACCTCGCGGTGGCGGCGCCAGAACGGAGCAGGTGCAGTCATGCTCGGCATCATGCTGGCGACCATTGTGCCTTAGAGGTCAGGGCTTCACCAGGCGGCTGGTGAAACCCGGCGTGGCGAACTCAGAGTAGTGGTCGACTACTCATTGCCACGCGCATCGGCCGGGCGTGTCGTGCCGGCGCGACCCGCCGGGTTCGTACCACCAGCGCCCCGCCCAGGCCCTGCTGCCGTTCGGTCCCCGGTGACGGTTAGGGTCGGGGCGCGCCCCGAGCGGGCGCCGTCCAGGCACCACGATCACACCGACGCAGGAGGTCGCACATGGCGGAGCGGGTACGGGGCGTCATCGCCCGGAGCGCGGGGGCACCGGTCAGCGTGGAGACGGTCGTCGTCCCGGATCCAGGTCCGGGTGAGGCCACCGTCCGGATCCAGGCCTGCGGCGTCTGCCACACCGACCTGCACTACCGGGAGGGCGGGATCAATGACGACTTCCCCTTCCTGCTCGGGCACGAGGCGGCCGGCATCGTCGACGCCGTGGGCGAGGGCGTGACGGAGATCGCCGTCGGCGACTACGTGATCCTCAACTGGCGGGCGGTCTGCGGGCAGTGCCGCGCCTGTCGCCGTGGGCGGCCGCAGTACTGCTTCGCCACCCACAACGCCAAGCAGAAGATGACGCTCGAGGACGGCACGGAGCTGTCCCCCGCCCTCGGCATCGGCGCGTTCGTCGAGAAGACCCTCGTCGCCGTGGGCCAGTGCACCACGGTCGACCCCGCGGCCCCGCCGCAGGTCGCCGGACTGCTCGGCTGCGGCGTGATGGCCGGGCTCGGGGCGGCCGTCAACACCGGCAGGGTCCAGCGCGGGGACTCGGTCGCGGTGATCGGCTGCGGCGGGGTCGGCGACGCGGCCATCGCCGGGGCCCGGCTGGTCGGCGCCAACACGATCATCGCCGTCGACGTCGACGACACCAAGCTCGCCTGGGCGCGCGAGTTCGGGGCCACCCACACGGTGAACGCCGGCCAGACCGACCCGGTGGAGGCGATCCGGGGCCTCACCGGCGGCAACGGCGCGGACGTCGTGATCGATGCGGTGGGCCGACCGGAGACCTACACGCAGGCCTTCTACGCCCGGGACCTCGCCGGCACCGTGGTCCTGGTCGGCGTCCCCACCCCGACGATGACGCTCGAGCTGCCGCTGCTGGACGTCTTCGGCCGAGGCGGCGCCCTCATGTCGTCCTGGTACGGCGACTGCCTGCCGAGCCGGGACTTCCCGATGTTCATCGACCTGTTCCTGCAGGGCCGGCTGCCCCTGGACCGGTTCGTCAGCGAGACCATCGGCCTGGACGACGTCGAGGCCGCCTTCACGAAGATGCACCACGGCCAGGTGCTCCGGTCGGTCGTGACGCTGTGACGGCGCGGATCGACCACGTCGTCACCAGCGGCGTCTTCAGCCTCGACGGGCAGGACTTCGACGTCGACAACAACGTCTGGATCGTCGGCGACGACAGCGAGGTGATCGTCGTGGACGCGGCGCACCAGGCGGCGCCGATCCTGGACGCCGTGGGCGGGCGCGCCGTCCGGGCGATCGTCTGCACGCACGGCCACAACGACCACATCAACGCCGCCGGCCAGGTGGCGGAGGCGACGGGCGCCGACGTCCTGCTCCACCCGCACGACCTGATGCTGTGGGACGTCGTCCACCCGGACCGCAGGCCGCAACCCTTGGCCGACGGCGAGGAACTCACCATCGCCGGGATCTCGGTCCAGGTGCTGCACACCCCCGGGCACTCCCCCGGTGCGGTGTGCCTGCACGTCCCCGCGCTGCACGCCGTCCTCACCGGGGACACCCTGTTCCACGGCGGCCCGGGCGCGACCGGGCGATCGTTCAGCAGCTTCCCGCAGATCATCGATTCGATCCGGACCCGGCTGCTGCCCCTTCCCCCGCAGACCCGGGTCCTGACCGGTCACGGCGACTCCACGACGGTCGGCGCCGAGGCCGGTGACCTACCGGCGTGGATCGCGCGCGGGCACTGACCGCACGGCCGCCGGCGCCACCTCGCTCCCGGCCCTGCTCCCGGGACCGGCTCCCCGGGCCCGGCTGCCCCCGGGCACCCAGGCCTGGTTACACCGCGTCATGGCCGCGCTCGCCCGTGCGCACACGGACGACGTCGTCCACGGGGAGGATCCAGACCTTGCCGTCGCCGATCTTGCCGCTGCGGGCGGCGCCGGTCACCGCGGTCACCACCTGCTCGAGATCGTGATCCTGGACCAGCACCTCGACCCGCACCTTCGGCACGAAGTCGATCCGGTACTCGGCCCCCCGGTAGACCTCGGTGTGCCCGCGCTGGCGCCCGTACCCCTGCGCCTGCGAGACGGTCAGCCCGGACACCCCGGCAGCCTCCAGGGCCGCCTTGACGCCAGGCAGGGCGTGCGGCTTGATGACGGCGGTGACCAGTTTCATGAGCGCACCATCCCACATCCGGCCGGTGGATCACAGAGGGCGACGCGCGCGCACCGGACGCGGCCCCCCGCACCGCACCGGACGCGGTGACGCAGCGCAGCCGCCCGGGTCGTGGCACCTGGTTGCCCGGAGGGAGAGTCCGCCGGGTCCTAGGCTGGATCCCGTGGCCAGGGTGATGCTCGTCGAGGACGATCAACGAATCGGACCGCTCGTGGTGTCGGCGCTGCGCGACCACGGGCACGAGGCGACCTGGAGCACCACCGGCAAGGAGGCGATCGAGGTCGCCCGCAACGGCCCGCTCGACCTGGTGCTGCTCGACCTCGGCCTGCCGGACATCGACGGGATCGACGTGTGCCGAGTGCTGCGCGCCGAGCAGCCGGACGTCGTCATCGTCATGCTCACCGCGCGCGGCGAGGACATGGACGTGATCATCGGGTTGGAGTCAGGGGCGGACGACTACATCACCAAGCCCTTCGGGATGACCGTGCTCCAGGCCCGGGTGCGGGCCCACCTGCGGCGGCTGCCGGACTCCCTGGACGTCGACGTCTACCGCAGCGGAGACCTCGACATCTCTCCGGGCGCCCGGCGGTGCGCGATCGCCGGCGTCGAGGTCCCGCTCCGCGCCAAGCAGTTCGAGCTGCTCGAGCGCCTCGCCCGGGACCTCGGCCGTGCCGTCGCGCGGGACACCCTGATGGCCGACGTCTGGGATGAGAACTGGTTCGGATCCACCAAGACCCTCGACGTCCACATCGCCACCCTCCGGCAGCGGTTGGCCGCGGTCGCGGCCCAGGCTGCCGTCCAGGCCGGGCGGCCGCTCCAGCTCCCCCAGGTGGTGACCGTGCGGGGCGTCGGGTACATGCTCGAGCCGGCCGACCGGTCCTGACGTGCAGCGGCGCATCCTCGTCGTGGCGCTGACCGCGGTGGCGCTCGCGGTCACGCTCCTCGGGGCGCCGCTCGGCTTCGTCCAGAGGCAGTACCTGGGGACCGAGGAGCGCTCCGAGCTCGTCACCAGCGCCGCCCGGGTCGCTGTCACCGTGCCGCGCGACGTGCACAAGGGCGCCCGCCCGGTGATCGAGAGCCGGGCCATCGCCGACGAGGACATCGTCGTCGGGGTCTACGACGGCCGGGGGATGCTGATCTCCGGCGACGGGCCGGTGCACGGTGACGACCCGGTACGCGACGCGATCCGCCAGCAGCACCCGATCGACGGCGGCACCGCCGAGGAGCTGATCTCGACGATCCCCGTGCTGCACGACGAGCAGGTCGTGGCGGTCGTCCGGGCCGCGTCGAACCGCGACGTGCTGTTACGCCGCGAGCTGCTCACCTTCGCCGTGGTCGGCGGCGTGGCGGTCTTCGCGGCGCTGATGGCGATGCTCCTGGCGCTGCGGCTGGCGTGGCGGTTGGCGGAGCCGATCCGGGAGCTGACCGTGGCCGCCGAGGAACTGGGCGAGGGCAACTTCGCGAGCCGTGCGCCCACGAGCGGGATCGGCGAGCTGGACGCCGTCGCGGGCTCGATGAACGCCACCGCGCAGCGGCTCGGCCAGCTGGTGGAGCGGGAACGCGCCTTCGTCTCGCACGCGTCCCACCAGCTACGCACCCCGCTGACCGCGCTACGGCTGTGCCTGGAATCGGCCCGGGGCGGCGACCCGGCCGAGCTCCGGCGGGCGGCGGGCGAGGCGACGGCGATCGCCCACGACCTGGAGGCGACCGTCGAGGACTTGTTGGCGGTCTCCCGGGGCCGGACCGCCGCCGTCGCTGCCCTCGACCTCGGGGCGCTCTTGGCGGGGCTCCCCCACCGGTGGGAAGGCCTGCTCGCGGCCGAGGGCCGGCGGCTGGTCATCCGCACCGAGGACCCACCGGTCGGCACCGGGCGGGCGGCGACCGTGCGGCAGGTGCTCGACGTCCTGGTCGACAACGCCTACCGGCACGGCGGCGGGACCGTCGAGGTGGTCGCCCGCGACGCCAGCGGGGCGCTCGCCATCGACGTCGTGGACGAGGGGCGGGACGGCGCGTCGACCATCGTCAACGCACGCTTCACCCGGGTGGGCACCAGGGAGGCCGGAGCCAGCGACGGGGCCACCGGCCCACCCGGGATCCCGGTCCCCGGCCTGCCCCCTGAGCAGGGCGGGCGGCGGGCCGGCCCGCGGGCACGGGCCGGCACCCGGCGCGGTGGGACGGGCATCGGGCTGGGCCTGGCCCGCTCGCTCGTCGTCGCGGACGGCGGCCGGCTCCTGCTCAGCTCGATGCCGGGCCGCACCTGCGCCACCGTGCTCCTGCCCCCCGCCGACGGGCCGCGCGCGGAGAGGCCCACGGAACTCTCCGGGTGACGGCGATCGCACCACCAGACTCAGGGAGTTGCTGAATTCAAAGAGTTGCTATGTATAAAGCGTTACTCCTGGAAACCATTTTGTGCCCAAGAAAGTTGCCCGGACGGAGAATCTCGTCGCCGCGACTACACCGACGGCACGCTGGGCCATATGGTCTTCTTGATCGGACGTGTCTGCCTGACCGGACGTGACCCGGCGTCCCGATGGTGCCGTGCCGATACCCCCGGTCGGCGCGCCGTGCCGCGACGAGAAGGGATTGGTCGTGTCGCTCGCCCTGGCCGACGAGCTCTTTCTGATGTCCCACGACCTGCGGTCGGGCAAGCCGCGGGTGCCGGAGGTGGCCAGGGGCATCGGGCTCGCCGCAGGTCTGCTCGCGGAGCTGGTGTTCGCCGGCAGCATCGTGATCTCCGAGGAACGGCTGGCCCGCGGCGAGTACGGGGCCCCGAACGAGCGTCTCGGCAAGGCACTCTACGACGAGGCCCGCAGCCAAATGATCGATGTGGAGCTGACGGTACGCGGCTGGCTCTCAACCCATCGTCACCGCGTCGCCGAGCTGGTCGCGGACCGCCTGATCCGGTCCGGAGACCTCCGTCGCGTCGTCACGCGCCGCTTCGGGCGCGACGTCGTGCGCTACTACCCGACCAAACCCCCGGAGGCACTGATCCGCGCCCAGCGGCTGCTGTCGTACCAGCGGTTGCGCGTGGAGATGACCGAGCCGGACGTCGTCGCCGCCACCCTCGCGCAGCTGATGGCGCAGGGCACTCGCGCGATGGACCTGGACGCCGCCGCCCGCGACTACGTCGCGCACCTGCTGCCCACGATCCGACCGCCGTTGTGGGACCTGCTGTCGATCACCGAGTCGCTGATCCTGGCAACGATGCGCAACCCCCGCGGGTGAGGTCCGACCATCCGACGTCCCTGATGCACCATTCGTCCCCGGACCGCGACCGCCCGCCGCTCGGCGGGCCTCCGGTCGCACTCCGCGCGCTCCCAGCGTGATACCACTCAAATGACGATCACTCTCCGGGTGTCCCGGAAGGAGCACGACATGGCTACATCCACCCATCTGCCCCCGGCCGCAACCGTCGCGCCGACGGCGATCGCCGACCCCGGCCCGCTGGGACTGTCCGCGTTCGCGCTGACGACGTTCATCCTGAGCGCGGCCAATGCCGGACTGATCGACGCGGGGGCGAAGTCCGTCGTCCTGAGCCTGGCCCTGTTCTACGGCGGCATCGTCCAGGTCGTCGCCGGCGCCTGGGAGTTCCGCAAGGGAAACACGTTCGGCGCGACGGCGTTCTGCTCCTACGGCGGATTCTGGCTCACCTACTGGGGCCTGTCGGTGTTCTTCAGGCCGGCGACCGGCACCAGCACGGGCGCGGTGGACCAGGCGTTGGGCTACTTCCTCCTGGCGTGGACCGTGTTCACGGCGATAATGCTCATCGCCAGCCTGCGGACGAACGCGGCCCTGGTGACCACCTTCGTCGTCCTGACGCTCACGTTCCTGCTGCTGGCGTGGGGCCGCTTCGCCGGGAGCCAGACGCTGGAGAAGTGGGGCGGCTGGCTCGGCATCCTCACCGCGATCTGCGCGCTCTACACGGCCGCGGCGGGCGTCGTCAACGAGACCTGGCGGAGGCCGGTCGTGCCGGTCGGCAAGATCTGACCCGGTCCGCACGCGCTGACCGTCCGCCTCTGGTCCACCCTTGGCCGGTCCGCCCTGCCGTCGACCAGCGCCACCCCGGCAGGGCGGGTCGCGGCCGCCGATCGCGTCAGGCGTCGAACAGCTTGCGCAGTGTCGCCAGCGTCCCCACCGGGTCACCGGACACCCCCGACGCGCAGAAGGTCGTGACGCCGGCAGCCCGGTACGCCTCGATCCTGCCCCGGACGTCGCCGCTGGACCCGATCAGGTTCGTCGCCTGCACGAGCTCCTCCGGGACGGCCTCGGCCGCCTCGCGCTTGCGACCGGCCAGGTAGAGCTCCTGGATCCGCTCGGCCTCCGCCTCGAACCCGTACCGACGGACCAGGTCGTTGTAGAAGTTCGTGGTCCGCGATCCCATCCCGCCGACGTAGAGGGCGAGCTGGGCGCGGGCCCCGGCGACGGCGCCGGCGATCGCGGCGGGATCGTCGACGGCGACGGCGCCACCCGCGATCACGTCGAGCGGGCCCAGGTCGGCGGGCCGCCGAGCGCTTCCCTCGGCCAGCGCCGGACCGTACACCTCGGCGGCCCGCTCCGGCAGGTAGAAGATCGGCATCCAGCCGTCCGCGAGTTCGGCGGTGGCTCGGACCGCGCGCGGACGCATCGACGCCCACACGATCGGGATGCGCTCCCGTAGCGGGTGGTTCACCAGCTTCAGCGCCTTGCCCTGGCCGGTTCCCCGGTCCGGCGGCAGCGGCACCGTCACGGCCTTGCCCTGGTACTCCAGGGGTTCCCGGGCCCAGACCGTGCGGCAGATCCGGATGGTGTCGATCACGCGCTCAGCCGGGTGCAGGTATTCCACGCCGTGGAACCCCTCGATCACCTGTGGCCCGGACGCGCCGAGCCCGAGAGTGAACCTGCCGCCGCTGAGGTGGTCGAGGGTGGCGGCAGTCATCGCCAACAGGGCCGGCGTCCGGGAGTACACGTTGAGGATGCCGGTGCCCACCTCGAGCCGGGACGTCGCCTGCACCACGGCGCCCGCGACGCTCACCGCGTCGAAGCTGTAGGCCTCGGAGAGCCACACCATGTCGAGCCCAGCGGCCTCCAGGCTCGGCAGACCGCGCACCAGCGCCGCCGGATCATCGGCATACGACGCCAGCAGGGAGAGTTTCACATCGACCTCCACACGTCGGCCGCGCCCGGGCCCGAAACGCTCAGGCAGCCTATCCACGCCGGCGTCACCGTCCGTGTGGCCTTCGCCTCCCCCGCGCCTGACCACGACCCGCCGGGGCCGTGCCCGGATGCGTGACGTCAGCCGCCGATCGCCGTCACCGCCGCGTTCAGCATGCTCTGCACGCCGCCGCCCGCCACCGTGACGGCGCCCACGATGCCGGCCGCCAGGGCGGCCAGCAGCAGGCAGAACTCGACGACGCTGGCCCCACGATCGAACGGAGTGCGCATCGCTGGTCTCCTTCCTGGCCCCCTTCTTTGATCACCAACGTAGCGAATCGAGGTGCCGCCGAACCTCCTCCGGGGGCAGGACCGCCCGAGCTCCCGAGCGGGCGTCAACCGTTCGTGGGGTGTGGCGCCGCGGCCGGGGACGCACCCTGATGCGCTCCCTCGAAGCGGACCAGGGCGGTCGCCGCGGCCACCGTGACGACGAAGCCGACGGCCGCGGCGACCGCCCAGCCGGGCCGCACGCCGTCCCCGAGCAACAGCACGCCGACCGCCGCCGGCGTCACGGTCTGGGTCACGATCATGGGGGTGGTGGCGAGGGTCACCGCGCCGCGCTGCAGCGCCAGGGAGTACAGGAAGAACGCCAGCGAACCGCCGATCCCCAGGGACCAGGTGGCCGGGGACGCGACCAGGTGCAGGGGCTGGAAGTCCGGCAGGAGCCGCGCGGAGATGCCCACGATCGCATAGCCGAATCCGGCCAGGAGCCCGAGCGCGGCGGTGCTGCTCGGACCCCGCCGGCGGCCGGCCACCCAGGCGAGGGCGGCGATCACCACGATCGCGGCGAACAGGGCCCACGGGATGCTGCCGCCATCGCCGTTCCCGACCTCCCCCGACGACGCCGACAGCAGAACCAGCCCGGCGATCACGGCTCCCACCGAGACGCACTCGGTGCGACTCAGCCGCTCCCCGAAGCGGAACACCGCGAGCAGGGCGGTCACCACCAGGCTCACCGCGATCCCGGCCTGCGCCAGGAACAGCGGCACCAGCCGGACGGACAGCAGGTGCAGCAGGAACCCCGTCAGCATCAGGACGAGCGCCGCCGCCGCCGGCGGCTGCCGGAGGATCCGCACCAGGACCCGAGGGTCCAGGCCGGAGGCGCGAGCGACCTGCCGGGCGCCGCTGGCCTGCAGCACCGCCGCGACGCCGTAGAGACCGGCAGCCGTCAGCGCCGCGGCGAGACCGAGCAGCACGGGCTCAGTCGGTCCGGTCCGCGACGGCGGCGGCGTACTCGGCAGACCCCGCCGCGCCCCGGCCGGAGCGCCCGCGCAGGGTGAGGTAGACGCTGGCCAACACGTAGTACCCCACGTAGCCGAGGGACACCCCGAGCAGGATCGGCGACGGGCTCGGCATCTCCACCAGCAGGGCGGCGTAGCTGACCAGCCAGACGGCCGCGAGCAGCAGGTTCGCGCGGCGCAGGATCAGCGCCCGGGAGGGGTAGATGTACTTGATCGGGACGAACACCAGCAGCGAGCACAGCACGAGGATCGTCGCCAGGGTGGACGGGCTGAGCCGCATCACCACGGCGTAGAAGGCGATCACGTTCCAGTAGCTGGGGAACCCCAGGAAGTAGTGGTCCTCGGTCTTCGCGTCCACCCGGCAGAACTGGTAGCTCGAGGCCAGCAGGGGGAGGGCCGCCAGCATCTCGCCCCACTGCCCGCGCGGCAGGAATCCCCCGGTCCAGAGCAGGATGACCGGCGCGAAGACGTACGTGATGTAGTCGACGATGTCGTCCAGCCGTGCCCCGTCGAACTGCGGGATCGTCTCCTTGACACGGAGTCTTCGGGCCAGCATGCCGTCGCTGCCGTCCACGACCAGCGCCGCCAGCCCCAGCCAGAGCGCCCGCGTGGCGTTGCCGTCGAGGGCGGCCACCACGACGAGGAAGGCCAGCACCGTCCCGCTCGCCGTGTAGGCATGGACGCCGATCCCGGCCAGCCGGAAGCGTCTCGACGGGGCCCAGGGCTCCGTGATCACGTTGCCAGTCGTCGCAGCCACCACCAGTCGCCGGTCGCGAGAGTTCCCTCCGGAGCGATGCTCGCAGGCGGCCGAGTCTCTCACAGATCAACCGCACGCGAACGCTGCCACCGTACCGGCTGCCGCCTTCAGCCACGTCAATCCGACCAAGTCGGCAAACCGTCGCCAACAGGGCGGAAACGAATGACGGCACGAGGTGGACCCACCGCCCCGCGCCCGTTCCATCCTGATCACCGGCCGTGCGGGCCGGCCCGCACGGCCGCCGCCCGGCGATCGCGGCCGTCAGCGGCCCCAGGCCAGCGATCGGTACGCCGCCGCCGTCTCGGGCTGCAGCTTGGTGGGGAGCAGGGTGAACTGGCGCAGGATGTTGAACTGGATCTCGTAGAGCAGCTGCCCGGCCTTCGGGTGAGCGGGATCACCGGCATGCTCCCGGAAGTAATCGTTCATCAGCCGCACGTAATCGGGCGCCTCACCCCCACGGCCGGCGTCCTGCGGGTCCCCGTTGTTGCTCCACTCGCTGACGGCGAAGGGTACGCCCAGGCTCTCCGCGAACGCCCGGTGCGTCTCGATCCCGAACAACCAGCCGCGGTCGTCCAACCGGGTGGCCTTGGTCACGAACTCGCCGCCGTTGCGCACCACCACGTAGCCGTTGTAGGTGTCGACGGCGTAGAGGTTGGCGACGAGCCGGCCCTTGGCGTCCCGGCCCGGCCAGAGTGTGCGGACGTCGAGCTTGAGGTCGCCGTCCGTGCCGTCCGAGGGGCACAGCACGAGGCTGGCCCTCGGCATGATCTCGTACCTCAGGTCGGAGAACCGCTTGATCGCTGCGACGAAATCCGCCTCCTCGCCGGCGGCGACGCTCCACTGCATGCTGCCGAGGTTCATCTCGTGCGCGAACCGGACGTACAGGTAGGCCGGGTCCCTGGTCCCCCAGCACTGCTTGAGCCTCAGCCAGCTCCGCCGCCAGCGCGCGTCGTAGGCGCCGCGGGCCGCCTTCGCCCACGACTCGCCCTTGCGCTTCTCGATCGCACCCACCGCGAGGTCGAGAGGCTTGTTCCACCGACCCCACTGCCCGCCCGGGCAGACGGAACTCATGGTCACCTGGGCGTCGTTGTCGTTCTCCCAGTCCCCGCCGATCCCGAGGGGCGCCTTGCGCCACGCGCCGAAGGTGCCGTTGGCGGCGAGCGGACCGGACGCACCGGACAGCCACCGCCCGCCGCGGGTCTGGTGCTGCTCGCCCGCCACGGCGCGTGTCTTGGTGACCGCAGGGTCGGACGTCGGCAGCTCGACTCCCTGCGCCGCACCCGCTTCCTGCATCGACCGCGCGCAGCCTGCCAGGAGCAGCGCGACAGCCACGCCCGCGACGACCCCGTGCACGCGCGCGGCCCGTAGAGGTCCCCTCACCCCGTCCCCATCCCCAGCGATCCCACCCCGGCCCGTCCGAGGGGTCTCACTCTGGCCGGGCGCAGCGCATGCTGGGTTAGGCGGCGGTCAAAAGAATCTTACGAATTGGTCCCGATCGGTCAATCAGCACTGACCGTGCGCCCCCGACCTGGGAGCAGCCGCCTTGACAGCACAGTTGCACAACCCTACGGTTGATAACCGCAAAAGTTTATCAACCTTAAAGGTTCATCAACCGTGGGGAGGAGCAGAAGTGCCGACCGATCCGCTCACCCGACTGTTCTCGGCCCTGGCCGACCCCCTCCGGCGCGACCTGGTCGCCCGGCTGGCGGCCGGCGACGCCACGGTCACCGAGCTGGCCGCACCGTACGACGTCAGCGTGCAGGCCGTCTCGAAGCACCTGCGCGTGCTCGAGAACGCCGGGCTCGTCAGCCGGGGCCGGGACGCCCAACGGCGGCCGGCGCACCTCGAGGCTGAGGTGTTCCCGCTGATGACCGCGTGGATCGAGCGGTACCGACGGCAGGCCGAGGAGCGCTACCGGCGGTTGGACGACGTCCTCGCGTCGATGCCGGACGACGTCGTCCCGATACCTCCCGAGACCGCCCCACCGGCCGCACCCGTGCCCTGACCCCACCCGCCGACCTCGCCGCCGGCCCGGCCCGGTCCGCGGCAGAGCTCGGCCCCACCTCGACAGGAGCCCCCACGATGACGTCCACCGACCACCGGCCCGGGACCACGATCGAAGCGAAGGTCGCCGGCCGTGGTTACGGGTGGGCCGCCAGCTGGTCACGCCAGCTCACGCCCTGGGGCGTGCATCCCGAGGGCGTACCCGAGCGCCCTCTGGATGAAGGGTTCGTTGAGCGTGATCCAGCGGCTCACCCGGTCTCCGAGGCGGTGCACCACCACGGCCGCGTAGTCCGCGAACCACTGGGCCGTGGAGCGCTCGACCCAGCCGCCGGCGTCCTCGAGCCGCTGCGGCAGATCCCAGTGGTGGAGCGTCGCGACCGGAGCGATCCCGCGGGCGAGCAGGCCGTCGACGAGCGCTCGTAGAAGTCCAGGCCCCGGCCGTTGACCTGGCCCGCGCCGGTCGGTAGCACCCGTGGCCAGGAGATCGAGAACCGGTACGCGTCGCCCCCCAGCTCGGCGAGCGGATCGACGTCCCGGTCCCCGCGGTGATAGTGGTCGCAGCTGACGTCACCGGTGGCACCGCCCCGCACCCGGCCGGGAGTGTGGCTGACGGTGTCCCAGATGGACGGGCCGCGGCCGTCATCCGTGGACGCTCCCTCGATCTGGTACGCCGCGGTGGCGGCGCCCCACACGAAGCCGCGGGGGAACGTGGGCAGCGCCATCGGGCCTCCATTAATATGAATGAAGCTCATGTTGGGGAGGTGGTGCCCGTGCCGCCAGAGGGCCTGTCAGGCGTGCGCCGACGACCGGTGCAGGAACGCAGCCGACAGCGTGTGGAGCGGATGCTCGACGCCTGCGCCGAGGTCCTCGACGAAGTAGGGTACGACGCGCTGACGACGCGCGAGGTGGCCCGACGGGCCGCCGTCCCGATCGGGACGCTGTACCAGTTCTTCGCCGACCGGCAGGCCCTCTGCCGGTCGTTGGCCGAGCGGAACCTGGACCTGTTCGTCGAGCGGCTGCAGCGCCGGCTCGCCGCGGCCCGGGTGACCCGCTGGGCGGACACGGCGCCGATCGTGGTGGCCGAGTTCGTGGCGATGAAGCGCACGGTGCCGGGATTCGCCGTCGTCGACTTCGGCGACTCCCGGGCCGGCCGCCGGCTGCTCCTGGACGCGGGCGAGGTGCGGCCCAACAACGAGCTCGTCTCGGACCGCCTCCTCGCGCTCGGCGTGGACACCCTCGGGCTGGCTGGCGCCCCGTGGAGCGCGCAGGTGCTGCTGGTCGCCGTGGAGGCCACCGACGCCGTCCTGCGGCTGGCGTTCCGCAACGGCCTCCCGGGTGACAGCGCCCTGATCGAGGAGGCCACCCGGCTGCTGGAGAGCTACCTCGCCGCCCGGCTGGACCGGCCGTACCACCCGTGATCCGCGGGTCCGCTACCCGGACGCGGACGGCGACCGGCCGGGCCGCAGCCACCACCCGGGGTCCGTGCCGGCCTGGACGGTGAAGGCCGGAGCAACGCCCGCCGCGGGAACCGCTTCGCGTCCCGCGTCGTCCTGCGCGTCGCCACGCAGGAAGGCCGCCCAGCGGCGCAGCCGGTTCGCGGCCGACTGGTACCCGAGCCGCAGCAGTGCCGCCGTTCCGGCCAGCCCGGCGGCGAGCAGCAGCGCCAGGACGAGTTGCGCGCGGTAGTAGGCGCCGCGGGCGTGCAGGTCCCCCGCCTGGGCGGCCTTGAGCCAGCTGACGTCGACGGCCTGCAGAGCGGTGAGGGCACCGGCCAGGGCCGGGGCGAACCGGGCGCGCGCGACCCTCGCCGGACCGCCCCGATCGCCCCGCGCAGCGAGCCCGCGACCCGCCGGCCGCGCGTCCCGGAGCTGCTGCCAGGACCGGCCGAACCGGTCCAGGGCAGCCCGCTGACCCTCGGTGAGCCGGCGTGCGGCGGCCGCGAGCACGGCGTCGTCGACCGCCCGGGAGGTGCGGGCGAAGCGCCGGCCGTACTCCTGGGCGACGGCCGCATCGGTCGCGGTCGACTGGGTCAGTGACTCCGCGGCGGCCTGGCAGACCAGCTCCCGCAGCGGTTCCGGGTCCGCCCCGACCCGGTCTCGCCCGGCGCCCACGGCCGTCGACAGCTGACCGATGGCGACACCGGACACCAGGGCGGCCGCCAGCCCCGCCGACCCCACGGCGAGCAGCACGGTGCGGCGCAGCCCCACGGCGTCCAACCAGGCCTCCACCCGCCGAACCCACCTGAACACCGCTCGCCTCCTCGCCCCGGCCCTGCCAGTCCCCTCGGCGGCCCGGGGCGAGGTGTTGAGGGTCCGGCGCATCCCCCGTCAGGTGGAGCCCCCCGTCAGGTGGAGCCCCCCGTCAGGTGGAGCGCGACGCGCGCATCCGGACGGCGGGGCAGGCTCCTAGCCCGCGGACGCGGTGATGTTCACCATCCAGGGGGTGCCGAACCGGTCGGTGCACATCCCGAACTCGTCTCCCCACGCCTGCTTCTCCAGCGGCATGGTCACGGTGCCGCCCTCGCTCAACGCCTCCCAGTAGCGCCGCAGTTCGTCGTCGTCCTCGCCGCTGAGGCTCACCGCGAAGCCGGCGGGCGGGTCGTACGTCATGCCGGTGGCGACGTCCGAGGCCATCAGGGCGAAGCCGGAGTCGGTCTCCAGCATCGCGTGCATGACCCGGGCTGCGTCCGGGGAGTCCGGCATGCCGAACTCGCCGAAGGTGGTCGCCCGCAACATCCCGCCGAAGACCCGGTGGTAGAACTCCATCGCCGCGGCGGCGTCGCCGTTGAAGTTCAGGTACGGGTTGAGCCGAGTGGCCATGGGGCGTCTCCTCCGGGCGGGTGCGGATCGAAGACCGGCCAGCCTACTGCAGGCCCTGACTCCGCCCCGACGACCGGGCGAGGCCATCCGCGGCCGAATCCTCTGCTGTGCCGATATCACCGATTCCGCCTCGGGCACCTCCAGAACCCCCGGCCACCGTGCGGCGCCTCGCCCGCTCGAGGCGCTCCCGTCCACCCGCCGCCGAGACGCCGATCTTGCGGCGCCCGTAGTCCCCACCTCACGGACGGACACCGTCTCCCCGTCCTCGGCCCCCCTCGGCTCTACCCAGCCGCCACCGACACCTGGCCGCCTCAGTCACCTCGCGTAACCAGTCCGGTTCCGTCACCCGACACGCACGCCGCAACCGACCGGGCTCCCGTCGCCATGCCGGACCAAGCCTCACCACGTTGACTTGTCATCATGAGCGGGGATCCGATCATCGCGCCGCCGCTCTGAAGCACGGACTCGGTGAAGCAGAGATCCTGCACGCCTGCCGCAACCCGATCCGGGTCCGGGACCTCAGGGACGGGTTCACGATGATCGTCGGCCCGAACGCAGCAGCCAGCTGCTCTGGAGGTCGGCTGCATCGACGATGAAACCGCAGTCGTCATCGTCCACGCGATGCACGCCCGAGAGAAGTTCCTGAAGTGATGACCATGCCCCGTTCCGTTGAGGAGATCCTCCAGCACGCGGGCGGCGGCTGACATCTTCCCAGGCCGTGGGCGGCCGGGGTTCGAACCGGAGACCGGAGGATCATGAACACTCCCGAGGCGGATGCCTCTTGGCATGACCTGCGCAAAGGTGACTGGTGATCACCCTCGTACGCAATCTTGCCGCCCATTTGCCGAACCTCCAGGCGGCCGAGCGAGCAACCGCTCCCCCGGTCGTATCTGTGCATGCGTGTACCCCCCTTGACCCAGGACGTTGGGTTACCCGTTCGTGCACGTCAGGCCCGCTCTTCGGGCCCCGGGCCGTCTCACCCGGACCTTGGCGTCCCAGGACGTCACCATGTCCGGTCCACATCTGGTCCACAACGCGGGCCCCGTGGCAACCGCCCGCATGGGGCGTTGCCGAGCTAAGACGACCACCACGGTGGCTCAGCGCAACCAGAGGACCGCGAGGACGTAGTGGACATGTTCCTCCAGGAACAGATACGTGCCATCCGTCCCTGGGGGAGAGCTTTCGCTGGCTTCTGCCGGAGCCGACCATCGCGTAGCGCAGGCCTGACCCGGGAGCCCGCAGCTAATTCTGAAATGAATTGCACCCAGCCTGAGAAGATACTTTTCAAGGATGGATTCCCATCCTTGAAAGTATGGCATTCGCCAAGAAGGTGGAGCCTTGTATTACAGTCGCTGTTTCTCGCTTGGTGAGTGGTTCATGACGGTGCGTGGCTCCTGGTGATGGCGGTTGGGTCACGGGTAGTGATGGTCTCTCATATTACAGCCGCTGTTTCACGGTGAGTGCTTGAGTGCACGCGATGGGTGGCCCCTGGGTTGGTCATGATGTCACATTCTGTGATGGACAGCCGGGGCGAATGACTCGGGTGTAAGCCGGGCGACCGCCCCATGATCTGCAAGTTGTGACGCAAGAGATCAGCAGGACGGCCGCGTGGACGAGTCTAGAAGGCATCGCAGCAGGCGCGCGGGCCGTGGACGACGTGATCAGGGCGGCGCTGGTGCCGGTGTTCGCGCAGCGGCGCAGCCTTGAGGTGGCGTGGGACTACGTGTGCACGCTGTCGTCGCAGGTCAAGGCCAATTGCTGGGCCCTGGCCGAGGCCGCCGGGCATGCGGGGTGGGGTCGGATGCAGGCCCTGCTGCGCTCCTACCGCTGGGACCACACCGCGGTGCGGGACCTGCTGGCACCGCTGGCCGGGCGGTGGCTGACCTGCCCGGCCGAGGACCCGGTCGGCCCGGGGATCGCGATCGACGAGACCGCAGCGTTGAAGAAGGGCGACCGGACGTTCGCGGTCGGCCCCCAGCACGCCGGCTGCACCGGGAAGGTGGAGAACTGCGTGACCAGCGTGTTCAGCGCGTACGTGACGACCGCCGGCTCGGCCTGGGTGGACTTCGAGGTCTACATGCCCGAGCGTTGGGCCGACGATGCGGCCCGCCGCGCCCGAGTCGGGGTGCCCGAGGACCTGGCGTTCACCACCAAGCCGGACCTAGACATCCCACGGGCGGAACATGTCAAGCGGCGGAGGTTGCGGTGCTGGTTTGGTTCTGCCAGGCGAGGGTCTCGTCGTAGCGGACGCCGTGGCGCAGGCAGCCGTGCGGGATGCTGACGAGGCGGTTGGCCAGGGCGC
>DATDMG010000217.1:0-5998 GCA_036518955.1 Kineosporiaceae bacterium | reverse complement strand
GCGGCCCGCCGGCGACGGCGGCTGCTCTGGTGTGCGGGCGCGGCGGCCGCCACGGCCGTGGTGTCCATGGCCGTCGCCGTGGCGTCGCTGAACCCGTCGGTGGCGGCGGAGCCGACGGCGCCGCCCCAGGTCGCCGCCGATCCGGCCGGGGTGTCGGACCCCTCGCCGGGACCGTCACCCAGCACAGGCACGGGCGACGACCCGTTGACCCCGGGGGAGGTCGGCAAGGCCAGGGCGGCCGCGCTGACGACGTCCCTGGCGGAGTCCGGCCGGGACGTCACCGGCGGGAAGGGCCCGGAATACCTGTCGTCCGAGGTCGTCGAGGGCGGTACCGGCCGGGACGTCCAGGTCTACTACTACGACTACCAGACGGATGAGCTGGTGAAGCAGGTCGTCGACGTGAACAGCGGGAAGGTGACGGGCTCCTTCCGGGGCAAGGGCCTGCAACGCCCGGCGTCCGACCGTGAGGTGGCGACCGCCGTCGATCTGCTGCTGGCCGCGCCCGCGGGCGCCGACGTCCGGGCGCTGTACACGAAGGTGACCGGCCAGCCCTGGAGCGGCAAGGACAAGCTCCAGGTGGGGGCCCACATCTTCCACGCCAGGCCCGCCGACACCGCGGTGCGCCAGTGCGGGCAGCACCGGTGCGTGCAACTGGTGGCCCGGGTGGCGAACGGCCCCTTCGTGGACCTCAACAACATCATCATCGACCTGTCCGGGCGCAGCGTCGCCCGGGTCAAGTGACGGGACCCGCAGCGTGACACTTGGATACCGGTACCTGATCAGCGCGGCCACGGCCGGGGCCCTGGTGTGGGGGTCTGCCGCTGCCGCCCCGGCGGCGGTGGCGGCCACCCCGGCCCCGTGCGCGGCCGACGCGCTGGTGAAGGAGACCCTGCCCAACGGCACCACCTGGCGGATGTGCTGGCGGATCAACCAGCTCAGCGGGCTGGTGCTGGAGAAGGTCTTCATCTCCTCGACGCGTTACCCCGAACCCGTGCAGGTCCTGGACTCCATCTCGCTGGCCCAGCTCAACGTGCCGTACGACTCGGGGGAGACCGAGTACAACGACATCAGCGACTTCGGGTTCGGTGGCGACGACCTGCAGACGCTCGGCGGCGCCGACTGCAAGGGCGGCTCGGCGCGCGTCGGCTTCGACGACGCCCCCACCCCGGCGCGGCGCAAGGTGCTGTGCGTCTCGGCCGAGCCGTCGGGCCAGGCCTACCGGCTGGAGAACCCGGTGGCCGGCAAGCCGCCGCTGGGCAAGCAGGGCCATGACCTGGTGCTGCGCTCGATCAGCAAGGTGGGATGGTACGAGTACATCAGCGAGTACCGGTTCGCGGACAACGGGCGCATCACGGCCCGGCTCGGTGCCACCGGTGACCTCTCGCCCAACGACTACGTGACCCCGGACACGGGGTGGCCGATCGGCAAGGGCGCGCAGTCCTACGCCTCCAACCACTACCACAGCGCCTTCTGGCGCGTCGACTTCAACATCGACGGCAAGGGCAACGAGAAGATCGAGCAGTACGACACCACGCCCGCCGGTGGCAACGGAACGTCGTCGGCGATCCTCAAGACCGTCAAGACCAACATCCAGACGGAGGGCTCCTTCACGAAGGTCAACCGCCGGTGGTGGCGCGTGGTGAGCCCGACCAGCCAGAACCAGGACGGGCACCTGCGCTCCTACGAGCTGGACACCGGCGCCAACGATCCCTACGAGTCCCACCCGGAGACCACGCCGGACGTCACCTTCACCCAGCAGCACCCGTGCGAGCAGCTCGCGACCGGCAACGCCGACCCCGAGTGCGGCAACCGCACCTCGATCCTCGACTACTCCCGTGACAAGGAGACCATGACCGACCCGCTCATGTGGGTGCGGGTCGGCTTCCATCACATCCCCCGGGACGAGGACCAGAGCCCGATGCCGGTGCACTGGCAGGGATTCGACCTGACCCCGCGCGACTTCACCGAGATGAGCCGCCTCACACCGCCCGAGCGCGGCAACGTCAACGGCCAGCCCGCTCCCGAGCAGTAACCGGCGCCCATCCACCCACCCATCTGCCCACCGACCCGGGCGCGCCCCGCACCGGGAGAGAGACGGGACCGCCTGTCGACGGTGTCCTGACCCCACGGCACCACGATGAAGCTGCGCCGGCCGCCGGGTTCCCCGTCGTCCCGGCTGGCCGGCGTCAGCGGTCGGTGCAGGAGGAGCACGGATCGATGGAGGCCTGGATCAGCTCGAGGTCCGACAGGGACTCGCCGATCACCATCGCCCGCGCCGTCGGCATGTTCGCGAAGGTCGGCGTCCGCACGCGCGCCGGCCGCCTCGTGGACCGTGACCGGATAGCCCTTGCGGGCCAGGTCGAGGGCGGCGGTGGCGCCCGCCCGGCCACCGCCGACGATGCCGATCCGGCCCGCCCGCTGCGGGACGGGCACGGCCGGTGAGGCCCGGCCCGCCGCCGCGCCGCCGGCGCCGCCCCATCCGGCGCAGGCCTGTTCGACGGCAGCGATCCGGACGGCGTCCCCCGCGTCGCCGCGGCGGCAGACCGGGCGGCACGGCTGCGGGCAGACCCGGCTGACGATGCCGGGGAAGGGAACCACCTCCTGGGGACGAGCCCGGCTGTCGGGCCTGCCGACGGGCGGGGTCCGGGCCCGTCGGCAGGCTGGCTCAAGCTTGCCCGGACCTGACCGGTCCAGATCACCCCCGATCGGCTCAGACCTGAGGCACGACGTGCTGCAGGCCGGCGAGGACCTTCTCGGGGAGGGCCGGCAGGTGCGTGATCCGGACCCCGGTGGCGTTCTTGATCGCATTGCTGACGGCCACGTGCGAGGCCGTCAGCGGCGCCTCGCCCACGCCCGCCGCGCCGAACGGGCCGAGGCTGCGCGGGGTCTGGACGTAGAGCACCGTGATGTCGTCGGGGATGTCCTTGGCGTAGGGCGCGGTCCGTTCCAGCAGCGGTTTCGGGTCCTCGCCCTTGACCAGCTCCTGGGGGAAGTAGACGTTCGGAAACCCGGGGTGGACCTGGATCGCGTCGTCCGCCATGGCCGCCGGGGCGCTCAGGTACGCGGGCAGCACCTCCAGGTCGACCTTGACCTTCTTCGCGGCGGCCCGGGCCTGCTCGATGGTGTCGGCGCAGACGAGGGAGATGGCATCGCCGAACTGGAACACCTTGGTGTCGCACAGGATCGGCCGGTCCCAGGTGTCGCCGACGTTCTCGGGCGCGTTCAGGCCGCCGATGGCATTGGTGCCCTGGATGTCCCGGGCCGTGACGATCCTGACGACGCCGGGCATCCGCTCGGCTTCGCTGGTGTCGACGCCCAGGATGTTCGCGTGCGAGACCGTCGCCTGGACCATGGCGACCTGGAGCGTGCCGGGCGGCAGTTTCGGGCCGAGGTCCTGGCGGTAGTCGAGAGTACCGGTGACCTTGGCGACGGCGGTCGGGCGCGGGTACGTGCTGCCCCAGATGCGCCCGTCCTCGGGCATGGTGAATCCGAGGGCGGAGGCGTCGCGCTCGCCCCGCAGGACGGCGGCGGCGTCCATCACGGCGTCGACGATGGGCTTGTAGCCGGTGCAGCGCCAGGCGTTGTGGTGCCGGGTGAACCAGCTGCGGACAGCCGCTCGTCCTCCCGCTTCGGCGGGTCCCAGCAGGCGAGTCCGCAGGTCACGGGCCGCTGC
This sequence comes from Kineosporiaceae bacterium, assembly GCA_036518955.1. Taxonomy (GTDB): domain Bacteria; phylum Actinomycetota; class Actinomycetes; order Actinomycetales; family Kineosporiaceae; genus DATDMG01. The sequence goes on along the minus strand of DATDMG010000217.1, from coordinate 2,325 downwards.
TGCCGCCAGCCAGCTGGCTTGGCGTGGGTTCCTGCTCCTTGACGTCAATACCGGCCGAGCGCGCCTGGGACTCCACCGAGGAGACAGCGCCGTTCAGAGTGCCCAGGGTTGCCGGATCGGCAGTCCCCGATCTCAGCGCCGGAACGAGCGCCCCGGCCTGTCCCATGGTCTGTTCCACCGTGGTGACCAGTCGTTGGGCGGACGGGCAGCCACGGATGTCTCCGACGGCGACCTTCAGTTCGTGGGCGGCGAACGCTCCGGCGAGGGCGGCCTTGACCATGGCCGTGCGTCGTCCGGGAGCTCCGGCGGCGAAGGTCCCGGCCTGGTAGGGCTTCCACAGGTAGCGGTGCACCGCGCCGGCGGCAAGGCCGGCGTGGAGGGCGAACCGAGCCTTCTGGCACGCGCCCGTCGATGGGCTTCCGGCTGGGGCCGCACCGGTCCCGGACGTCACTGCCTGGGCGGACGTTGCCGTGGGGGCGCCTGCGACCGCCGAGGTCGGCGAGGCTGTCGAGCCGCCGCGGGACCCACCGCATCCGGTGCCACCGACGAGGAGAGCCAGCGCGACCATCAACCCCACACCGACCCGACGGGCGGCGGCGAGCGCTGTCCTGGTCTGCCGCACCGAGCGCTGGTCGGTCATGACCGCCTGGGACAGGGGGACGATTCGGTTGTTCTGCACGTCTCCACCCCTACCCGCTGGACTGTGGATGTCAACTGCAGGCTCTCAGCCACCGGCGTTGGACACCCTCGGGCTGCTCCAGCGCGGTCACCGGCACGAGCTGCTCCGCCGGATGCGACTGGCCGACCCCTCCGCGGCAGCCTGGAGCGCCACCGGGTGCCGCCGGCCAGTGGTGGAGCGTCGACGGCCAGTGGTGGAGCGTCGCCGGCCAGTGGTGTGGCGGTCGCCCGCCGCGCGCGTCGCGGCGCAGGCACTGTCCGGAGCTGCCGGCGGTGGGCCGGGCGGTCAGCTGACGCGGCGATAGCGGATGTGGGTACTCAGCGGTGAGTGAAGCACTTCCGCAGGCTCGAAGCCGAAGGACTCGACCCCGTCGAAGATGCGCTCGCCCGTACCCAGCAGGACGGGCGCGATGTCGAGGGTGAGCTCGTCGATCACCCCGGCGATCAACGCCTGCCGGACGGTCGAGGCCCCTCCGGCGATGTCCACCCCGTTGTCCCCGGCAGCCTCGCACGCTGCGGAGTAGGCCGCGTCGAAGCCCTCGGTGATGAAGTGGAAGGTCGTCCCCCCGTCCATCTGGATTGGATCATGGCGGTGATGGGTCAGCACGAACACCGGCGCGTGATACGGCGGTTCGGGGCCCCACCAGCCCGACCAGTCCTCATCCCAATCCCCACGGATGGGGCCGAACATGTTCCGCCCCATCACGTAGGCACCCCGGGGGCGCATGAGCCACTCGTTCGCGACCTTGTCGGCGTCGTTGGCCCGCGGGTCGCCGATGTGCCAGCCGTGCAGCTCCCGTCCCCGCTTGCCCAGGGGGTTCTCCCGGCTCTGGTCCGGTCCGGCGACGAAGCCGTCCAAAGAGATCGACATGTGGCAGGTGGTGCCCGGCACGCGAACCTCCTGACTGATGGCGAGTTGCCAGCCTAACGTGGCCGCTGCCGCGCTACTCGCCGCGCTGCCAGGACCCGGACCGGGACGGTACGTCCCGCCACGGGGCACGGGTGCGGGTCCGCCAACGGATCCCGTCGATCAACTGACGTGTGGTCCACTTCGGTGGGCATCCCGGCTCCTTCCCCTTCGCCAGCAACGGCTCCAGGATCCGCCACCGCCGGTCGGCGAGGTCCTGCCGGGCGCTGTCCCCCCATGCCGGCCGACACGCCCGTCACCTGCGGACGCGGCCGGATCGATACCCGCACCCTGAAGGCTGTCCACGTCGACCGACTGCGCGTGGGCTCCCCCCCACATCGCCAGGGCCGTCGAGCTCACCCGCCGGCGACAGAACTCCCAGATTGGATCACGTCAACCACGACTGCGCAAGGGGCCTGCTGTCCAGTCACACTCTGGAGATCGTGGGCTCGGAGCCCAATGCCGGGCTATGCCGCGGGGTTCTACTGTTTCTCCATCAGCGCAGGAAAAACGATAACCCCTTCACTGCGCTGACAGACTATCCGCAATCGTCCAGAAGGAGAGCGTCATGGGCAACCCTGCCAAGAACCAGCCTGAGGTCGAGACCGAGCACCTGACCGAGCACCAGCTTTCCGCCATTGTCGGCGGCGCATTCGTGGCGCAGACCAGTATCGGCTCGTGGGTCGGCTGAGACCAGGCTTTCAGACGAGATTCAGCACCTGCGGGCACAGCGGCTCCAT
>DATDMG010000216.1:0-7029 GCA_036518955.1 Kineosporiaceae bacterium | reverse complement strand
CCAGCGTCACCCCACCCAGCGTCACCCCACCCAGCGCCATCCCACCCAGCGCGGGACCATCCGATCAACCCGGTCAGCCGCCGGGGGATCGCGGCGACCAGCGCGGGCGCGCGCTCCACTAGGAGCTGTTCATGAGTCGCGGAGCCAGACGTTGATCGCGGCGATGTGGATGTGGCTTCGTAGCGGACGGCGAGTCGTACCTGGTACCCGCTGCGCGGCGGGAAATCGCTCGCGACCGGATCGCGAGCTGTTTCGCCCGCTACCGCGGCTCGGCGTTCTGGCGCGCCTCGCCGGTGGCGCCGGCTGGCGAAGTGACGATGATCTGCAGGTCCCGGTCGGCCTGTTCCTGGGCTAGCGGCTGGTAGCGGATGGCCAGCCGGTGGAAGAGCTGTTCCGCGCCGATGGCCGGCCACGTGCCGGGGAGCAGTTCGGCCGGGAGGTGGGGATCCCGTCGGATCAGTTGGAGCCACTCGCTGTGCAGGAGCAACTGACGGGTCATCGCGTCGCTGCCGGGCGTCCGCCGCTCGTCGCTCCAGCGGTCCAGGAACGCCTTGTAGTCGGCCGCGAGCTGCGTCAGGTCGTAGCCGCGGGCCACCAGGTGCGCGGCCTCGGTGGGCGGCAGGGGGCTGCCGTGCATCACGGTGAGGTAGTCCGCCAGGCCCAGCCCGTCGATGACGGCGGTGGCGTCGACCCGGCCCGGTGCTACCCACAGGCCCGGGTGCAGCATGCCGAAGCGCGCCCAGGTGAGCCGGGAGCGCAGGTCGTGCCGCTGCCGGTTCCAGGTGTCCGGCAGTGAGAACCCGACCAGCGTCCAGGTGCCGTCCCACGACCGGTTGACCGCGCTGAGCTGCCAGATGCGGCGGTGCCCGTCCTCCAGCACGGCGCGCAGCCGGTCGGTGGGCGCCAGGTAGGCGCGCCGTCCCGACCGGAACCGGTGCAGCAGGCCACGCCGGGCCATCCGGCTGACGGTGGATCGCGTGGCCTGCTCGCTGATCCCGATCCGCTCCAGCACGTCGATCACGCTGCCCGAGTACACGGCCCGCCCGGGCCGGCGCAGGTGGATCCCCAGCAGCGTCAACAGCATCGGCTGGGGACGTGGTGTCCCGCCCGTGCCGGCGGGCCTGTCGGCGGCGCTCACTCGTGCCGGTGTGCCCGCCGCAGCCCGTGGTACCAGCCGAGCAGCCGGTTCTCGGCGAGCTGGAAGAGCAGTGACAGCCCGGTCCCGAGCAGGCCCAGGACGATGATGCCCGTCCACATCTCGGGGATGGCGAACGTGCGCTGGAACTGGACCACGGTGAACCCGATGCCGTCGCTCGCGGCGACCAGCTCGCTGATGACCATGAGGATGATCCCGACCGAGAGCGACTGGCGCATGCCGGTCATGATCTGGGGGCTCGCCGAGCGGAGCACGAGGTGGCGGATGCGGGCCGTCCCGGTGACGCCGTAGCTGCGGCAGACGTCGGCCTGCACGGGGTCGACGGCGCGGACGCCCTCTACCGTGTTGAGCAGGACCGGCCAGACGCAGCCGAAGAGGATGACGAGGATCTTCATCAGGTTGTCGATCCCGGCGAGCACGACCAACAGGGGCACGGTCGCGGGTGGCGGGATGGCGCGGAAGACCTCCAGGACGGGTTCGGTCAGCTCGCGCAGCGCGCGGTACGACCCGATGAGCAGCCCGGCCCCGATGCCGACGCCGGCCGCCAGCCCGTAGCCGACGGCCAGCCGCACGAGGCTCGGGACGACGTCGGTCAGCAGCCGGGCATCGGTGCCGCCGGCCAGCCAGGTGTCCGGGAAGATGTCCACGATCCGGCGCAGCGGCGGGTAGTAGATACTCGTGCTGCCGTCGCTCGCCCACCACCAGAGGGCGACCAGGGCCACGGGCAGGGCGAGGATCTGCCCGGCGCGGGTCACGGCCCGGGGCATCAGACGGTCTCCCCGCGCACCGACACGTGCCAGCGGAGCATGCGCCGCTCGACCGCGCGCACGCCTACGTTGATCACGAGCCCGAAGATGCCGGTGACCATGATGAGCCCGTACGCGAGGGCCGTGGCACCGCCGCTCTGCGCCGAGTTGATCTCCTGGCCCAGCCCTGGACTGCCGATGATCAGTTCCGCCGTGATCGCCAGGATCAGCGCCACGCTGGCGGCCAGCCGCACGCCCGTCGCCACGTAGGGCTGCGCGGTGGGCCAGAGCACGTAGCGCACCCGGGCCCAGCGGCCGAGCCCGTAGGAGCGGGCCGTCTGCTCGGCGATCGGGTCGACGTCGGCCACCCCGTAGAGCGTCTGCACCAGGACCTGCCAGAACGAGGCGTAGACGATGAGCAGGAGCGCCGACCGCAGCTCGGTGCCGAACTGCAGGACCGCCAGCGGGATCAGCGCGACCGACGGGATGGGCCGGAGGAACTCGATCGTCGACGCCGTCATCCGCCGCAGGACGCGGTTCGAGCCGATGACCACCCCGGCGCCCACCCCCGCCACGACGGCCAGCCCCAACCCGAGCGCCCACTGCAGGAGGGTGGCCTCGACGGCGGACCAGAAGGCCGCCGTCCGGACCTCGGTCGCCAGGGCGGCGAGGATCGACGACAGCGGGGGCAGCACGTCCGCCGGCAGGTGGAGCAGCCGCGGCGCGACCTCCTGCACGGCGGCGAACCCGGCCAGGCCCGTCAGCCCGAGCACGACGGATCGCGGGACGGCGGCGGGCGGGCCCGTCCGGCCGCCGCCGGTGCGCGGGACGGCGGCGCCCGGGACGGCGGCGGGCGCGCTCATCCGGCCGCCGCGGGCGTGGACGTCCGGCGCTGCGCGGTGCGGATCTCGGCGTAGACGTGCGTCCGCAGCTCGGTGAACCGGGACAGCGAGCGGGTCTCGAGCTGGTCGCGCTGGCGCGGCAGGTCGATCTGCAGGTCCTCCTGCACGACGGTCGGGGACGACGACAGCACGATCACCCGCTGGCCGAGGTACACCGCCTCGTCGATGTCGTGCGTGACGAACAACGTCGTCACCCCGGTGCGCTCCCAGATCGACCGGATCAGGTCCTCGAGGTCCGCGCGGGTCTGCGCGTCGACCGCCGCGAACGGCTCGTCCATGAGCATCACCTGCGGCTCGTACGCCACCGCCCGGGCGATCGCCACCCGCTGCTGCATCCCGCCGGAGAGCTGCCAGGGATACGCGGACGGCGAGGCGGCCAGGCCCACGGCCGCCAGCGCGTCGCCGACGAGCTGGGCCCGCCGGGCGCGGGTGAGCCGCTTGTGCCGCAGCGGCAGGTCCACGTTCTGGGCCACCGTCATCCACGGGAACAGGGAGCGGCCGTACTCCTGGAACACCACGGCCATCCCGTCGGGAGGGCCGGTGACCGGTCGGCCCTCGACGAGCACCTCGCCGGCCGTCGGGTCGAGCAGGCCGGCGAGGCACTTCAACAGCGTCGTCTTGCCGCACCCGGAGGGGCCCACCAGGCAGACCAGTTCACCCGGCTCGACGCTGAAGGTCAGGTCACGCAGGGCCTCCACGTGGCGGCCGGAGGACTCGTAGACCTTCCGCAGCCCACGAACATCGAGCATGGCCTCTCCTTCGGGTCGCGCCGGGTGATCGCCGGCCGTCAGCCCTTGACCGCGTAGAGGCCCTTCACGTCAGGGTCCTTCTTCAGGGTGCCGTACTTCTGCGCCGCCTGCCCGATCGCCGTGGCCGACTGCTGGTCCAGCTCGGTGGGCCAGGCGGGAAGGACGACCTTGTTGGCGACGTCCCCAGTGATCTTCGTGTAGGTGGCCAGGACGGCGCGGGCCTCGTCCGGGTGCGCCGTCGCGTACTCCATGGACTCGTTCACGGCCGCCACGAAGTTGTCGACCAGTTGCGGGTCCTTGGCCTTGACCGCCTCACTGGTGAAGTACGTGGCGATCTGCAGCTTGGGGTACGTCTCGGTGAGGTTGTCGAACAGCACCCGGCCGCCCGCGCCGAGGATCGCGCTGCGGAACGGCTCGCTCTCCCAGACGGCGTCCACCTTGCCGGCGGCGAGCTGGGCGGGCATGTCGGGGAACGGCAGCTCGACGAACTTCACGCTCTTCGGGTCGCCGCCGGCCTTCTCCACCGCCGCCTTGATCGTGGTGTCACCGATGTTGTTCAGCGAGTTGATGGCGACCTTCTTGCCCGCCAGGTCCTTCGCGCTCTGCAGGGTGGAGCCCTTCCCGACCAGGACGGCGTTGACGTCGTTCGTGGCGTCGCCGGTCGAGCTGGAGCCGGCCGCGATCGCCAGCAGCGGCACGCCCTTCTCCCGGGCGGTCAGCAGGGAGACCACGTTGCTGAACCCGAACTGGTCCTCCCCGGCCAGCACGGCGGGCACGATCGCCGCGCCGCCCTGGGCCGGCTTGGGCGTGACGTCCAGCCCGTGCTTGGTGAAGATGCCCTTCTGCACGCCCAGGTAGAGCGGCGCGACATCGATGATCGGGATGACCCCGACCGCCACCTTCTTGGCCGGGCCGCCGGCGGCGGCACCCGACGAGCTGGAGCCTGCCGACGCCGCACCGGCGGACGTCGACCCGGCGGACGTCATACCGGCGGACGTCGACGAGGTGCCGCCGCACGCGGCCAGCGCGGCCACCGCCGCGAGCACACCGACCCGGCGGAGCCATCTCAGGTGTCGCATCTCTCCTCCATAGGGGCGTCATCGTCCCCGCGGGCGGGGGTAGGCCGGCGCGGGGTGCCCCCGCGTGGATCAGTACCGGCGCGTGATTGACGCGACGTTAGGCGAGCAGATGACGACAATCAAGCAGTTGCCCAACATTGATGCCGGGTTCGCAAGATTGGCCCCAGGCGCGCCTGGCGCGGTGGGCCGGATCGGTCTCCGGCGCACCCGTGGACGGCAGGATGCGGCCGCATCCGCTCGCGGACGGTCACCGGCAGCCGCCGCCGGTCGGCGTCCGCGGCCGGCAGCACGACGAGGATGCCGAACCCGGGACGCCGCCGAGGCGGGCCACCATCGCACCGGGCGGCGCGGCGCTGTGAGCCGGTCGCGGAGCGCGGCCCGGAAGGCGACGGCTGATCGGTAAGGGAAGGCGTCCGCGCCGGGCGTCATGGCGGATCATCTCCAACCGTTCAGGAGCAGGTGGGTGAAGGATGTGGGCGTGGGCATGCCGTCCGGCGCGGCGCGTTCCGTGATCGTCTGACGTGACCCGGTTCCGGCCTGCACCGCACGGGAGGAATTCGTGGGACGTCGTGAAGGGCTCGACTTTCGCAGTGTGGGGTCGGGTCGGTGATCTGGCTGGGGCCGGCGCAGAGGATGAAGGTCAGGTCGATGCCCTTTTCGGGGGCGGCGGTGCGGGGTCCGCTGGTCGGTAGCTGCCGGGGCCGGGCGGCCGAGCCGGGCCGAGGCGGAAGCCTTGGGGAAGCGGGTGCGGCCGCGGTGATCGCCCACGCCGGCTGCCGCCCTCCGGGCCCACGACGCTCATCAGCTCATCAGCACCTTGACGATGGCCACGAGCCCGACGACGACGATCAGCCCCCGGAGCAGACGCGGAGACAGGCGCCGACCCACCCGGGCCCCGATGACCCCGCCGAGGGTGGACCCCGCGGCGACGAGGGCGACACCGAGCCAGTCCGGCTGCGCGACGATCACGAAGACGACCGCCGCGACAAGATTGGCTGTTCCGGCGAGGACGTTCTTGACGGCGTTGTTGCGCTGGACGTCCCCGCCGTGCAGGGCACCGAGCAGACCCATCAGCAGCACGCCCTGCGCTGCGCCGAAGTAGCCGCCGTAGGCACCGGCCCCGACGGTAGCCCCCCAGAGCCTGCGGCTCGGCCCGGAGGCGGGGTCACTCCCGTCACGAGCCAGCCGCCGATTGATCGCCGGCCCGGCGACGACCAGGACGAGCGCGAGGGCGACGAGGACCGGCACGATCGCCTTGAAAGCACCGGGCGGCAGGACGAGGAGAAGCGCGGCGCCGATCAGCGCGCCGATCAGGGAGGCCGAACCGAGCCGCAGCACGAGCCGCCTCTGACCGTGCAGTTGGTCGCGGTACCCGTAGGCGCCTGTGAAGGAGCCGGGCACCAGCCCGAGGGTGTTGGTCACGTTCGCGGTGAGCGGCGACAGGCCGACCGACAGCAGCACCGGGAAGGTGATCAGGGTTCCCGACCCGACGACCGTGTTGATCGTGCCGGCACCCACCCCGGCCAGGAAGACAAGGGCCGTCTCGAGAACGACGTTCACGAGCCGACCGCCACTGCGGCGCCGTCGGCTCGAGGATCGGTGGCGACGTGGAAACCGTCCGCCCCGGCGCGAATCACCTGGGCGTGCCCGGCTCCGTCGTCGTGCACGCCCAGGGCGCCCGTCGGCAGACCGGTTCCGGCCAGCGCACGGCGGGCACGCTCGGGCAGGTCCCCCTCGTAGTGGACGACGGGGGTGCCGGTGGCGCCAACCTCCATCTGGCCGACCGACCAGCGGGGAGCGGACACCGCCTCGCCCACGGAACGGCCCAACGCGAGATGCAGAGCGAGGTGTGTGTGGATCTGTGGCTGCACCCGGCCACCCATGGTGCCATGCGCTCCGACGAGACGGCGGGAGCGGGTGTCCCGAACGAGTACCGGCATCAACGTGTGGGGCGGCCGCCGTCCCCCGGCGAGCATCGCGGCCGATCCTGGGACCAGATCGAAGGCGGCGCCGCGGTTGTGCAGCAGCACGCCCGTGCTCGGGTCCAGCAGCCCCGCACCGAACGCGTGGAAGACACTCTGGATCAGGGCCACCCAGTGTCCCCACCCGTCAGCCGCCACGATCGCCACCGTGTCACCGCCGGGCTTGGGCCGCCGTGACCGGACCCCGGTCGCTGGGTCCGCCAGGACCCCGGTCGCAAGGTGCTCGATCCCCGCCCCGTCGAGACCGGGCGCCGCCGGCGAGTCCCCGAGCCGGGCGTCTCGCGCAGCGGACAGCGCGGCAAGGATCCGGCACAGGACGCCGGCCTCTGGGCCCAGCGGGTCGAGGCGGCGTCCGAGAATCTCCAGGGCGCGCAGCGCGGCGAGGAAGAAGCCGCCCTGGGTGTTGCCGCCGCTG
>DATDMG010000215.1:0-18639 GCA_036518955.1 Kineosporiaceae bacterium | reverse complement strand
AGATCGCCGACCGGCTGGTCCTCGCCCGGCGTACGGCGGAGGGGCACGTGGAGCGCATCCTGCTCAAACTGGGATTCACCTCCCGCAGCCAGCTCGCCGTCTGGGCCGACGCTGGTCGCGCCGAGCACGTGTGAACTCTCGCGTTCCTTGCCCAGGCTGCGTGACGGACCGCCCTGCCCCGGCTCGTGACGCAGGGGCACGCTCGGTTCGAACGGTCCCCGTACCCGGGCGACCGCTCCCCAGCAGGCGACCAGCTCCGGAGGCCAAGGAATGCCCTCGTCCGGTCCTCGCTGCCAGCAGGAGACCAGATCGACGCCCGGGCCGAGCAGATCCAGCCCGGCAAGGAGCCGCTCCAGTTCCACCCGACTGCGAAGCCGGGTCGGCAGCACGGACCGCTCATAGATCCGCAGGATGGACCGCAGCTGCGGCGAGGGGTAGTCATCGGTCAGATGTGACATCACCAGGAGGCTGCCTGGAGCCAGCGAGTCCACCAGGTGGTCCACCATGACCTGCGCTTCCTGGCAGTCGGTCACGAAGTGCAGCACTCCGAGCAAGAGCATTCCGACGGGAAGGGTCAGGTCCAGCCCGTCCCGCTGCGGTGCCCCGACCAGGGCGCTCGGGTCCAGCAGGCCGGACTGCACGGAAGGAGCCCGGACGATCGAGCCGTCGAGCAACCCGTGCCGCAGGGCGAGCAGCACCGGGTGGACGTCGACGTAGGCGACCTGAGCCTGCGGATCGATCTCGTGCACCACCGACCGGACGGCACGATCCGTCGGCAGCCCCGTCCTGACCGCGATGAACTGGCGGACACCGCTGGCGACCGCCTGACGTACCGAGCGACGCAGGAACCGCCGGTTCTCCACGGCGTATCCCGGCAGTCTCGGGTGGCGGGGCAGTCCCAGCGAGGACGTGCGGACACCCGTCAGGGGACGTCCCAGAGTCTCCATCAGCTCCTCCCTCGATGACCTGGTGGGCGGACGCTCCAGAGCCGCGGTAGCCGGGTGCCCCCTGCCGCCGCCCCATCCCGGCTTCGTTCACTGTCGCCGGTCCGGCCGTCTTGAGGATTGGGGAGAAATACCTGTGTCGCGGCCCGGCGGAGCCGAACGCGCACGACCCGATGGCGCTTGTCCGGATGACGGCGGCCGGTCAGGTCACCCGGGTCGGGGTCGGCTGCCGGCACGACGTCCGCCCGACCGGCACGCTGAGCAACAGCCCCCGAGCGCGCGCAAGCCGCTATTAGCCCCGCGCCCGCCGGCCGAGCGACCGGGAGCTGACCGGACATCGGCGGACTAGCCTGGAGACATGGACCCGCTCGTCGCCCCCGGCCCGCCGCTGGCCGCCGACCAGCTCGCCCGCTACCACCGCCACCTGATCCTCCCCGGGGTGGGGGAGGAGGGGCAGCGTCGGCTGGCGAACGCGCGGGTGCTCGTGGTCGGGGCGGGCGGTCTGGGCAGCCCGGTGCTGATGTATCTCGCCGCCGCCGGGGTCGGCACCATCGGCATCGTCGATGCGGACGACGTCGAGGCGTCGAACCTGCATCGCCAGGTGATCCATGGTGACGCGGACCTGGGCCGGCCCAAGGTCGACAGTGCCGCGGACGGGATCGCTCGGATCACTCCGGGCGTCGCCGTCCGCCGGCACCGGCTCCGCCTCGAGTCCGGCAACGCCCTGGACGTCCTGCGCGGCTACGACCTGGTGATCGACGGCACGGACAACTTCCCGACGCGGTATCTGGTCAACGACGCCTGCGCGTTACTGGGCCTGCCCGAGGTGTGGGGCTCGATCTTCCGCTTCGACGGGCAGGTGAGTGTCTTCTGGGCCGGTCACGGCCCGACCTACCGGGACCTCTTCCCGGCGCCCCCACCGCCCGGGGCGGTGCCGTCGTGCGCCGAGGGCGGGGTGTTCGGCGTGCTGTGCGCGGCCGTCGGTGCGGTGATGGCGACGGAGGCGGTCAAGCTGATCTGCGGCCTCGGGGAACCGCTGGTCGGCCGGCTGGCCGTCTACGACGCCCTGGCGATGCGCTGGCGGGAGATCCGGGTGCGACCCGACCCGGCCGCGCCGCCGATCACCCAACTGGTCGATTACCAGGCCTTCTGCGGCGTGCCGGCCCGCCAGGGGGCGGCCCGGGAGGGCGTCATCGACGTCCACGAGCTCCGTCGCCTGCTCCAGACGCGGGAGCGCGGCGAGGCGGACTTCGTGCTCGTCGACGTCCGCGAGGCGCACGAGCGTGCGATCGTGACCATTCCGGGCGCGGTGCACGTGCCGCTCGCCCGGATCGAGAGCGGCGAGGCGCTCGCCGAGCTGACCTCCGCTCACCGGGTGATCCTGCACTGCGCGTCGGGGGGCCGCTCGGCGCGAGCCCTCGAACTGCTGCGGGACGCCGGGCATCCGGACGCCGTTCACGTGGACGGCGGCGTGCTCGCCTGGGCGCGCGAGATCGACCCGGGGCCGCCCACCTCCTGATGCCGGGCGCCGGCGCCACCCGCGAGCCCGCCGGGCGCGCCGAGCCCGCCGGGCGCGCACCGGCCCGGATGGGGCAGGCTGGCGGGGTGCGCGACCGGATGCCGGACGAGATCCCCGAGCTCGCCTCGGCCGTTCTGGACGTCGTCGAGCTCATCCCACCGGGCCGGGTGATGACGTACGGGGACGTCGCCGAGTACCTCGGCCGCGGCGGGCCGCGCCAGGTCGGGACCGTGCTGGCCCGCTGGGGCGGCGCGGTGGCCTGGTGGCGCGTGCTGAGGGCTGACGGCTCGCCGCCGCCCGGTCACGAGGCCTCGGCGCTGCGCCACTACCGCCGGGAGCGGACCCCGCTGACCTCCTCCGGCACCAAGGTCGACCTGCGCCGGGCCCGGTGGGACGGCCGGTCGGTCGGGTGACGTCGTACCACCGGCGTTCGCCGGGTCGCCGGCGCCGGACAAAGGCCTCCTTGCGGACACGTGCGCCGTCCTCCCGGGGATTGTCGGTCCGCTGTGCTTCGATGCGGAGGTGCCACCCACCACGCCCGCCCCACCGGCCCCGGTGGGCGTCCCCCGGGTCCGGCTGGTGGCGCCGCGGCGACCACCGGCAGAGCGTCCGGCGCTGCTGGACGCCGTCCAGGCCGCGGTGGTGCAGCGGCGGCCGGGCAGCGGCCCGGCCGTCCTCCTCGGAGCGCCCGGTACCGGCAAGACCACCACGCTCGTCGAGGCGGTCGTCGCCCGGATCGAGCGGGACGGCGTGCCGCCGGACGCCGTCCTGGTGCTGGCGGCCACCCGCGCCGCTGCGGCGGCCCTGCGCGACCGGATCTGCGCCCGGCTGGCGCGGACGGTCCGCGAGCCGCTCGCCCGCACCCCGCACGCCTACGCGTTCGGCCTGCTGCGCCGGGCGCGGGTGCTCGACGGTGACGTCCCGCCGCGGCTGATCTCGGGCGCCGAGCAGGACCGGGTGCTCGCCGAGCTGCTGGCCGGCCACCAGGCCGGTGAGGGCGCGCCACCGCCGTGGCCGGCCGCGCTCGGGCCGGCGGTCCGGGCCCTGCGCGGGTTCCGCGACGAGCTGCGTGACCTGCTGATGCGCGCGGTCGAGCGCGGGCTCGGTCCTGACGATCTGGCCGCGCTCGGGCGGCGGTACCGGCGTCCGGACTGGGTGGCGGCGGCCGACGTCCTGGCCGAGTACCTCGACGTCACCGCGCTCGCCACGCCCGGCGCCCACGATCCCGCGGGCATCGTGGACGCCGCGGCGCTGCTCCTCGCCGACGACCCGTTGCTGCGCGCCGCCGAGCACGAGGCCCGGCAGTTCGTCGTCGTCGACGACGCGCACGAGTCCACCGCCGCGACCCACCGGCTGCTCGACCACCTCGCCGGCGGCGGTCGCGACCTGCTCGTCGCCGGCGACCCGGACACCGCCACCCAGACCTTCCGCGGCGCTCGCCCCCGGCTGCTGGCCGAGGCGGCGCACCGCTGGCCGCGGTCGGGCACCGCACCGGCCCCGGTGTTCGTGCTGCCCACCGCGCACCGGCACGGCGAGGTCCTGCGCGAGGTGACCGTGCGCGTGGCCGAGCGGATCGGCAGTGCGGGGGTCCACCGGCACCGCCGGGCCACCCCCGCCGACGGGCTGCTGGCCGGCCTGGAGGCCGGCGTGGCCGAGGCGCACGTGCTGGCGAGTCCGGCGCAGGAGGCGGCGTACGTCGCCGGGCGGCTGCGCCGGATGCACCTTCAGGAGCGGGTGCCGTGGTCGGGGATGGCCGTCGTCGTCCGGTCGGCCCGAGGCACCGAGCCGCTGCGGCGGGCCCTCTCCGCGGCCGGCGTGCCGGTCGCCGTCCCGCCGGCCGAGGTCCCGGTCCGCGACGAGCCGGCGGTGGTGCCGCTGCGGCTCGCCCTGCGCTGCGTGCTCGATCCGGCCGAGCTGACGGCCGACGTCGCCGTCGACCTCCTCACCGGACCGATCGGCGGGGTCGACGCGGTGGCGTTGCGCAGGCTCCGGCAGGCCCTGCGGGCGCACGAGTTCGAGTCGGGCGGCGGCCGGGGCAGCGACGCACTGATCGTCGAGGCGCTGACCGAGCCCGGCACCCTGCTGCTGCTCGACCCGTACGTGGCGCGCGGTGCGCAGCGCGTGGCGGGCGTGCTGGCCTCGGGGCGGGAGGCCGCGGCCCGGCCCGGCGCCACCGCCGAGACGGTGCTGTGGGGCATCTGGCAGGCCGCTGGCGTCGCGGACAGCTGGCGACGGACCGCCCTCGGCGGCGGCCCGGCCGGCGTCCGGGCCGATCGCGACCTGGACGCCGTCACCGCGCTGTTCGAGGCGGCCGCCCGGTTCGTGGACCGGCTCCCGCTCGCGGGCCCGGCCGAGTTCCTCGCCTACCTGGAGGGGCAGGACCTGCCCGCGGACACCCTCGCCGATCGCGCCCCCGGCGACGACGCGGTCGCTCTGGTCACCGCGCAGGGAGCGGCCGGCCGCGAGTGGGACGTCGTCGCGGTCGCCGGCGTCCAGGAGGGCACCTGGCCGGACCTGCGTCTGCGCAGCTCGCTGCTGGGCGCCCAGCTCCTCGCCGACCTGGTGGACGGCCGAACCGACGCGGCCGCGCTGAGCTCGTCGGGGCAGCCCGACGGCCGGCAGGTCGCCGCCCTCCGGCGGGCGGTGCTGGACGACGAGCTGCGGCTGTTCCACGTCGCGGTGAGCCGGGCCCGCCGGCACCTGCTGGTGACCGCCGTCCGGTCCGAGGAGGAGCTCCCGTCCCCGTTCCTCGACCTGGTCGACCCACCCGATCCGGCCGCCGAGCCAGGCCGCGAGCTCACCGAGGTGCCGCGGTCGATGACGCTGCCGGCCCTCGTCGCGGAGCTGCGGGCCACGGTCAGCGATCCGGGGGCGCCGCCGGGGCGACGGACAGCCGCCGCCGGCCACCTGGCCCGGCTGGCAGCGGCCGGGGTGCCCGGGGCCCACCCGGACGACTGGTTCGGCCTGGCCGACCTGACCTGCGAGACGCCGCTGCGTGCGGACGGCGAGCCGGTGCCGGTCTCGCCGTCCAAGGTCGAGCAGTTCCAGCGGTGCGCGCTGCGGTGGCTGCTGGAGTCGGCCGGCGGGACGACGTCGTCGTCCACCGCGCAGACGGTGGGCACGCTCGTGCACGAACTGGCGCGCGACGTGCCCGACGGCGACCTGGCCCGGCTGTTGGAGCTGCTCGAGGCCCGGATCGGCCGGCTGGGCCTGGCCGGCGGCTGGGTCGGCGAGCGCGAGCGGGAGCGGGCGCGGTCGATGCTGCGCAAGCTGTCCGCGTACGTGCGCGGCTCCGGCCGCGAACTGGTCGCGGTCGAGCAGGACGCGCGTGTGCAGGTCGGCCGGGCCGTCGTCCGTGGGCAGGTCGACCGGCTCGAGCGGGACGCGGAGGGGCGGCTCGTCGTCGTCGACCTGAAGACCGGCAAGGGCGCGCCGACGTCCGCGGAGCTGTTCCGGCACGCCCAGCTGGGGGTGTACCAGCTCGCCGTCGAGGAGGGCGGATTCGCCGGGGTGGCGCCCGGCGAGCAGCGGTCCGGGGGCGCCGCCCTGGTCCAGCTGGGAACCTCGACGAAGGCGCCCGGCGTCCAGGCGCAGCCCGCCCTGGCCGACGACGACGACCCGGGCTGGGCGCGCGCCCTCGTGCACGGGGTCGCCGAGGCGATGGCGGGCAACCGGTTCCCGGCGACCGGGAACGGGCTGTGCCGGGTCTGTGCGGTGCGGCGCTCGTGCCCGCTGCAGCCGGAGGGGCGGCAGGTGGGCCAGTGACGGAACAGCTCGAGCTGGGGTTCGACAGCCCGCCGGGGGATTCCCGGCCACCGGTGGCCCGTCGGGCGCCGGGCCGCCACACGGCGGGTGCGGCGACCGGACCGGCGGCGGGGGCGCCGCCGGCCCGGTACGGCGCGGTGGAGCTCGCCCACGCGCTCGGCCGCCCCGAGCCCACCCCCGAGCAGGTCGCCGTGATCGAGGCGCCGGTCGAGCCGATGCTGGTGGTGGCCGGTGCCGGGTCGGGCAAGACCGAGACGATGGCCGCTCGGGTGGTATGGCTGGTGGCGAACGGGCACGCCGAGCCGGAGGAGATCCTCGGCCTGACGTTCACCCGGAAGGCAGCCGGCGAGCTCGCTGAGCGGGTTCGGGCCCGGCTGCGCACCCTGTACCGGCGCGGTCTGCTGGGGTCGCGCGGCGAGCCGGGAGCGCCCGGCACCGAGCCGCAACCGGTCGCCGTCTCCACCTACCACGCCTACTCCGCGGCCCTGGTCGTCGACCACGGGCTGCGCCTCGGCGTCGAGCCGGGAGCCCGGCTGCTCGGTGAGGCCGGGGCCTGGCAGCTCGTCGCCGAGCTCGTCGAGCGCTGGGACGGCGACATGTCCGGTGTGGACCGGACGCCGACCACGGTCACCGAGTCCGTGCTCGCGCTCGCCGGCGAGTGCGCCGAGCACCTGGTGGAGCCCGGCGACGTGGACGCCTTGATCGGCACCATCGTCGAGCGGGCCCTGGCGGTGCCCGACGAGGTGGGGGCGCCTGGTCCGGGGCGGCCCCGGGCACCGGTGCGGGAGCGGCTGGAACGGCTCGGCCAGCAGCGCCGGCTGGTGCCCCTGGTGGAGGCGTACGTGCGGCGCAAGCGAGAGCTGGAGGTGCTGGACTTCGGCGACCAGGTCGCGCTGGCCGCCCGGCTCGCCCGGGACGTCGAGGAGGTGGGTGCGGGGGAGCGCGCCCGCTACCGCGTCGTCCTGCTCGACGAGTACCAGGACACCAGCCATGCCCAGCTCGTGCTGCTCCGGTCGCTGTTCGGCGGTGGCCACCCGGTGGTCGCGGTCGGCGACCCGCACCAGTCGATCTACGGCTGGCGCGGTGCGTCGGCCGGCAACCTGCAGCGTTTTCCCGAGGACTTCCGCCGGGCGTCGGCCCTCGACGGCGACGGAGCCGGGGCACCCGCGACCACCTGCTACCTGTCCACCAGCTGGCGGAACGACGTGGCGATCCTCGGCGTCGCCAACGGCGTCTCGGCCGAGCTGCGGGTACCGGCCCCGTGGACGGCCGGCCGGGAGGCGGTCGCCGTCCCACCTCTGCGGGCTCGCCCGCACGCCGAGCCGGGCGCCGTGCGGGTGGCCTGGCTGGCCACCCTCGAGGACGAGGCCCGGGTGGTGGCCGAGGTCATGGAGCGGGAGTGGCGGTCGGCCTCGCCGCCCCCGTCGTCGGCGGTGCTCTGCCGGGCCCGCGCCCAGTTCCCGCTGGTGGATGCCGCGTTGCGGGCACGTGGTCTGCCGGTCGAGGTCGTCGGCCTGGGAGGGCTGCTGGCCCAGCCCGAGGTGGCGGACCTCCGCGCCGCCCTCGAGGTGCTGCACGACCCCACCCGGGGCGACTCCCTGATGCGGCTGCTCACCGGTCCGGCGCTCCGGGTGGGCCCGCGCGACCTGCAGGCCCTCGGAGCGTGGGCGGCCGAGCGGGCGCGGTCGCGAGCAGCCGACCACGACGTCCCGCCTCACGGGGTGCCGTCACCGGGGGTGGAGGTCGAGCACGACGCCGTCGACGAGCGGTCGATCGTCGACGCGCTCGACGCGCTGCCCCCGCCCGGCTGGTGCGCCGCCGCCGGCGACCTCGAGTTCTCCGACGCCGCGCGTTCCCGGCTGGACCGGTTCGCGGGGGTGCTGCGCGACCTGCGCGGTCGCCTCGGGCTCCCGCTGCCGGACCTGGTCCTGGACGTCGAGCGGGCGCTGCTCCTCGACGTCGAGGTCGCGGCTCGGCCCGGCGTCCGCCCGGCGGTGGCGCGGGCCCATCTGGATGCGTTCGTCGATGTCGCGGCGGGGTTCGCGGCGGGCGGTGACACCCCGGGGCTGGGCGCGTTCCTCGCGTGGCTGGCGGCGGCCGACGTGCGCGAACGCGGCCTCGACACGCCGCTCGCCGAGGTCCGCAAGGACGCCGTCCAGGTGCTCACCGTGCACGCGTCCAAAGGCCTGGAGTGGGACGTGGTCGCGGTGGCCGGGCTGGCCGAGGGTACCTTCCCCGCGGGCCGCAGCGGCCGGTCGCCGGCGGCCTCGAACGGCTGGCTGGGCGACCTCGGCGCGCTGCCGTACCCGCTGCGGGGTGACGCCTCCGGGCTGCCCCGGTGGGAGATCGGCCACGCCCGCACCCAGAAGGAGGTGCAGACCGCGCTGGAGACCTTCCGGGCTCAGTGCGGCCTGCACGAGGTTGCCGAGGAACGGCGGCTGGCGTACGTCGCGGTGACCCGGTCCCGCCGGCTGCTGCTGCTCACCGGCGCGGTGTGGGGCAACGGCAGCACGCCCCGCGAGCCGTCCCGGTTCCTCCTCGAGGCGGCCGACCTGCCGGGGGTGGTCCGCCTCGACTGGCAGGATCCCGTCGTCGCCGACGCGGACAACCCGCGGGAGGCCCTGGCCCCGACCGCGCCGTGGCCGCGCGACGTCCTGGGCGAGCGCCGGCCGGTGGTCGAGGCGGCCGCGCTGCTGGTTCGCGACGCGATGGCCGACCGTGCGGCCGGCGAGCCCGCGGGGCCTGGCGAGCGGGTGGTCGGGCCGGTCGGCGACGCGTGGTCGCGGGAGATCGACCTGCTGCTGGCCGAGCGGGACGACGCCGGTCACCGCAGGCTGCAGGTGCCGCTGCCCGCGCACCTGTCGGCGTCCCGGGTCGTCGCGCTCGCGCGCGACCCGGCGGCGCTGGCACTGCGGCTGCGCCGTCCGACGCCGGAGCCGCCGAACCCGCACGCGCGCCGGGGCAGCGCGTTCCACGCCTGGCTGGAGCGGCGTTTCGGGGTGGCCGCGCTCGTCGACGTGGACGAGCTGCCCGGCGCCGCGGACGACGCCGCGGCCGACGAGGCCCTGGCCGCGCTGCAGGAATGCTTCCTGGCCAGCGCCTGGGCCGACCGCGTGCCGGAGGCGGTGGAGGTGAGCATCGAGACGCCGGTGGCCGGCGTCATCGTCCGGGGCCGGATCGACGCCGTCTACCGGTCCGCGGGAGCCACCCCGGAGTGGGAGGTGGTCGACTGGAAGACCGGGCCGCCGTCGTCCGGCCGGGCCGCGGCGGCCGCCGCCGTCCAGCTGGCGATCTACCGGCTGGCGTGGTCGCGGCTGACGGGCACCGAGCTGGCGCAGGTCGGCGCGGCGTTCTTCCACGCCTCCACCGGCGTGACCGTTCGGCCGGTCGACCTGCTCGACGAGGCCGGCCTGGTCGACCTGATCACCGCGGCGGTCGGTCTCGACCCGCGACCGGGAGCGACGGGGTGAGAGTGCTGACGTAGTCGGCCAGCCGGGCGTGCGCGCCGTGGCCGCCGGAGCTCACCGACCCCGGAACGCGGCCTGCTGCGGTCCACGCCGGGTCAGTCCGGACCGGGGTGCCCGGCGATCTCCGCGAGCACCGCCAGGTGGTCGCTGAACCCCAGTGGCACGGCCCGGCCGGCACCGGCCGCGGGCAGGCCGGCCGCGAGGACGTGGTCGACCTGCAACCGGGGTGCCGGTGCCGGGTACGTCGGGCCGGTGACGAGGGGTGTCCAGCCGGTGATCCGGGCGGGGAGGCGGCCCGGGAGGTTCAGGTCGCCGAGCAGTACCGGGGTGGCACCCGAGTCGACGGCCAGGGCAGCCAGCCAGGCACGAACCCGGCGCAGCTGGGCGGCGTTCACGCCGGGGACGAAGGCCAGGTGCGTGCAGGCCACCACCAACCGGTCCTCGGCCAGCACCGCGGCGACGGCGGCCCGCGGCTCCTCGTTCAACCAGAGCAGCCGCGGCGGTCGGCTCGGGAGCAGGAGCGGCCAGCGGCCCCGTGGCGGCCTCAGCGGCAGCACGTGCCACGACGTCACGGGGCGCCGGCTCGCCAGCGCGATGCCGTAGCTGGGCCCGGGGGGCGGTGGCCCGAGGGGTTCGGCGGGTCGCCAGCCGGAGACCCCGGGCGTCCCGGCGATGAGCGGGACGAAGCGGTGGTGCGGCAGGCCGCAGGCCTCGGCGATCGCTGCCGCTTGGTCGGCGTGCCCGGACCGCGGCTGGCAGCGGTCCACCTCCTGCAGCGCCAGCACGTCGGCGTCCAGGCGCGCCAGGGACCGGGCCATCGTCCCGGTGTCCACCGCCTGATCGGCGCCCCGCGGACCGGACTGCCCGGAGCCGAGCGGGGAGCGGCCGGAGAACAGGTTGGCCGAGGCGAGCCGCAGCCTCACCAGGTGGTGCCGGCGACCGCGGCATCCAGGTCGGCGAGCATGCCGACCGCGTCGTCGACGACGGCGGCGTCGTCCGAGCTGACGCCGTGCAACAGCCACCGCGCGACGGCCAGCTCCGCGGCGAGCCGGGAGCGGCGCGCCAGGTCCTTGTCCGGCTCGCTGCGGCGGGTGACCGAGTAGGCCTCGATGAGCGCGGTCAGGGTGGAGGGCGTGCACGCGGACGCCAACCAGGCGAAGTCGTCGGCAGGGTCGGCGATCCGGGTCTCCGCCCACTCCAGGACGCCGGTGACCCGTTGATCGTCGACCAGCACGTTCTCGGGTGCGAGGTCGCCGTGGACGACGCACGGCACGAATCGCCAGGCGCCGACCTCCTCCAGGGCGTGCTCCCAGCGGGCGAGCAAGGAGGGCGGCACGTGACCGCTGACCGCCGCCCGGTCGAGCTCGGCGAGGCGCCGCTGCCGGTACTCGTCAGCGGAGTAGACCGGCAGGCCGACGTCCTCGACGAGGCGCTCCGGAACGTCGTGCAGCGTGGCCAGGGCCCGCCCCAGCGCGGCGGTCAGCGGGTGACCCGGCTCCAGCGTGGCAGGGTCGATGGGGACGCCGGTCAGCGTGCGATGGACGACGGCCCGTCCCCCTTCGGGCAGCGCGGCGGTCCCCTCGACCGAGGGGACCGAGTAGGGGAGCCAGCCGGCGAGCGCGATCAGCAACCGGCCTTCGGCCTCGAGCCGGGCGCCGGCGGCGGCGGTGCGGGGACAGCGGACCACCCAACGCCGACCGGTCATGTCCTCCACGAGCGCCGAGTCGACGTCCTTGCTCGCGGTCGGCTGGTCGCGGACTGTCACCGGTTCCAGACCTTTGACCGCGGCATCGGCCAGGGCTGCGAGGGCGAGCGGGTTACGAACCGGCACGACACCACGGTACGTGCTTCCGGCGTGGCCGCCTCGTCGACTCCCCGCGAGCATCACCGGCGTCGCAAGTGCTCCGACGCGCTCTCGCCGCCGAGCAGCCGCAGGACGAGGAAATACCCTGTCGCCGTGACCCTGGACCACCTGGCGCTGGCCCGCTCGACCCTCGACCGGGCGGCCGAACGTCGCACCGAGCCAGGCCTGCTGGACGCTCTGCTCGCGGACCCCTCGACGGCGACGCTGCTGGTCGACGGCGACCTGGCGCCGGTGATCGCGACGTCCGCGGTCACCCGGTTGGTCGTCACCGACCCGGTCACCGCGCTCGAGTTCACCCACCAGGCGTGGGACGGTGCCTCCGGCCGCGTCGAACGCCTCTACCTCGGCCGGGACGCCGGCGGCCGGGAGCACGTCGTCCTGGCCCGGCTGGCGCCGCCGGTGCCGGGTGACGGGCTGCCCAAGGGCCTGCCCGCTGGTCCCGCGTCACCTGAGCACGCTCTGCCGGGCACCCGGTGGGCCGGCCTGCGCGAGGTCGGGGCGTTGCTCGACGACACCGGTGCCGGGCTGGTCACCGCGTCCGTGGCGATGGCGCACTGGCACGCCGGGCACCGCTTCTGCTCCCGCTGCGGGGCGCGAACGCACGCGGTGCAGGCGGGCTGGGCGCGGGAGTGCTCCCGCTGCGGCGCCGAACACTACCCGCGCACCGACGGCGCCGTGATCATGGCTATCGGCGACCCGGACGACCGGATCCTGCTGGGCCGGCAGGCCAGGTGGCCGGAGAAGCGGTACTCCTGTCTGGCCGGTTTCGTGGAGCCGGGGGAGTCCCTGGAGGCCGCCGTCCGCCGCGAGGCCTGGGAGGAGGCGCGGGTTCTCGTCGGCGAGGTCGAGTACCGCGGCAGCCAACCCTGGCCGTTCCCGGCGTCCCTGATGCTCGGCTTCCGTGCCCGCGCGGTGAGCACGGACATCACGGTGGACGGCGAGGAACTGGCCAGCGCCCGCTGGTGGACCCGCGAGGAACTCGCCCTGGACGTCGCCACCGGGGAGGTGCTCCTCCCCCCGGCCGTCTCGATCGCCCGCCGGCTCGTCGAGGACTGGTACGGCGCCGTCCTGCGGGACGGCGGCGGGGTGTGGCGCTGAGCGCTCCCGCGTCACCGCCGGCCCACCGTCGCGTCACGGCGTCCGGACCGCGGGGTGGCTCGGCCGGTCGTAGCGGACGACCAGGCTCGCCCCCGCCGCCGGGTCGTACCACTGCAGGTACTCCTCCCATGCCGGCAGCACGCGGGCCCGCTCGCCGGCCGGGACGCGCCGGGCCCGAGCGGCGGCGGTGACCTCGAGGTGCACCCGGACGTCGACGGCGTCCGCGATCTCCCAGCGGGCCAGGAAGCGCCCGTCGAGGACGACGACGGCCGGCCCGGGCGCATGGCGGTGCGGCTCGCGGTACGGCCGGTCGGTCACCGGGTTGCGCAACCGGGGCAGCCAGCTGCGGTGGTCGCGGCCCGGAGCCATCGGGTCGAGCACCTCCCGGCGGAGCGCCGCCAGGTCGTACCAGCCCGCCAGGAAGGAGTCCGGGTCGTCCGCGCCGCGTTCCAGCCGGAGCGACCGGGCTCGCAGGAAGTCGTCCGCGCAGACGCGCGCGACCGGCAGCGCGCGGGCGGCCAGTTCGGTGGCCACCGCGTCGGCGAGGGCGTGCGCATCCGCGGCGACCGGACCGTCAACACCCACCCGGAGTCCGGGCTCCCGCAGGGCCTCGTCGGCGACGAGCCCGGCCAGCCGGGCGGGGCTGACCGGGCTCGGAGCATCCGGGGTCACGCCGCGAGGCGGGCCTTGACCTCGGCAAGGGAAGGGTTCGTGGCGGCCGTGCCGTCCGGGAACAGCACCGTCGGGACGGTCTGGTTCCCGTCGTTCACCTGCATCACGAAAGCGGCCGCCTCCGGCAACTGCTCGATGTCGATCTCGGTGTAGCCGATGCCCTCGCGATCCAGCTGTGCCTTCAGACGGCGGCAGTAGCCGCACCAGGCGGTCGAGTACATCGTGATCGTGCCGGCCTCGGGCGGCGTCATCGTGCCTCCTGCTCTCGTCGCGCCGCGGCCCGGTGGCGCGCAGCGGGTGATGGGACGTTCAACCATCGGCCTGCGGACATCATTCCTGCATGATCGCGGGAGCCGGCTCCGCGCGGTCGCGGGGCGGCACCGCGGCCGGGCGACTCTGCGAAGATATGGGGAATGTCTGATCCCGACGCGGTCCTCGACGGGCTCGACCCGCAGCAGCGGGAGGTCGCGACCGCGCTCGTCGGCCCGGTGTGCGTGCTCGCCGGTGCGGGCACCGGCAAGACGCGTGCCATCACCCACCGGATCGCGTACGGCGTCCACTGCGGGGTCTACGTACCGCAGCAGGTGCTCGCGGTGACCTTCACCGCCCGCGCCGCCGGCGAGCTGCGCACCCGGTTGCGCGGGCTCGGGGTCGTCGGGGTGCAGGCCCGCACCTTCCACGCGGCGGCGCTGCGACAGTTGTCGTTCTTCTGGCCGCAGGTGGTGGGCGGGGCGCCGCCCCGGCTCGTCGAGCAGAAGGCGGGGCTGGTGGCGGACGCCGCCGCGCGGCTGCGGCTGACCGTGGACCGACCGGCGGTGCGGGATCTGGCGGCCGAGATCGAGTGGGCCAAGGTCACCCTGCTCACCCCACAGGCCTACCCGACGGCGGCCGCCCGGGCCGGCCGGGGCGAGCCGGGTGGGTTCGACATCCCCACGGTGGCCCGGCTGCTGGAGGTGTACGAAGACGTCAAGACGGAGCGCAACGTCATCGACTTCGAGGACGTCCTGCTCCTGACGGTGGGCATCCTCGAGGAGTCGGAGCAGGTCGCGGTGACCGTCCGGGCCCAGTACCGGCAGTTCGTCGTCGACGAGTACCAGGACGTCTCGCTCCTCCAGCACCGCCTTCTCGACCTGTGGCTGGGGGACCGCGAGGCGCTCTGCGTGGTGGGCGACCCGAGCCAGACGATCTACTCGTTCACCGGCGCCTCGCCGGAGTACCTGCTCGGGTTCGCGCGCCGGTACTCGCAGGCCCGCGTCGTCCGGCTCGTCCGGGACTACCGCTCCACCCCGCAGGTGGTGCGGCTCGCCAACGCCCTGTTGCACCGGGCGCCGCCCGCCGCCGTCCCGGCCGCCGCCCGGCTGCAACTCCAGGCGCAGCGCCCGGACGGTCCGGAGCCGACCCTCACCGCGCATGACGACGACGTCGCCGAGGCGGACGCGGTGGCGGCCCGGGTGAAGGCCCTGATCAAGGTGGGGGTGCGGGCCAGCGAGATCGCCGTCCTCTATCGGACGAACGGACAGTCCGAGGCGGTCGAACAGGCCCTGGCGGACGTCGGCGTGCCCTACCTCGTGCGCGGCGGTGAACGGTTCTTCGCCCGCAAGGAAGTGCGGGACGCGATCCTTCTGCTGCGCGGAGCGGCCCGCGCGTCCGAGGGCGGTCAGCCGCTCGGGGAGGAGACGCGCGCGGTGCTGGCCGCGACCGGGTGGACGGCGACCCCACCCGCCGGCGGCGGCGCCGTCCGGGACCGGTGGGAGTCCCTGCAGGCCCTCGCCGCGCTCGCCGACCGGCTCGCCGTCGAGGACCCGGCGGCGACCCTGGCGACCCTGGTGACCGACCTCGACGAGCGGGCTGCCGCCCAGCACGCTCCGACCGTGGAGGGCGTGACCCTGGCGTCCCTGCACGCGGCCAAGGGCCTGGAATGGGACGCGGTAATGATCATCGGGCTCTCCGAGGGTCTGATGCCGATCTCCCTCGCCGAGGGCTGGGAGGCGGTCGAGGAGGAGCGCCGGCTGCTCTACGTCGGGATCACCCGGGCCCGTGAGCACCTCCACCTCAGCTGGGCCCGATCCCGGACGCCGGGAGGGCGCGCCACCAGGAGCCCGTCCCGCTTCCTCGACGGGCTGCTTCGTGGCTCGGCAGGTGCCGCACGCACCCCGGAGGCGTGGGCACCCGCGGGCGGCCGCGCGGGGTCCGTCCGGGCAGGGGTCGGTGGCGTGGGGTCCGGTGGCGGGGGATCCGGTGGTGGGGGGTCCCGGCGGAGGGCGCCGGCGTGCCGGATCTGCGGGGTGACGCTCACCGCCGCCCGGGACCGCAAGGTGGGCCGCTGCGCGAGTTGCCCGTCGGCCTACGACGAGGAGCTCCTGGAGCGGCTGCGGCACTGGCGGTCCGAGGCGGCCGGCCGCGCCAAGGTGCCTCCCTTCGTCGTCTTCACCGACGCCACCCTGGTGGCGATGGCGGAGCGGCTGCCCCGGGACGCCGCGGAACTGGCCGGCATCCCGGGGGTGGGCCCGGCGAAACTGCACCGCTACGGCGGCGATCTGCTGGCCATCCTGGCTGGCGGTTAGCCGTCGGCGACACGGGTCGCCGACGCCGCGACGACTCGCCGATAAATGCGTTGCCCCGCGCAGGCGCGGTCGCATAGCCTCGAGGCACAACATCAGCCGGTCCGCGCTGTATCGCGGCCAGGGAGCAGGAATGGAGGTGGCGACGGTGATTTCCATGAGCATCAGCACCGCGGTGTTCGGTTCTGGCCGTACCGCCGCTTCCACGCGTCTACTCACGGTCGCGTCGCGCTCGTGGATGGCCGACGCCGACGTCTGCCCGGCGCCGGTGCACGCCCACGGTGTCGCGGGCCTGACCACGCTCCGGTTCGACGAGCTCGGTCCCCGGGCCGAGGGCATCGGCCGGGCGTACGACCACCTGTCCGCCGTGCAGTTCACCCTGTCCGCCGTGCGGTTCAACCGTCTCAACTTGTCCGCCGTGCGGTTCAACCGTCAGTTCGTCAGGTACGACCCGGGTTTCCCCGACCTGAGACCACCGGTCTAGCTCCTCGGAGCGCCGGCGCCTCCCACAGGCCGCGGAACCCGCACAGGGTCCGCGGCCTTGAAGTTTCTCCGCGGATCTGCCCGCACCCACCCCGGGTGCGACCCGCCGGACGACCCCCGGCGGTAGGTGCGGTCCGTCACCCCGCCGGGCCGCGGAGATCTGAGGAGGTGACGGCGATGCAGCTCACGGCCTTGCTGGACCGTCTGACCGACGAGGTCCAGGAGACCGCCACGGAGCTGACCCCGTGCCGCGTCCACGACGCGGAGCTGTGGTTCGCCGAATCGCCCGCGGACGTCGAGTTCGCGAAGGCGCTGTGCCAGACCTGTCCCATCGTCGAGGCCTGCCTCGCCGGTGCCATCGAGCGGCGGGAGCCGTGGGGCGTGTGGGGCGGGCAGTTGTTCACCGCCGGTGTCGTGGTGCCACGCAAGCGGCCCAGGGGCCGGCCCCGGAAGAACGAGGTCGCCGCATGAGCGGCCCCGGGATCGGCGTCCACCGCGCGGCCCCCGATCCGTTGCGTGATGCCTACGAGAACCGTCCGACCGCACCGGTAGAAGGCCGGGAGCACCAGGGGAGCGCCATGATGCTGGGGCAATTGCACGAAGAACTCGCACGGACCAGGCACAGAGAGGCCTGTATCCAGGCTCGTCGGCTCCGCCTGCTCCGTGCCGCGCGCGCGCAGCGGCGGGCCCGCCGGGCCGTCGACCTCGCCGTCCGGGCGAACGAGCTGGCCCACGTCCAGGGTGTGGGTAGCCGAGTCTGACCAGCCCGGCTGCCCACCTGGCCGTGGTCGCCGCCGACCGGCGCCTCGCCGGTCGGCGTTCCGCGACCCGCGACCGAGCGGAGCCGGCGATCCGCCGGCGACCGGGCAGGGCCGAGGTGTCTTCAGGCTCGGTGCAACCGTTCGGCGCGATGACGCGTCAAGCAGGTGCGGCGTAGGGAACCCTCCCCACGCGAGCGAGGCTGCGGTGGGACCGAAGGAGGGGTCGGTCCGACCGCGGCCTCACCCGCGGAGGAGCACGATCTTGCCAGTGCTGCGCCGGCTTTCCAGGAGCCGGTGTGCGTCGCCGGCCTCGGCCAGGGCGAAGCGTGCCCCGACGTGCACGTCGAGCGCCCCGGCCGCGATCAGGCCCAGCACCTCGCCGGCCCGCCACCTCAGCTCCTCCGTGGTTGCCACGTAGTCGGCCAGGGTCGGTCGGGTCAGGAAGAGCGATCCACGGTTCGCCAGGGCAAGCGGGCTGACCGGCTCGACCGGTCCTGACGCGTTGCCGAAGGTGACCATCATCCCCCGGCGGCGGAGCACGTCGAGGCCGCGGTCGAAGGTGTCTCGGCCGACGCCGTCGTACACCACGTCGATGGCCCTGGGCCCTGCCTGGGCCTCCACCGCGGTCGCGAAGTCCTGCTCGGAGGTGATGATCACATGATCGGCTCCGGCCGCGCGGGCCGCATCCGCCTTGCCCCGGGACCCGACCGTGGCGAACACCTCAGCGCCGTGTCGCTTTGCGAGCTGGACCAGCAGCAGCCCGACGCCGCCCGCAGCCGCGTGCACGAGGCACCGCTGCCCCGCGCTGAGCGGAAACGTGTCGGTAACCAGGTAGTGCGCCGTCATCCCCTGCAGGAGCGAGGCCGCCGCCAGCTCGGCCGGGACGCCCTCAGGTACCGGGACGACGCGGTCGGCGGCGACCTTGGCCAGCTCCGCATAGCCACCTGCGGCGTCCGTGGTCGCGACCCGGTCGCCGATCGCGACCCCGGTCACGGCGGAGCCCACCGCGACGACGCGGCCGGCCAGCTCGCCCCCCGGGATCGCGGGGAGGGGCACGGGATACAGGCCGGAGCGGCGGTAGACGTCGATGAAGTTCACCCCCGCCGCCTCCACCTCGACGACCACCTCGCCGTCCGCCGGGATCGGGTCGTCGAGTTCGGTCCACTGCAGGACCTCGGGTCCTCCGGTGTGCCCGACCTGGATCGCGTGCACGCGGAACCTCCTCGTCTGGTCGACCTCGTCCGGGCGCCGCCCTTGCGGATGGCCCCTCCAACGGGTCATCGTGGTCTCGTCGGGTCGATGGCGCGACACCGGACGTTCAACAGTTCGTAACACAAGGTAACTGACTTCTAACTGCCAGTTTCGATGAGAGGCATCGCCGCGAGCAGCGAGCGGCTTAGCCTGGGGTCATGAACGATCTGCTCCACACTGCTACGTGCTGCACGTGCCAAGCTCCGATTCCCACCCTCCCGCCGCCCTTGTCGTGGTCGCCGGCGATCGCCGGC
>DATDMG010000214.1:0-6326 GCA_036518955.1 Kineosporiaceae bacterium | reverse complement strand
CGGGGCCCTGGCCCCGGACGGCGGCGACGTCACGCCTCCCCCTCCGGCAGAACCCCTCGGCAGGACGAGGAGGGGCCGCTCAGCGGCGAGGCAGAACCGGCGCACCCCGAAGGCCGACGACGCGCTGAAGCAGGATGAACGCCAGCAGCAGGATGCCGATCACGATCTTGGTCCACCACGAGCTCAGGGTGCCCTCGAAGTTGATCACGGTCTGGATCAGCCCGAGCACCAGCACCCCGAACACGGTCCCGATCAGGTAGCCGGACCCTCCGGTGAGCAGGGTGCCGCCGATCACCACCGCGGCGATGGCGTCGAGTTCCAGCCCGATCCCGCGCAACGGGTCACCGGAGGCCTCGTAGAACGTGATCAGGATCCCGCCCAGGGCCGAGCAGAAGCCGCTGATCGTGTAGACGGCGATCCGGGTGCGCCCGAGGGCCAGACCCATCAGCAGCGCCGACTGGGCGCTGCCGCCGATGGCGTACACCGACCGGCCGAACGGGGTGGAGGCCAGCACCACCCCACCGACGATCAGGACCGCCAGCGCGATCAGCACGCTCGGGGAGACGTGATAGCCGGCGACAGCGATGCGACTGTTGGCCATCGTCGTCCAGAACCCGTTGTCGATGGTGATCGCGGACGTGCTGATCGTGTAGCACAGCCCGCGCGCCAGGAACATCCCGGCGAGCGTCACGACGAAGGGTTGGATCTCGAAGAAGTGGATCATGCAACCCATCGCCAGGCCGAGCGTCGACCCCATCAACAGCACCAGGACCGCCACCACGCCCGCCGGCCATCCGTCCCGCAGCAGGGACGCCGTCACGATCGTGGTGAGGGCGACCACCGAGCCGACCGACAGGTCGATGCCTCCGGTGAGGATGACGAACGTCATCCCGACCGCGACGACGAGCAGGAAACCGTTGTCGATGAAGACGTTCAGGATGACCTGCGGGTCGGAGAACGCCGGGTACCGGGCCACCCCCACGCTGTACATGATCACCAGCAGTACCAGCGTCGCCACCACCGGCACCCAGGATCGCGGCAGCCGCAGCCGGCGCGAGCGGGCCGACCCGACGACCTCGGGGACAGGGAGTGTCATGCGGTCACCTCCGCGGTGGTCGCGTCGTCCGCGGACGGCGCGTGGGGAGCAGCCGGGGCCGAGGGCGTGGACGGCGGCAGAGTGCCCGACGTCCCTCGCCGACGGAACACCCGCGCCCGGAAGACCGGAGACTGGAGCAGGCACACCGCGATCACGACGAGCGCCTTGAACAGCAGGGTCGTCTCGGGCGGTACCCCGATGGTGTAGATCGTCGTCGACAGGGACTGGATGATCAACGCCCCGAGGACCGTGCCGGCGAGGGAGAACCGACCGCCGGTGAGCGGCGTCCCACCGATGACCACGGCCAGGATGGCGTCGAGCTCGATCCACAGCCCGGCGTTGTTGCCGTCCGCGCTGTGCACGTTCGCCGTGATCATCAGCCCGGCGATGCCCGCGCACAGCCCGCAGAAGACGTACACCATCATCGCGATCCGCCGGGAGCGGATGCCGGCCAGGCGGCTCGCCTCGGCGTTGCCGCCAACGGACTCGATCAGCAGTCCGAGCGCCGTCCGTCGGGTGAGGAACACGGCCACCAGGACGACGGCGACGGCGATCAGGATCGAGAAGGGCAGCCCCAGCCGGTAGCCGCCGCCGATGAGTGCGTACGGCGAGCTGTTGATCGTGATGATCTGGCCGTCGGTGATCAGCTGCGCCAGCCCACGCCCGGCCACCATCAGGACCAGCGTCGCGATGATCGGCTGGATCCCCACCACGGTGACGAGCAGGCCGTTCCACAGCCCCAGCACCAGGGACAGCACCAGAGCCAGGCCGACGGCCGCCAGGACCACCTGCGTGCTGTTCTGGTTCGTGGCCTGGCTGATGTGCAGGCAGGCCAGCGCGCCGCTGATGGCGACCACCGAGCCGACCGACAGGTCGATCCCCCCGGTGGCGATGACGAGACACATGCCCAGCGCGACGAGGATGAGCGGGGCGCCGAGCCGGAGAATGTCGATCAAGCTGCCGTACAGGTGGCCGTCACGCAGCTCGATCGTGAAGAAGGCCGGTGTGAAGAAGAGATTCAGTCCGAGCAACCCGACCAGGACGAGCGCCGGCCAGAAGAGTCGGTGACGGGTGATGCTCATGCCGCGCCTCCCGCCGCGATGGTCTCCATGATGCGGCCGCCGTCCAGATCCTCGGTGTTCGACAACTCCTTGACCAGCCTCCGGTCGCGCAGCACCTCGACCTTGTGGCTGAGGCGCAGCACCTCCTCCAGCTCGGCCGACACGAAGAGCACCGCCATCCCGCCGTCGGAGAGGCCGGCCACCAGCCGCTGGATCTCGGCCTTGGCCCCGACGTCGATGCCGCGGGTCGGCTCGTCGAGGATGAGCAGGCGTGGCTCGGTGATGAGCCACCGGGCGAGCAGCACCTTCTGCTGGTTGCCGCCGGAGAGCGTCTCCACCGGGACGTCGGGGTCCGCCGGCCGGATGTGCAGGGCCGAGACGTACTGCTCGACGAGCTCGTCGGCACGCCGCCGGGGCACCGGCCGGGACCAGCCGCGGGTCGCCTGCAGCGCGAGGAGGATGTTCTCCCGCACGGTCAGCTGCCCGATCAGCCCCTCGGTCCGCCGGTTCTCCGAGCAGAACGCGATCCGCTGGGTCATCGCCACCCGCGGGGACCGGAGGGCGGTCGGCGAACCGTCGATCTCGATCCGGCCATGGTCGGGCCGGTCCGCACCGAACAGCAGTCGGGCGAGCTCGGTGCGCCCCGACCCGAGCAGGCCGGCCAGCCCGACCACCTCGCCCTCGTGGATGCGCAGGCTGAACGGCTCGATCGCCCCCGTACGGCCGAGGTCGACGGCGGCCAGCAGGGCCGGTCGATCGGTCGCCCCGGCGGCCACGCGCTTCGGCTGCCGCTCGAGTTCCTCCAGCGTGTCCAGCTCCTTGCCGATCATCTTCTCGACGAGTTGGAGCTGGGGCAGGTCCGCCGTCCGGTACTCCCCGACCAGGCCGCCGTTGCGCAGGACGGTGATCCGATCGCTG
Source organism: Kineosporiaceae bacterium (assembly GCA_036518955.1). Classification (GTDB taxonomy): domain Bacteria; phylum Actinomycetota; class Actinomycetes; order Actinomycetales; family Kineosporiaceae; genus DATDMG01. The sequence continues at coordinate 3,251 of DATDMG010000214.1, read as the reverse complement.
ATCGCGTAGACCTGGTCGAGGAAGTGGGTCACGAAGAGGATGGCCATCCCGTCGTCCTTGAGCCGGCGCATCGCCTGGAACAGCTGCTCCACCTCGCCGGCGTCCAGGCTGGACGTCGGCTCGTCGAGCACCAGCACCTTGGCCTGGATGTCGATCGCCCGGGCGATGGCGACCATCTGCTGCACGGCGATCGAGTAGCTGCCGAGGAGTTCGGAGACGTCGATCTCCAGGTGCAGACGGGCCAGCAGCTCCCGGGCGCGGTCGCGGACCGCGGCCCACTGGATCCGCCCGAAACGGCGCGGCTCGCGGCCGATCATGATGTTCTCCGCCACCGACAGGTTCGGGCAGAGATTGATCTCCTGGTAGACGGTGCTGACCCCCGCCGCCTGCGCCTGCAGCGGTCCCGTGAACCGGACCGGGGTGGCGGACAGCAGGATCTCGCCCCGGTCCAGCCCGTACACCCCCGTGAGCACCTTGATCAGAGTTGACTTCCCCGCGCCGTTCTCCCCCATCAGGGCGTGAACCTCACCCGGGAACAACCGGAAGTCGACGTCGTTCAGAGCGCGGACGCCGGGGAACTCCTTGGTGATCCCGGTCATCCTCAGGATCGGTTCCGTGGTCATCGCGAGTGATCGCCTCCATCTGCGACGCGCCGAGGCGGAGCGGACGCCGGCCAACGTCCGCCCCGCCCGGCTCGTACCCTGCGGGGCGCGCTGCCCCGCAGGGTCGCGCGGTCAGTACTTGCGGTCCGGGAGCGCTGCCTTGGCCGTCTCCGGGGTGAAGATGGTCTCCTTCGTCACGATCCGCGGCTCGACGGACTCCCCCGTCTTGACCTTCTTGACCAGGTCCATGAGTTGTGGACCAAGCAGCGGGCTGCACTCCGCGATGAAGTTGATCTTTCCGTCGGACAGGGCCTGCATGCCGTCATGGACGGCGTCGATCGTCATGATCTTGATGTCGACGCCCGGCTTCTTGCCGGCCGCCTCGATGGCCTCGATGGCCCCCAGACCCATGTCGTCGTTGTGCGCGAACAGGACATCGATCTTCGGGTTGGCCTTCAGGAAGGCCTCCATGACCTCCTTGCCCTTGGCGCGGGTGAACTCGCCGGTCTGGGATGCGATGATCTTCAGGTTGGGGTTGCCCGCGATGGCCTCGCGGAAGCCCTTCGCCCGGTCGTTCGCCGGTGCGGAGCCCGTGGTGCCCTGCAGTTCGACGATGTTCACCGGCGTGGTCGTGGTCTTGTACTGCTCGACCAGCCAGTCACCGACCTCCTTGCCCTCCTTCACGAAGTCCGACCCCAGGAAGGTCTTCCACAGCGTGGTGTCCTTGGAGTCGACCGCCCGGTCGGTGAGGATCACCGGAATCTTGGCGTCCTTCGCCTCCTTCAGCACGGTGTCCCACCCGGACTCCACCACCGGAGAGAAGGCGATGACATCGACCTTCTGCGCAATGAAGGAGCGGATCGCCTTGATCTGGTTCTCCTGCTTCTGCTGGGCGTCGGAGAACTTCAGATCGAACCCTGCGGCCGCCGCCGACTCCTGGATCGACTTGGTGTTGGCGGTGCGCCACCCGCTCTCCGCACCCACCTGCGAGAAGCCGAGGACGATCTTGCCACCGCCTCCGCCTCCGCCCCCCGCAGCCGCGGAGGTGGACGACCCTCCGCCGCTGTTGCTGCTCCCACAGGCCGCCAACGCGGCCATGGCGAACACGCTGGCGACAGCCAGCATCGATCGCCGACTGTGCACGGGCCGACTCTTCAGCACGGTGTCTCCTTCACGCCTGTCTGGGGCCAGGTCAGCCGCCAGCCGATGGAGATTTGTTAGCGCTCTCACGGGTCTGTCACGTCGGACTGATCCCGCACTGACGCACGATCCCGGCCGGGTCCGTGACCGCGGGAGCTCTGCACCGCCCGGCAACCTCACCGTGCGTCTGCGCTGGCACTGCGGAAGGGATCCACGACCGGGAACGCCCGTCGCTTGCCCTGTGACGGCCTCGTGTCCCGACGTTTCGAGTGATTGTTAGCGTTAACAGAAGAGGGCGTCAAGGCTGTTGGAGCACTGATGGCCAGCGTTCCCGAATCGTGATCCTGGCGCCCCTGACAGAAGCTCCCGAACCCCACCCATCGTGATCACCCACGCCAACTGTGATCAGGCACTCCAACTGTGATCAGGCCATCGGGGCGTCGGTCGCGAACAGCCGCCAGCATCGGCTGGGTACTTGCTCTCCCGCGCCGTTCCGCCGTCCCCGGGTACCGCCGTATCGTGCGCATCAACGTCTGCACGAGGCCGGCTCCGCCCAGCCACGGCCGAGAGGGGGGCAGAGGATGACCAGCGGAACTGTGGCGACCATCGGGACCGTCGCCCGGTGGTTCCCGCGGCACGGGCTCGCCCGGGTGGCGATCGCACGCTCCGCCCGGGGAGGAGACCTCAGGGCCCGGATGATGGGCGACGCGTCAGCGGTCGCCGAGCCGTTCGCGATGTACGAGCAGATCCGACGCCAGGGCCGGCTGGTCCAGGGTCGGCTGATGCGGACGACGGTCGACCACGAGATCTGCGGGCAGATCCTGCGCTCGGACGCGTTCGGCTCGCCGGTGAACCTGGCCCGGATGCCCCGCCCGCTCCGCGCGCTCGCCGGGATCTTCTCCGACCAGCTGACCCTGGGCCCGGTCGACCCGCCGTCCATGCTCGTCGTCGACCCGCCGGACCACACCCGCTACCGGCGCCTGGTCTCCCGGGTGTTCACCCCGCGGGCCGTCGAGGCCCTGCGCCGGCGCATCGAGGAGATCAGCGACGAGACGCTGGACGACGTGGCGGCGCGGGGCGCGTCAGGCGCCGTCGTCGACCTCGTCCCCACGCTCGCGGCGCCGCTGCCGGTCACAGTCATCGCGGAGGTGCTCGGCATCCCGGTGGACCGCCGCGACGAACTGCTGCGCTGGGCGGGGGGCGTCGCCCCGGCACTCGACATCGGATTGCGGTACCGGGAGTTCGTGAACGTCGAGCGCAGCACCCGTGCCTTCAACCAGTTCATGCACGAGCACCTGGAGCGCCTGGCCCAACAGCCCGGCGACGACATTCTCAGCCGGCTCGTGGCTCTGGAGGCGGACGGCGAGAGGCTGACCCATGTCGAGGTGATGGCCGTCGCCGGGCTGCTGCTCGGGGCCGGCTTCGAGACGACCGTGAACCTGATCGGCAACGGCGTCGTCACCCTGCTGCGCCATCCGGACCAGCTTCGTCGGCTCCGCGACGACCCGA
>DATDMG010000213.1:0-17438 GCA_036518955.1 Kineosporiaceae bacterium | reverse complement strand
CCAAGCAGAAGGGCAAGAAGGTGCTCGTGATGGGCTACGACGGGCTTCCGGACGCCGCCAAGGCCATCACGGCGGGCGACATGACGGCCACCATGGCCCAGTTCCCCGGCAAGATGGCGGCGCTCGGCGTGGAGGCCGCCGTGAAGGCGGTGCAGGGTCAGCCGGTCGATGCCTTCATCGACACCGGCACCGAGCTGGTGACCAAGGACAACGCCGCCACCTTCACCCAGTTCCACTGAGGGCACCGGTTCGCCGGCGGCGCCCCGCCGCCGGCGAACCGGTCTCGGGGGCCGCCTGACGGCTCGACGGAAGGGACCAGATGCACGCCGCAGTGTTGACCGGGCCGGGGAGGCTCGACCTGGTCGAGCACCCCGAGGAGCCGGACCCCGGCCCCGAGGAGGCGCTCGTCACCGTCCGTCGCGTCGGTATCTGCGGCACCGACTACCACGCCTACGCCGGGACCCAGAACTTCATCGCCTACCCGTGCATCCTCGGTCACGAGCTGGCGGTGGAGGTGCTGGCCGTGGGCGCCGGGGTGACCACGGTCCGGCCGGGTGACCTCTGCGCGGTGATGCCGTACCTGTCCTGCGGCGCCTGCCCGGTGTGCCGCCGGGGCCGGAGCAACTGCTGCGAGGGGATCCAGGTGCTCGGCGTCACCCGCCCGGGTGGGCTGCGGGAACGCATGGTGCTCCCGGCGGCCCAACTGTTCCAGGGCGGGGGGCTCAGTCTCGACCAGCTGGTGCTCGTCGAGACGCTCGGGATCGGCTGGCACGCGGTCTCCCGTGGCCGTCCCCAGCCGGACGACACCGTTCTCGTCCTCGGGGCCGGGCCGATCGGGCTGGCCGTCGCGCAGTCGGCTCGGCACCGGGTGAGCCGCCTGCTGGTCGCCGACATCTCGGTCGATCGCGTCGCCTTCGCCGGCAGGTCCGGGCTCGACGCCGTCATCGTCGACGAGCACTTCACCGATGCCCTGCTCGAGCACACCGGCGGCGCCCTGCCGTCCCTGGTCTTCGACGCCAGCGGCAGCCGGGCCTCGATGGAGGCCGCGTTCGAGCTGGTGGGTTCCGGGGGCACGCTGGTCCTCGTCGGCCACACCACCGCCACGCTGACGTTCCACAACCCCGGCTTCCACGCCCGTGAGCTCGACCTGCACGCCTCCCGCAACGCCACCCCGCAGGACTGGCAGGAGGTGCTGGCCGCCGTCCGGGGCGGGCTCCTCGACGCGGTGAGCTGGGTGAACCACCGGACCTCGCTCGCCGCGGTCGTGCAGGACCTGCCGCGGCTCGCCGCCGAACCCGGCAGCGTGGTCAAGGCGGTCATCGAGCTGACCGGCTGACGACGCCGGCGACGGAACCGGGCCGGGCCGGCCGGTCGGGACCACACCCGTGCCGGCCACGCCCGACCGACCCGCAGCAACCGCCCGGTCGTGCGGCCGACGGCGTCAGCTGTGCCGGGTCAAGGAATCGGTCGCGACGTCCGATACCCCCGGTGCCGGCCACCGAGCGAACCCCTCGACGGTGCGGCGCCTGCCGGCACGGGCGCGCGGCGCGCTGTCAGGGCGACCGCAGGTCAGCCGTCGACGCCACCAGGGTCGATGCGAGGTCCGGGCACAGGGCCGCGTCGGGCGTCGAAGGGAGGTCCGTGGACGGGGAGTTGCTGCACGAGGGTGAACGTGCCCGGGTGACCCGCGTCGCTCTGGTGGGGTCTGACGGCGTGCCGCTGACCGCGATCCGCAAGCAGCCGCTCGGCCCCGACGCCGGACGACGGCTCCGGCACGAACGGGCGATCCTGCGGCGCCTCGCCGGCGTGCCAGGGGTGCCCCACCTGGTGTCGAGCTCGGATCGCGGCGGGTTGCTGCTGGAGGATTGCGGCGGACAGCCGCTCGCGGTGCGCCTCGGTGAGGGAGCGCTCGGACCGGGCCCGCTGGCGGACCTTGCCTCGCAGCTGGCCGGGATCCTCGCGATGGTGCACCGGCGGGGGGTGGTGCACCGGGACATCAACCCGTCGAACGTGATCATGTATGGCGATCCGCCCCGACCCTGCCTCATCGACTTCGACGCGGCAGGCACCGTCAGCCAGGACCGGACGACCGCCACCCACCAGCAGGAATGGACCGGAACAGGGCAGTACCTCGCTCCGGAGCAGACGGGACGTACCGGGTGGCCGGTGGATTCCCGCGCCGACCTGTACGCGCTCGGCGTCACCCTGTACCAGGCGGCGACCGGCGTCCTCCCGTTCGACGACAGCGATCCGCTCCAGCTGATCCACGCGCACCTCACCCAGGTGCCGACGCCCGCGTGCAGCCTCAACCCCGACGTGTCCGTCCCGCTGTCGGACATCCTTGCCCACCTCCTGGAGAAGGAACCCGGGCGGCGGTACCAGAGCGCCGAGGGGCTGCTGCACGACCTGCACGGAATCCGTCGCGCGCCGGCGAGGCAGGTCGGCCCGTTCCGCCCGGGCGCGCACGACTTCGCGTCCCGGCTGACGCCCGGCCCGCAGCTCGTCGGGCGGTCGACCCAGATCCGCGCCCTGCACGATGCGCTGGGGGCCGCGATCGAGGGCCGGTGTCGCGCGGTCTTCATCAGCGGCGCGCCCGGGGTCGGCAAGACGGCGCTCGTGGACGAGCTGCGTCCGCTGGTCACCACGGCCGGGGGCTGGCTGATTCGCGGGACGTCCGACCAGTTCCGACCGGGCCGGGACTCCAGTTCGGTCCGGCACGCATTGCGCGATCTCGGCCGCCTCCTGCTGGCCGAACCCGAGACCCGGCTGTCGCCGGTACGCGCCCGCATCCTGACCGCGCTCGGCCGACGCGCCGGCGTCCTCGCCGCCGTCCTGCCGGAGTTCCAGGCCGTCCTCGGGGTACCCGCCAGCTCCGAGGACACCCACCCGACCCACGCGCCACCCCTCCTGCGCCGCGTCAAGTTCGACCTGCTCCGGGCGGTGGTCCAGCCGGATCGCCCGCTCGTTCTCGTGCTGGACGACCTGCAGTGGGCAGGCCAGGCACCGCTGGATCTTGTCGACGACCTGCTCGGCGACGATGGCCCCGCCGGTCTGCTCCTGGTCGGCACCTACCGGCACGGCGAGGTGGATGCGGCGCATCCACTGTCGGTCCTGCTGGCCCGCTGGCGGCGGGGACCGTCCCCACCGGTGGAGGTGCACCTCGCCAACCTGCCGCCCGCGGATCTCGCCGAGATGATCGGGGGGATGATTCGCCAACCGCCCGGCGACGTCGGAACGCTGGTGGACGCCGTCCGTCGGCACACCGACGGCAACCCCTTCGCCACCGTCGAATTCCTCAACATGCTTCGCCACGAAGGGGTCCTGCAGCTGGCCGACGACGGGTGGACGTGGGACACCGATGGGCTGGACCGGCCGATCGGTCAGGGCGACATCCTGTCCTTGTTCGCCGCCCGCCTCGCGGCCCTCCCGCAGCCCACCCGGGACGCCCTGGGTTTGATGGCCTGTCTCGGCACGGAGGTCGAACTCGAGCTGCTGGCGATCGGGCTGTCCGAGCTCGGCCAGGGCCTGGCCGGAACGGGTCGACCCGAGCTCGCGCTCGACGGGATACTGGCACCGGCGCTGGAGAAGGGGCTGCTGGTGATCGCGCCCGAAGCGAACGCGTCGGCGGTGCGGTTCCGGCACGACCGGATCCAGCGAGCGGCCTTCGGGAGCCTCACCCCGGCCGCCCGCGACGCCCTGCGCCTGCGCCTCGCGCGCCGCCTGGCCGCCCTGCCCGAACGGACCATGACGGCCGCCGAGCAGTACCTCGACGTCATCAGCGCGGTGACCGACGTCGCCGAACGGCGGGCCGTGGCGCCGCTCCTGCAGGAGGCCGCACACCAGGCCCGGCAGTTGGGCGACGCCGTGCTCGTCGAGCGGCTCCTCGCCGCTGCCACAGACCTGCTGGACACCCTTCCGGAGCTGACCGCGGCCGACGAGCGGCTGCGGTTCTCGATCGCCGCCGACCGGCATGCGGCACTGTTCGCCCTCGCTCGTTTCGAGGAGATGGATCAGCTGTACGCCGCCCTGGCACCGCCGGAGGCGGACCCGGTCCGCCGCGCCGACCTCGCCTGCGTCCAGATCCGGAGCCTCACCAACCGGGAGCTCGCCGCAGAAGCCCTGGCCCTCGGGATGGAGACGCTGGCTGCGCTCGGGCACCCCGCCCCCGGGACCGCCGACCTCGCGGCCGCGATCGAGCGGGGGCTCGACGCCATCGTGGCCTGGGTCGGCTCCGGCAGCGAGGCGGACGACGTCCGGCGCGGCACGAACCAGGACCCCCGGCTCGCCGCCGTGGCTCGCGTGATCAACCGGACGATCCCGGCCGCCTTCTTCGCCGGCGCCGCGGTCACGCCGTGGCTCATCACCGAAGCCGCCCAGGTCTGGGCCCAGGGCGGCCCCGCCCCCTGGCTGGTCGGGCCGCTGATGCGCTCCACGTTCGCCACCATCGCGCGGCGCGAGGACTACCGGACCGGATATCTGGCCGCCCGTCGAGCCCTCACCGCGGCGCAGGCCCTCGGCTACGACGTCGAGTACGAACGGTACCTCTTCAGCCTCGCCGCCGGCCCCTGGTTCGCCCCGCTGGAGACCAGCATCGACGAGGCGCGCCGGGCCCGCGAGGACCTCCTGCGCACAGGGCGTGCCAATGATGCCTCCTACACCTTCTTCGTGTCGGTGTGCTACCTGCTGGAGTGCACACCGACCCTGCAGGAACTGCTCGACGAGGTGCAGTCCGGCCTGGCCCTCACGGAGCGGACCGGAAACGACCACGTGGCCGCGGTGTTGACGCCGTATCGGCAGGCGGTGCTCGCGCTCCAGGGGCGGACCGGGACACCGGGGGGGTTCGACGACGACTCCTTCGAGGAGCGCAGGCACCTCGAGGCCTTGTCGACGAACCCTACGGCGGCTGCCCACTTCCACAGTGTGCGCGCGTTGACCGCGGCCGTCTTCGGCGACCAGGCGAGCCTGCTCCATCACGCCGGGGCCGCCACGTCTCTGATCCACACCGCCCGGCCGACCCAGGTCAGCACCCGGGCCCACCTGCTGCAGGCGTTGGCCCTGGCGCGCTCGATGGAGGCAGCCGGCACGGACGACGGGCTGCTGGCGAGCTTCGACCGCCACCTGGAGTGGGTGTGCCGACGCGCTGCCGACGCGCCGGCCAACTTCCTCCACCTCAGGTATTGGCTGGAGGCCGAGCGAGCCTGGTTCGCCCAGGACTTCGCTCGCGCGGATCAGACCTTCGACCGCGCGCAGCGCGAGGCGGCGTCGCGGCGGCGTCCGTGGCAGCAGGCTCTCATCGCCGAACGGCGCGCGGCGTTCCACCTCGGCCACGGCATGGAGCACGCCGCCCGTCTGGCACTGGGCGAGGCCCACCAGGCGTACCAGGAGTGGGGTGCCAGCGGCAAGGTGGCCCAGCTGGGCGCGGACCACCCCTACCTGCGTACCGGGACCTCCGCACAGCGGGCGGGAGCCGGAACCACCCGGATGTCCGGCATCTCCGCGGACGCCATCGACATGCTGGCGGTGCTTCGCGCCTCCCAGGCGTTGAGCTCGGAGACCACGCTCGACCGGCTGCAGGCCCGGTTGGTGGACGTCGTGGGTGCCTTGACGGGTGCCACCGAGGTGCGGCTGCTGCTGCGGGATCCGGACGCGGAAGGGTGGGTGCTGTCATGGGGCGAGCCCGGGTCGGACGGCGGCGAGGCCGTCGGCGGGGAGGTCGAGCACCCCGCTGCCGTCGAGCTGTCCCTGGAGGAGGCGGCTGCCGCCGGGCTGCTGCCCGGCTCGGCCGTCCGGTACGTCCAACGCACCGGCACCCCGCTGCTGGTGCAGGACGCCACCCGCGACGACCGATTCGCCAGTGACCCGTTCCTGCAGGGCCTCGAGGCCTGCTCGCTGCTGGTCACGCCGATCCTGTCCCGAGGGGTCCCCAGCGCGATGCTGATCCTTCTCAACCGGCACGCCTGCGGCGCCTTCAGCATCGATCGGCAGGACATCGTCCACCTCCTGGCCGGGCAGCTGTCGGTGACCCTGGAGAACGCCAGGCTCTACGCCGCCCTGGAACGCAAGGTGGCCGAACGCACCCAGGCCCTGACCGCGGCCAATCAGCAGCTCGAACAGCTGGCCGTGACCGATCCCCTGACCGGACTCGCCAACCGGCGGCGATTCACCCAGGCCCTCGCCGTCGAGTGGCGCCGCTGCCTGCACGCGGCCGACCCGATCGCCGTCGCGATGATCGACGTCGACCAGTTCAAGCAGTACAACGACCACTACGGGCACCCGGCCGGTGACCGGTGCCTGGTCACGGTCGCCGGCACGATCAGGAACTCGATCCGGGGCAGCGACCTGGTCGCCCGGTACGGCGGTGAGGAGTTCTGCGTGATCCTCCCCCGGACCGGTCGGAACACCGCCGCGACGATCGCCGAGCGGATCCGTGCTGCCGTTGCCGACCTCGACGAACCCCACGAACGGGCCACCCATGGGCGGGTGACGGTCAGCATCGGTGTGGCGACCCTGGTTCCCGGGCCCGGCAGCTCACCGGAACAGCTCCTGCTCCAGGCGGACCTGTCCCTGTACCGGGCGAAGCACACCGGGCGCAACCAGGTCGCCACACCCGTCCTGCCGTGACGCGGAGTCCCCCGAGGCGTGGAGCCGACGGGAGCGGCAGGACCACGGGAGCGGCGGGCCGAGGGCGGGGATGATCACACCGAGAGCGCCTTGGACTTCAGCCGGTCGAACTCGTCCTGGGTGATCGCTCCGGCGTCCAGAAGAGACTTGGCCTGCGCGATCTGCTCCGCGGCAGAGGTGGAGGAGCCGGCCGCCGCGCGGATCTGTTGGTCGACCTGCTGCTGCAGCGCCTGCTGCTGCCTCTCGGCCCGCCGTGCCATCCCACCCCCTCGGACCAGGAGATAGACGAGGATCCCGATGAAGGGCAGCACGATGAGGACGACGACCCACAGCACCTTGACGCCGCCCGAGAGATCCGGATCCCGGGACAGATCGGAAAAGATCACGATCAGCAGCCAGAACCAGAGGGCGAAGAGGAAGAACTCGAACATCCACAGGAGGACGTTCCCGTTGCCGATATCGAACGTGGTCATGAACCGGTTCCTCCAGTCGACGAGAATGAACCCGCGGGTGGGCCTCGGCCCAGGCGTGGGCCATCCCCCAGGCGCCCGATGACCCGGGGCCGCGCCCGAGCGCCGTGATGCGGCGGGCGTGCGCTGGCGCACCGCTCCTTCGTGACGTCCCCGGACGCCGACCACCGATCCGGCGGAGCCCGGCGTCGTCCACCCGTCGTATCGTGAAGCTCCGCGGCGCGCGGAGACTCACTCCGCGCGGATGACTCGCGTCGCCGGCTCGCCACCAGCCGGCCCACCAGGCCAGGTGACGATGAGCCGATCGTGACCGCCAGGTGTCTGCACATCGGCCGCGAGGTCCGCGCGGTGACGCCTCGTACCGGCGGCGCCGGCGGAGGTCGCGAACCCCCGCCCCTCGCCGCGACGTAGGTCATTCCTCCGGGAGGATGCCCGGACCGGAGGGGGACGGCGATGGTGAATGCACGGCCGACCTCAGGTGAACCGCCGGTGGAGGTGGCGCATGGCTGACGTCCCCGGTGACCGGACCGCGATGACGGAGCAGGCTCCGGGGGTGACCGCTCGGCGGTGGCGGACCCGCAGGTCGGCGGCTATCGCCGGCATCCTCTTCGCCGTCCTGCTCACCAGCGTGCTCGTCGTGGTCCGCTCGGCTGCGGCCGGGACGGCGCGGACCGAGCTCGCCGGAGACGCCGGGCGTCGCGCGGCAATCCGCGTCGGCCTGGCGGCGGTGCCCTTCGCGGGGATCGCCTTTCTCTGGTTCATCGGCGTCATCCGCGATCAGGTCGGCGCGGTGGAGGACCGTCTGTTCTCCACCGTCTTTCTCGGTAGCGGGCTGTTGTTCATCGCCATGCTGTTCATGGGCGCCGTCGTCAGCAGCAGCATGCTGGAGGCCCTCGACCGCGAAGGGACGGCCGTCGGTGGTGCGACCGACGTGTGGGACCTGGGGCGCGGCGCCACCCGCGTCCTGGTGTCGGTCTACGCGATGCGCATGGCTGCGGTGTTCACGCTGTCCGTGAGCACCCTGGCGCTGCGCACCCGGTCGATCCCCCGCTGGGTCGCCGTCCTGGGTTACGTCGAGGCGTTGGCCCTGCTCGTGGTGTCCACGGACAACCCGTGGGTCCAGCTCGCCTTCCCGGCCTGGGTCCTCGTGGTGAGCCTCACGATCCTCCTCACCCGCCCGGCCCAGCCCGCTCCCGCCCCGCGCGCGCCGCCGGCGTCGCCGTCCTCCACTCCCGGAGCGCCGGGCGGCCCCTGATGACGACCGCACCCGACGGCCTGGGACCGACGATGTCCGACACTGTTCCGCAGGCGCCCGCACCCAGCGGCGAGGCCCCGGCCCACCGGCGCACCGACACCGAACGGCGGCGGGAGACGATCGCCCTGCTGGTCCTGTCGGTCGCGGCCGTCCTCACCGCGTGGTCCGGCTTCCAGACGTCCCAGTGGGACGGCCAGATGTCGATCGCCTTCAACGAGGCCGCCGGCCTGCGGACGCGGCAGGCGAGTCTGGAGGGTGCCGCGAACGCGGCACGGCAGGGCGATCTGACGATCTGGGCCGTCTACGTCCAGGCCGTGGCGACGGGTGACGAGCGGCTCAGGTCGTACGTCGAGACCCGCTTCACTCCCCACTTCGCCCGCGCGTTCACGGCCTGGGACGCCTCCGGACGGCGCGCTCCGTCGCCGTTCGACCTGCCGGACTACGAACCGCCCGACGCGACCCGGGCCCGGGCGGTGGGCCAGCAGGCCGATGCCAGGTTCGCGCAGGCGCTGCAGGACAACGTCCGCGGGGACGCCTACTCGCTGCTCACGGTCCTCTTCGCCCTGGCGATCTTCTTCGCCGCCGTCAGCGAGCGGCTCGGCTCGCCCACCGCCCGCTGGTCGTTCACCATCGGCTCGGCGATCGCGCTGGCGGCCGGGGCAACCACGCTCGTCACCTTCCCGATCCAGACCTGACCGGCCTGGGGAGGACCCCTGCCGCCCCTGACCGCCGCCCGGCCCGTCCGCGACCCGTGGTGCTTCCGACGAGAGGTAGGCTGACCGCTACTGGTCGCCAGCTGCCACGGGAAACCCCGGGTATCCAGCGTCACCGGTCGCCACCGGCGCTGATTTCTTGGGCCCCCGGGCAGCTGCCGACGGAAACCGTAGCCCACCCCGGGCACTGCTGAACTATTCCGAAACCGAACATTTACGTCCCCCTCCCCGGCCCGGCGAGTGCGCCCCGGGCCCACCGAAAGCCGGCCGAGCGAGGGGCGCGCACCGATACCAGGCGCCCTCACGCCGGCAGCCGCTCACCCTTCGCAACCGGGCCGCCCCGATCGCGATGTCATTACTTGGAATGACTTCCGACTATCTTCGGTTACTACTTCCTTCGGCGGACGACGGGCCGCCACGAGCGGCCTAACGTGAGACTGCCCGGGAAGACGCCACGGATTCTGCCGCGGACGGCAGCTCAGCGGAATCGCGGGCCGCCCGCTCGTCGGCTCCGGCTACCGACCGTCAGATGTCCGTACCCCGTCCACCCTTCGGAGGATCATCATGCCCGTTGCCCTGCTCGGCCGCCGCCGCGCCGTCCCTGTCTACCTGCTGGTGGCCCTGCTCGTTGTCGCCGCCGCGACGACCTTGTTGTCCCGGTCCCCCGCCCACGCATTGTCCGGGCGTCGCATCTGCCGCTACGTGTGGGCCCAGAACGTCGGGAACCCCGAGGGGCGCCAGGTCTCGTTCGTCGTCGACTACAAGAAGGACGGCAAGTGCCCGCGGATCGACCTGCACAAGGTCGCACTTCCCGCCACGCTCGGTGCCTACATGCCGCCGCCGGACACCTGGGAGAACCCTCCGGAGCCGAAGCTGACCTGTGAGCAGTTCCAGCACCTGATGGGCCTCCCCTCGTCCGGGGACGGCGGCGACCCGTGCTCCTACATGAGCGATGACCGCTTCTTCGGCGTGACGACCTCCTTGCCGAGCGACACCGGGCACGAGCAGCGCCTCTGGGATCTGGGCAGTGTCTGGGACCTGCGGCCCTGAGTGATTCAGAAACCTTCATCCACCCGGCACATGAGGAGATGACTGTGAAGATACCTGGCCGTGGGGCCTTTCGGTGGCCGCGGAAGCGGGCCGTTCTCGGTGCGCTGACGGCGGCCGCCCTCGTGGCGACCCCGCTGTCCATCCGGTCGGCGGCGCACGCCGAGAGCAACCGTCGCATCTGTGCGTACACCTTCAAGGCTACGCCCCGGAACTACAGCAACCCCCTGATGCACATCTCGCTCGGCCTGAACTACAAGAAGGACGGCGACTGCCCCCCCGTCAACCCGTACAAGCTCGTCCAGACCGGCTACGCGGACCTCGACCAGATCTCCCCCAACCCCGTCCACAAGTGGACCTGTGAGGACTGGGGGCGAACGCATCAGACGTACCTCGACCCAGACTTGGGCGCTGATCCCTGCAATAACATGCGTACGGACTTCATGTACGCCTTCTTCTGGCAGGACCCGACGACACCGAACCCACCGGCGCCGTCCCACCAGATGCTCTCCCATTACCTGATCCTGCAGTAGAGAGGAACACTCGTGGATCTCAGACCGAGACGCCGCCCCCTCGGGGGGCATCGTTGACAACACTCACCTGGGAAATGGCCCTAGCACCCGGTGGGAAGAAATATCAGAAATTCTTCCGGGGACGGCGGGCTGCTGTAGCCTTCATGGTCGTCGCCGCGATGTGTGCCGTGCTGGTCGTGGGCAGGGCGCACGCGGAGGAACTCCCGAACGGTCTCACCATCACCCCCGTGGGCAAGCTCCTGGACAGGATGCCTGACGGCCTGTGCCGCAGCGGCTCCGTCACCGAGATCAGCGGCCCCGCCGATCTCCTGAAGGGCATCACCGACTCGCTGACCGTGGCGGAGAGCCACCTGCCGAGCGGGACGATCACCTCCCACCAGGTGCTCGACGGGAAGCTCAGGGTGACCGCGTACCAGGTCGGGCCATGCGGCGTCGTCGACTCCGGCGGCGCGATGGTATGGCTGAAGCCCGCGATGGCCGACATCGCCTATACGGCCGTCTATATCGCGCTCACCGCGGCCGTGATGGCTTTCGGGTACCTGCAGTTCGGCCTGCCCATCGTCGACGCGAGACTCGAGGCCCTCGCCGGATGCCTCGCGGGCGGCCTGGGTCTCGCCGTGAACAATGCGATCAACGGCCTGAAGGATTGGCGGGAGATCCTGTCGAGCACCCTGACCGGGTGTCTTACCGGGACGGCGCTCAACCTCACCCTCATGAAGGCGGCATACTGGATGATCAACGCCATCAACTGGCTCCGGGGGGCGCAGGCCATCACGTACGCCGTCGCCGTCGGAGAGGTCGAGACGGTCGGGGACTTCGCCGCCCGCACCTTGACCCAGTTGGAGGCGCAGTACCGGATCCCGCCGCCCTCGTGACGGGGCGGAGGCCGTGAGCGGGGGTCGGCTCGACCTGTCAGCAGGCGACCGAACCTCCGCTCACGGCTCTCTCGGGCGCACCGATTCCCTTTCCCTTCGCACCGAGGAGTGGCAACTATGTCAAGAATGCGGCTGATGGCGGCCTCGGCAGGCGGGCGTGGCGCGGCGATCGCCGCGATGACCGCGCTCGCGATCACCGCAGGAGGCGTGGTGGCCGGGGCGACGGCCGCGCCGCCCGCGACCGGCGGCAAGCGCCACAACCTGTACGTCAAGACCAGCCCGGGCGTGCAGTCCATTCTCTTCCAGGTCATCCAGCCCGGCACGACCGCTGTCCGTTTCAGCCGCTGCTACGACACACAGGGCTCGGACTGGCAGCCGACCGGGTTCAAGGTGGACAACGGGGCGACGATCGTGGCCAGCACCTTCGACAAGCCGGGGTGCCCGTCGGATCCGGCCTCCTTGCGGGGCAGGAGCAACGCCAGGACCGCTCCGGAGCGGGACGGCTCGGCGGACTGGATGTGGGACTTCACCGCGACCTTCTGACCGAAACGGTGGTGGCCGGCGCCGTCCGCCACGCCCATTGCCGAACGCCCCACACCGAACGCCGCGAAGGCACGTCGCCTTCGCGGCGTCGCCTTCGCGGCGCGATAGCTCGGACGGTGCCCGGGTCGACACGCGTCGACCTCCCGCAGCGAACGGTGCCGGCCGCGACCGGCCCGTGCGGTGCCCCTGAACCGAAATGTCGCAGATCCGACAGCTGGGCCCGTTCGGATGCCCGCCCAGCCGCTCGTACGATCGGCTTCTGTGTTCTGCCGCGCGCCCGGGGACGACGCATCACCGCGGCGCCTTCACGAGCCCCGCGCGGTGCCGCCCGAGCGACCGGAGTCGAGAAATGGACGAGAAGGGGCACGCCCCAGCCTGGGAATCTGATCACCGGGCGAGCACCGCTTGGGCACTGCCGTTTCCCCGGGACGAGGACCCCGACACAGTGGCAATCATGGCCACCACGAACGTCGGGCAGTCCTCGCCGCGCCGTCGCCTCCGTTGCCTGATCGCGGATGCCGAGGGCGTCGGGCGGGCCAGGTTGCGCCAATCCGTCGAGCCAGACTCCGCCGTCGTCGTCACGGCGCACGCCGCGGACGGCGCGGCGGCCGTTCGGGCCGCTGCCAGACAACGCCCGGACGTGGTGCTGATGGCGCTCGACCTGCCCGTCCTCGACGGCATCCAGGCGACTGCGCGGATCACGGCAGCCGCCGCCGAGAGCGGCGCGCAGGTCCCATCGATCATCATCCTCACCCGTCCGGCGGCGGAGCCGGAGGCGCAGGCGGCCACGGCCCTGGACTGCCTGCGGGCAGGAGCCCACGGCGTCCTGTCCCGCCCGAACGACCCGGACGCTCTGGTTGCCGCCATCCGTGCGACGATCGGCGGCCACGTCGTGCTCGATCCGACGGTCGCGCGGTGGCTCGCCCGCAACAGTCCCGCGCGCTGGCGGCCACCGGCAGCCCTGGCCGGGCAGGACGCCGGCACTCTGGGCCGGACTCTGCAGTCACTCAGCCCGCGGGAGAGGCAGGTGTTGGAGGCGTTGGCGAGCGGAGGGACGAACCGACAACTGGCGGTCTCGCTCGGCATCCGGGAGACCACCGCGAAGACGCACGTGAGCCGCCTGCTGACCAAGCTCGGAGTGCAGACCAGGACGCAGGCGGTCGCCCTGGCCCTGACACTCGGCAACCCCACCGCCGGCAGGACGCCCGTGACGGCGTCACCCCTCCCCCCGGTTCGTGGTCGATCCACCGCATGAACCGCTGCGGAGGGTGGAACTCGTGGAGACCAGGTTGACCGCGACCGGGGAGCTGGGCCGATCACGCCGGCGGGCACCCGACGAAACCGTCCGGGCCGCCCCCGTGCGGCCCGCCCCCGCGCGGCCAGGTCAAGGATGGCTCGTGCCATACCGCTTCTGGACGACCGCGGGCGTCTCGGTGGGGTGGCCGGCGTCGATGCCGCGGGCGAGGCGGACGTACTGGGCCTCCGCCCACGCGAGGGGGGCTGCACTTCCGGTGGCTCGTCCTTTCGAGAACCCGAAGGCGTCCGCCTGGTCCCAGACCTGTTCCGGGATGAGGTACCCGTCATTCCCGCTGTCGGCCATGGACTGCAGGAAGAGCGTGGCGGAGCGGTGATCGGCCAGCTCGTACTCACCCCGTTCACCGGATAGTAGCGGCCACAGCCGACCCCACGTGTTCGATTTCTGGGCGTCCCAACCAGACCCATCCGTGCTGCTTTCCCCGTAACTGTCATGGACGTAGCGGTGGAAGTACACGTCACCATTGGCCAAGGTGATCTTCATCGGGGCGTGCCCGTCGAACGCGATATCGGTCTCCGGCAGCGAACCGGTGACGAGCGGATCTGCGGGCGGGTAGACGCCGAGCCGTACCAGTTCAAGGAACCCGGCATCGACGATGTCGCGTTCGAGGTAGTTGCCTTCCTTGAAGGATCGGGTATCGCCGTCCGCGGGGTTACCGCTCGCATCTTCGACGCGGTCGTAGTACCGGTGGTCGCCCCAGAAGCCGTTCTGGGTGAACGTCCAGCCCGGGAGGGCGGCCCGCCAGGCGTCGGCAGTCCGCTCCCAACTGCCGGCACTCGCCACGTCGCCCTGCGCGCGGGCGATATCCGCCGCCGTGACAAGTCCCGCGATCTCGGCAGCAATGCTCGAGGGTGACTTGCCGGGCTGCTCCTCCCACCGTTCCGCCGGGGTGTCCGGTCCGTTGCTCTGGATGTGCGCGGCCGTCATCTTGATCTTCGCTACGGTGGGCGCGTCATGGAGCCCGGTCATCCAGGCCAAGATGATGGCGAAGGCATCCTGGTCGTATTGTTCGCAGCAACCCAACTGTTGCGGGGTCGCGCCGGTCACCCCGCTGACGGGCGAGTACCGAGGAAATGCGCCCGGCCCGTACCAGACGTTGTCGCCCTGGGTCCAGGTTCCGATGAACTGGTTGTCCCACAACCAGCGAGCCATCCGCGTCGCCTGCGCACGGTCACCGGCCGCCAGGACTGCGGTGGCCTGCTGGTAGAGATCTCGGCCCCAGACCCGGTGGTAGCCGTCGTTGAGCGTGTCGGCGTCCTTCGTGTCGCCCCACGGGGTCGCGAGCCCGGCGACGCTGCCACCCGCGAAGGTCTTGTCCTCGACGGCGTGCAGAGACATGACGCCGACGTAGTAGGTGCGGCGGAGTTCGGTGTCGCCCGACACGCTGGCGGGGGCGGCAGGGAGGGTGTTGACGTAGTCGTTCCAACCGCTGCGGTAGCTGGCTTCGACGGCGGTGAAGCCGGCTGTCAACGACCCGTTCGCCGCGCTGAGCGCCCTGGCGGCGTCGGAGCCGAAGCCCAGGGCCAGCGAGAACGTCGTGTCCGCACCGACGCCGCCGACCTGGCCGAGTTGGACGGTGTTTCCCGGGGCGGAGACGCTGTCGAATGCGTTGTCCAGCCGCTCGTCCGCCCGAAGGTCGACATACCCGTCGCTGGCTCTCCCCACGTAGCCGTTGTCGTGCGCCACCCAACCGGAGGAGACCTTCAGCGCGGTCGCCACCGCCGACATGCCACTGAACGCCGGCCGGGAGTCGGTCGCGATCAGGGCGTCGTTCGCGCCGTCCCACCTCGCGTCGTCGTTCCCAGCGCCGCCGGAAAGGGATGGGTTGTACAAGACATAGACCGTGTAGCTGCCGGCGACCAGCGACTGGAATCTGGTCCTGATCAGCAGAGTGTCCCTGTCCGGATCTGTGACGTACGTGTTGGTCAGCCGGTACCTACCACTCTTCGCCGTGTTGGTGATCGTGTACTCGAGTGCTCTTTCGTCCGGCATGGTGACGGCGTGGTCGGTGGCATCCCGCTCGAGGTCGACGAAGGTACTGCCATCGGTGACGACGTACTGCAGGTCCTGGACGTCGGCTACGTCGGCGCGCGGATAGAAGACCTCCGTGGTGATCCCTCCGGCCGCGGTGAACCATATCTTGCTGGTCGCGGTGGCCGCCGTCCCCACCGCCACCTTGTTGCCCGTCGTCCAGGACGACCCGGCACCCGGACCGTCGGCCGCAGGGCCCCCCGCCGAGACGGCGGCCGAGACGAACGGGGCGATCGACAGACCGAGTCCGATGAGCGCGGCGCCGGTGAGAGACCGGTACCCCGCCGATCCTCGGCGGATTCTGCGAGGTCCCAGGGCAACCATCGCGCATCGCCTCCCGCGCCGACACGGCAGGAACCACCCGGGCGCTGAAGGATCTCAGCGCCCGGGCATCCGGCCCGTGCGAATCTCGCCGGTCGTCTTCAGTGTCACCGAGCCTTCACGCCGTCGGCCAGATACACGATTCTCCGAGCACAGCGTCGTACGGCCGGGGAAACAGGGCAGCGGTGTCGTGGGGCATGACAGCAGTGCGGTCCCGCCAACTGATGTCCCAGGCCTTGCTGCCCCCAGCAACAACCTCCACCGGTGCCGGTGACGCTCAGCGCCATGGCATCGACGAACCCCCGCCCGCGCGCCGACTCCAGCCTCGACGCACGAATGGGGTTCCGGGGTCGGAGACCGTCAAGATCTCCGGTGCGCCGCGCCGGGGTCAGGGGTCAGGTCCGGGGGACGGGGGCCCGGAGAGACCACGGCCTCGGCGACGTCCGGATCGTTCTGCGGCAGCGGGCTGACCACCGCGGTGAGCAGGACGGCGACCGCCAGCAGGACCGCCACCGACACCGTCGCGAGCAGCACGGTCGTCCGGTCGGCGAGGAACCCGACCGCGGGCGGCCCGGCCAGGAAGGCGCAATACCCGATCGAGGAGATGACACTCACCCGCGGTGCGGCCATCGCGGGCTGGTCGGCCCCGGCGCTCATCCCGACCGGGAACCCCAGGGACACCCCGAGCCCCCAGAGGAGCAGCCCGGCGAACGCCATCGGCACCGCGGCGCCCGCCAGGTCACCTCCCACCAGTTCGCCGCCCGCGACGAGCAGGGCGACACCGGCCACCCCGGTGACCGCGAGAACCCGCAGGGTGGTTACCCGTCCCCAGCGGTCCAGCACGGCCGGGCCGACCCAGCGGGCCACGGTCATCGCGGTCAGGAACGTCGCGAAGCCGAGCGTGCCGACGGACGGGCTGACGTGGTAGTCGTCGATCAGGCCGACCCCGGTCCAGTCGTTGCCGGTCCCCTCGGCGAACGCGAACACCAGCACCAGCAGGCCGACCAGCACCGTGCGCGGCTCCCGCCAGGCGGACAGCGCCCGCGGCGACCGCCCGCCGGCGGTGGCGACGGCCTGGTCGTCGGCGTCCGGGACGAACCGCCGCACGCTGACCGGAACCACGGTCGCGACGAGCGCCCCGACGGGGAGCAGGTGCACGGTCACCGGGACCGACAGCGCGACCATCGCCGCACCGATCAACGCCCCGGCGACCGTTCCGACGCTGAACCCGGCATGGAACCGCGGCATGATCGACCGCCCCAGCCGGCGCTCCACGGCCGCCCCCTGGACGTTCATCGCGACGTCCCAGCCACCCTGGGCGAACCCGAACAGGAACAGCCCGACCAGCACCGGGACGACGTCGAACCGGTACCCGACCGCCACCACCGCCACGGCCACCCCGTCCACCAGAGCGAGGGCCTGGACGGTGCGCCGGGACCCGAAACGCCCCACGATCGACCCGGACAGCGGCAGTGCGATCAGCGCCCCGGCCGCGATCGCCAGCAGCACCAGACCCAGCTCGGCGGGGTCGAGGTGCAGGCGGTCACGCACCTGAGGGATCCGGGAGGCCCAACTGGCGAAGGCGAAGCCGGTGGCGATGAACGCGACAGAGGTGGCCCGGGCCGCGGCGAGCACCTCGCCCCGGCCGGGGCCTCCGCTCCCCGTCGGGCCTCCACTCTCGTCGGGGCAGGTGGATGGCATGACGTCCACCCTC
>DATDMG010000212.1:0-16850 GCA_036518955.1 Kineosporiaceae bacterium | reverse complement strand
TACCGCCGATTGCTGAAACACTCCGAAGTCAATCAGACACCCAGGGTAGGTATCGTCTAGGGTCACCGGTGATCGTGGAACGTGCCTGACCGTCGTGCCTGGTGAGCCGGTCAGCAACGCCAGCTCCGGCACCCAGACGGTCGCTCGTTCTGACCCTTCCTTGCCCGCCCGGCTCTGCCGGGCCGTGCACCGACCTTCGGAGCCCATCGTGCACTTGCGCCGTCCGTTCGCAGCGACCGCGGTTGCCGCCGCGGTGCTGTCAGCCGCGTCCACGCTGGGGGGAAGCGCCGCGCACGCGGATCCGCCCCCCGCCGCCGCGGCACACAGCCAGAGGTCCTGTGCCCACACCACCGGTGACGTCGCGGCGTGCGACGCCGTGGTGCGCACCGACATCGTCGACCAGTTCGACCCGCCGGCTGCCGGGAACGGCACGGCGGCACCTGCTGCGCAGGGCCTCCCGGCCGGATACGGGCCGAGCGACCTGCGCAGCGCCTACAACCTGACCGGTCTGGGTTCGGCAGCCACGGTCGCCGTCGTCGACGCCTACGACGACAAGAGTGCCGAGTCCGATCTGGCCACCTACCGCGCCATGTACGGTCTTGCTCCCTGCACCACCGTTAACGGATGCTTCCGGAAGGTCAACCAGAGCGGGGGCGCCAGCGTGTACCCGCCCGCCAACGGCGGGTGGGCGCAGGAGATCTCCCTGGACCTCGACATGGTCAGTGCGATCTGCCCCGGCTGCAAGATCCTGCTGGTGGAGGCGAACTCGGCCTCGCTGGCCAATCTGGGTACCGCGGTCAACACCGCCGCACGGCTGGGCGCCGTGGCCATCAGCAACAGCTATGGCACGTCGGACCTTGCCGACAGCACGTACGGCTCCTACTACAACCACCCCGGCATTGCGATCACGGCCAGCACGGGCGACAGCGGCGTCGGCGCCGGCTACCCAGCCTCGTCCGCGTACGTGACAGCGGTTGGCGGCACGTCGCTGCGACGGGACAGCTCGAGCCGCGGGTGGGCCGAGACGGCCTGGTCGGGCGCTGGCAGCGGCTGCTCGCAGTACAACGCGGCGCTGTCGGCGGCCGCGTCCTTCACCACGGGGTGTGCCAGGCGCGCCGAGGCAGATGTCTCCGCGGTTGCCGACCCGTACACCGGGGTCGCAGTCTACGACTCCGTCAGGTACCAGGGCCTGTCCGGCTGGCTGGTCTTCGGAGGCACGAGCGCCGCCGCCCCGATCATCGCGTCGGTCTACGCTCTCGCCGGGGATGCCTCCTCGGTCAACTACCCCAACAGTCTCCCTTACCTCCGCTACGGGGCCACCACCGTCAACGACGTGACCTCCGGCTCCAACGGTGCCTGCTTTCCGCTGGTACTGTGCACCTCCGGTGCGTCCTGGGACGGTCCCACTGGCCTGGGGACGCCGAACGGCACGGCGGCTTTCTGACACCGCCCTCCACGGTGGAAGACCGTTCCTTCCCAAGGCCTGCCTGAGCGGTCCGAGAGTGCCCGGCGGGATGACCGTCGTCCCACCGGGCACTGCTCGCGCGCGTTTCGTCGTCCGCGATGGCTGAGCGCGCAGTGGTTTCGTGCTCAGCGCGAACGAGTCCGGGTGCGGCCGCACGGCAACGGACGACTCCGGCGGACGCGTCGGCTCGGCCAAGGTCTTGCCAGGACACCGCCGTGGCGCGGAGGATGGACAGACCCTTTTCACGTCGGAGGTTCTGCCGTGACGGATCCGGTGCTGTCGATCACCATGCCGACCAGAAATCGCCCGGAACTGTTGGAACGAGCGCTGACATCGCTCGCGACGGCGATGGCCCCGGTCGCGGAGTGCGTCGAGGTGACGGTCTCGGACGGCTCGGACACCGACGCGAGCGGGCGTGTGGTGGAGCGTCTGCTGCGCGACTGGCCCGGTGGCCACCGGTACGTCTGGAACCGGCCCGCACTGCCGCTGGTGCAGAACATGAACCGTGCCGCGGAACTGGCGACGGGGGAGTGGGCCCAGCAGTTGGACGACGACGACCTCATGCTTCCCGGCCGCGGTCCGCTCATGGTGGACGCGCTTCGACGTGCCGCATCGCAGGAGCAGGTGCTGATTTTCGGGTCGCACATCGTGGACGCGGCCGGCGTCAAGCGGCGGGAGCAGGTCTTCGAGCAGGAGCGTTACCTGCCTCCACGGGAGGCGCTGGGGCAACTCCTGCGCAACTCCGCCTTCGTGCGCGAGCCGATGGTCGTGGTGCGCCGGGCTGCGCTCATCGAAGCGGGAATGTTCGACCCGTCGGTGGGCGACGCGACCGACACCGACATGTGGGTGAAACTGTTCTCCCGCCACGGTGCTCGCTGCCTGCCCATCACCACGTGCGCCTACACGATCCACGAAGCCGCAGCCACCACGGGGATGTGGAATCCCCGCACGATCGAGGCTCTCGGTGAGGTCTTCGACCGGGCTGTCGCCTCCGGCGTCGTGCCCGAGCGTGAGGTGCGGCGTTGGCAGACCGACTACCTGCACCAGTTCATCCTCGCCGGAGCCTACCGTCGCCTGAGGGCTGGGCGGCGCGCCGAGGCCAGGGATGTGCTCCAACTCTTCCGCCTGCCGGCGGTCAGGAGCCTGGGTCTGTCTCCCAGGTGGTTGCCGGTCCGGGTCGCCTTCGCTACCGCGACCCTGCCTTGGGCGGCCTAGCGAGGCGCCACGTCAGTGGCGGCGCCATGGGTATTGCGGCGCAGGCAGTGCGGCACGCGATATCAACCCGGCTTGCCTCGTTCGTCCGGTCGGGTTCCTCGTGGTGAGGTTACGCCGCCCTCCGACCGGCGTCGGCACTGCACCCTCATGGCTGCTGTTCTCGCCCTGGTCCTTGCTGCGGGTGCGTTCCGCTTCCCCCGTCCGCCGCGACGAGTCGTTGCCGGACCTGGTCTGTGTCGGTGAAGTCGTTAGGTGAGATGACTTTTCGGTGGACGACGGAGAAGCGGATCTCACTCTGGTTCAGCCAGGGGTGTACCGGGGCGTGGACCAGGTGCGCAGTGGGACAGGTAGTGCGCGTGCGGTCGATGGAGGATGCCTGGCCGTGGCGCGACTACGGGGTTGTCCCCGGCCGCGTTATCACGTTTTGTCGTAGAACCCCTTCGCGCACTATATAGTCGGATTTATCCCGCTGATGTGGAAGGGTGGGAGCAGGGACACACCTGCGCGAAGGGAGGCGAAGGGCTGTCGTGATCGGAAAGCAACAGCCCTGATGTGGCGGACGGCGTCGTCCCGACCTTCCTCGTCGTGTCAGCCAAGGGAGAGATTCGGGGCATCACGGGACCGGATCGTCGAACGCGCCGGGACAGCTGGTGATGCGCAGTGCTCGGTCATGGTGGGTTTGTCGAGCGACCAAGCGTCCGTCACGATGAGGGCCCCGGGGGAGGCCGCCCGGGCTGGCGAACGCGATCAGCACTGCCGACGAACAGGCGGCCGCCGTCTCCGGGCCAGCCGCACCCGACGGGGGTCGACCAGGCCCGTCGTGCCCGAATCTGGTGCGCCGCAGGGGGAGCCAGCAGGTCGCTCCAGTATGGGCGCCCCCACAGACAGGTGACCGATGTGGTCACCCCTCAACCCCGGTCGGACCAGGGAGAGCGCATGATGGATACGCGCATCGCCGCAGTCATGCTAGTTCACAACCGCAAGGATCTGACGCTTCTGTGCCTTGATTCCCTGCAGACCCGCCATGCCCCGCGCACCACACTCGACGCATTCGTTCTCGATGATGCCAGTACCGACGGCACGGCTGACGCCGTTCTGCAGCGCCATCCTCGCGTCCGTGTGATCCGCGGCGGCGGCCAGCACTATTGGAACGGTGGCAGTCTGCTCCTGATCCTGGGCCGATCGGATCGAGCTGTGACGGAGGCGCGCCCGTGACTCTCATACTCCTGGGCCTCGCCCTCGTGATCGTCGCCGGGTTCGGCATAGCACTGCTCGAGCTGACGATCAGGCGGGCCGAGGTCGGAGCCGCGCTCGTCTTCCTCTCGGCGGTCGTCGAAGCGGTGTTCGTCTACGACGTGCCTTCGGTGCACGTGTCGGGCGCGAGGGTCGGGGTCACCGACGTGGTGGCCGTCACGGTGCTCGGAGCTGGCCTTGCTCGGTGCCTGAGGCTGCGTCGCTTCGGCCGATATCAGCGCTGGCTGATCCTGCTGGGCTTCCTGCTCCTGGCGTCCCTGATTCGCGGCATCGCCTTCTATGGGATCCAGCCCAGCGTCAATGATTCCCGCCTATACATCTTCTTCGTCGGGGCCGCGCTGTACATGGCAACCTTCCGACCAAGCGTGGAGCTCTACGATCGCATCGGCCAGATCTGGCTGATCGCGGCCGTCCTCATGATGCTGCTCGCGTGCGCACGCTGGCTCAACGTCTTTGCCGGAATCGACCTCGGGGTGCCTGCCGAGCGTTACGGTGTAGAAATCGCCGTCCGGGTATTGAACGGGCCTTATGCCTTCTTCCTGCTCGGACCATTCATTCTGACGGTCCCCTCCTGGCTGCGGCGCGGGCATCCCAGGTGGGCCCGGTGGTTCGCAGCCCTCCTGCTGGTTTTCTTGATGGTCCTGGACCGGCGGACCGTCTGGGCGGCAATGCTCGTCGGCGTGGCGGTCCTCGTGCTGCGCGGCCGCAGACTCGGGCCGCGCGCGGTCGCCCTGCTCGTCGCCGGGTCAATCCTCACGGCCGTGTTCTTTGCCAGCGACGTCCTGGTACGGGACGACAGCCCATCAGGTACGACGAGCACAGGATCCGTGACCTGGCGGGTCGAGGGCTGGTCATACCTGGGCGCCAGCTGGTCGGAGAGCCCGGTGAACTGGATCGTGGGAAGGCCCTTCGGCAGCGGGTTCGCTCGGGAGGTGGAAGGGTCCAAGGTGGTGTCCAATCCGCACAACTTCTACCTCGAGGTGATGATCAGGGCGGGGTTGGGCGGGCTGGTGGCCATCGTCGCTCTCACGGCCGGGTTGCTGGGGCGGCTTTGGAGGAGGGTCTCGGTCAGCGGCGGCGCCGGGTTGTTCGACCCCAGCGTGCTCCCCGCACTTCTGGCGACGCAGATAATCTGGTACACGGCCTGGTCCCCCGGCCTGGAACAGGGCATCGTTACGGG
Organism: Kineosporiaceae bacterium; assembly: GCA_036518955.1. Taxonomy (GTDB): domain Bacteria; phylum Actinomycetota; class Actinomycetes; order Actinomycetales; family Kineosporiaceae; genus DATDMG01. The sequence continues at coordinate 11,736 of DATDMG010000212.1, read as the reverse complement.
TATCGCGATCGCCGTTTCCACCGCGGGGGCGAGAATGCCAGCACGCAGGAGGAACTACCACCCACTCCCGGCGGTCCCTCCTCCTGTCGCCCTCCACCGCGCACCAGCGATGGAGGAGGAGGCGACCTGAGGCCGTACTGAGGTTGACGGAAGCTGAGCGTTCCCGGCTGGTTCCGTGGTGTCGGGTCGATTCTCGGGCGGATGACGTTGAACGTCAGACTTGACCAAACAAATCAGTATCGTTCCATTCCTCACCGCGCATCAGGACCTGCGGGCTCTTCTGTTGCGCGCCTGCGTCTCCCAACGAAAGACAACGAATGACCTTGGCTGGCTGGCCGGCGGCGACGGAGTTCCCTGGTATGTCGCGCGTGACCACACTTCCCGCGCCAATCACGGAATTGTCGCCGATCGTTACACCTTTGAGTACGACGGTTCGCGTCCCGAGAAAGACATTGTTGCCGATGACCACCGCGTCGCTCGCGTTCCCCTCCGGCAAAGGACGGTACCTTCTGTCTTCAGTGTCAATAGGGTGAAAGTCTGTGTCGGCGATCGTCACGTCGGCACCCAACATGCTCCCGCGACCGATCACGACGCTGACCGCGCTACAGATCGAGCCACCGCTCATTCCGACATCCGGCCCGATACAAATCCTGGCTTTAGGAGCCAGGGTGCGGATAACCACGGGGTGAGATACTGCGAGTGAGGTCTGGCTCGGTGCCGAGACCAAGTGCACTCTGTCACCAAATTGGATGCAAGACTGGGGAGCCATCGAGATAATAGGCCGACCAATGAGTCTAACCCCTTCCCCCATCATCACTCCCTTCGCCTTGAGTCGAGCGACGTGCGCCAACGAAACAAACCTGAAGCCAAGGCGGACACAGCCGCTTGCCTTGCTTAGGAGAAAAGACATTCGACTCACCTCAGAGACTGGACTTCAGTGACACGCCCGGCAGTAGCGTGAGGATCACGGCCGCACCTCCAGGGAGGTCCCGTCCTGGGGGCCCAGCGCGAGGATCGCCAGGCTCCACCGCCGACCGTCGGGCGAACCGAGCAGCCCGCCCGACTCCAGACGCCCCCACAGGTCGGCACGGACGGCGGGGACGGGACACAGCCGGATGCACAGTCCCAACGCGACCGTCCCGGTCGCGATCTCGGCGACGAGGACGACGAACGAAGGGGTCTCGGTGAGCAACCGACCGACGGCGGCCACCATGACTGCGACACCGGCGCTTGCGAACGCTGCCGGGTAGTGTGCCCGCCACAACCGCGCCCCGGGCAATCCGAGCACCCGGTGGACCAGGGCGAGGTAGCCGAGGTATCGCAGCGCCTCGGCGGTCGCCACTGCCGCTCCGATCACCCACACGCCTCGTGAGCGAAACGGCAGGGCAAGCATGATGAGTACGGCGAGCGCGACAAGGTAGGCCACCTGTACGGCGACGGACCGGTTCAGCTCGGCCCGCGCCTCTGCCAGTGACTGGGCCAGCTGGGACACCACATGGCAGCCCCCTGCCGCCGCGAACCACGGGATCAGCCCCGTGACGGGCCCCCACTGCGGCCCGAGCACGACAGCGACCAGTTCGGGTGCTGCCACTGCCATGCCGGCACAGAGCGGAAACACCAGGAGCGCGCCGAGCGACGCTACGCTCAGGTAGCCGCGGCGCAGCCGAGGGAGATCATCCTGGAGCCTGCTGAGGGTTGCGAACACCACGGTGTTCAACGTGGCTGACAGATAGTTGCTGAGCGGTTGGAAGACCAAGTAGTAGCCCCTGCTGTACTGACCGACCACGGCTGCATCGGCGATGCGGGCGACCGTGAAGGTGTCGAGGTTGCCGCCGAGGTAGTCCAGGACGTGGGCGACCGACAGCTGGGTCCCGTAGCCGCAGACCGACCGGTACGGCTGCCAGCGCAGCACCGGACGCACCGGATGGCGCACCAGGGCGTATTGCCACGCCGCCTGGATCACCGTCGAGCTGACCGCTGCTGCCACCAGGCTCCACACCCCGGCCCCGAGGAGGGCCAGCCCTACCCCCACGACCAGATAGCCGACCACGTACGCCGCGACCGAGACCATGGACCGGGCCCGGAACCGGAGCCCACGGAGGAGCAGTCCGACGCCGGTCATGGACCAGCCGACGAACAGGAAGGACAGCCCCAGGCCACGCAGCACCGGGACGAGTTCCTGGCTGTGGAACAGGCTGCCGACCGCCGGCGCAACAAGCCACACCAGACCTGTGCAGCCCAGACCGATCAGGATGCCGGCGGTGGAGGCGGCACGGATCTCGTCGTCCGAGAGCGAGGCCTTCTGTACCAGAGCGGAGGCCAGCCCCATGCGCGCGAAGTACTGGCCGAACAGGACGACGAGGTTCGCCATGGCCACGAGTCCGAACGCGGTCGGGTCGAGCAGACGCGACACGGTCGCGGTGTAGGCGAGGTTGGCGACCACAAGGGCCATCGTGGACACCGAGGACCAGCTCAGGCCGGACGCCGCCTGAGCCGTCAGTCCCCCCCCGGCAGCGGTCGGGGGCGCACCGGCGCCGGTCTCGTCGCTCTCCGGCGCGCTCACGCCGTCCGCCTGCCGAACGTGGCGACGATGCGGCGAAGGGAGATGCGCTCGAGGATCAGGCCGAGTCCCCTGCGCAGGTAGGGGCTCAGCCAGTAGACGGGCCACAGTGGACCGGCCCACCGACGGGTGAAGACGAACCAGGGCTTCGGGGACAGTTCCTTGACCGACCAGAGGCGGGCCAGTTCCTGCCGGAGCGGTTGGAGGTCTGTCCGGCGTGCCGGGTGGGAGGCGCAGGTCCCCACCGTGCCGGGGGCGACCCAGACCTCACAGCCGGCGGCGCGCGCCCGGAGCCCGTAGTCGAAGTCACCCATCTGCTGGACGTAGGCAGGATCTATGGTGCCGACCCGCTCCACGACTGCCCGAGGGACGAGGACGGTGTTCCCGTTCATCGTCTCGCAGGGGCGCGGCTCGCTGCCGGGCTCGACGAGCGTCCATCCGAGCGGCCGCCGGCGCGAGAGGCGAACCCGGCCCCCATAGGTGAGTTCGCCGGTGTCCGGGTGTCTCGTCGATCCGACCACGATGACCGGACCGTGGCCCCGTTCCCGCACCTCGAGTTCGCAGCCGAGCAGCAGGGAGAGCGCCCCGTCGTCGAGCGTGGTGTCGTCATTCATCCACAGGTAGTAGTCGTAGTCGTCCGCCATGGCCGCGCCGAGGGCACGCTGCATGCCGCCGCCCCAGTACAGGTCGCCATTGCCCCGGAGAAGTCTGACCTCGGGATGGCGCCGGATCACGGCTTCGGCTGTGCCGTCCGTACTGGCGTCGTCGAGCACGAAGACGTCGAGCGTGGTACCTGGCACGTGCTGGGCGCGGAGCCGGTCCAGGCAGGCCAGCGTCAGGTCCTTCCGGTTGTGGACCGTCATGACCGCGGCGATGCGTGGGTCGGCCATCGTTCCTCCCGGTGCGAAGTGACGCTCTGCGCGGCGTTCTCGCCACGCACCTGACTGCCGCGTTGTCTCCTCGGCCAACCGAACCGGTAGCCACCGCGGGGTCGGTGGTGCACAGGCGCTTGGTGGAGCACGTAGCCGGCCAGTGGGGTATCGGTGACGGCGAGCCGCTCACGGACCCGCTTCAGGTCGGCCAGAGGCGTACCTCGATGGACCACCAGGAGCACGGCGTCGGCACTGTCGGCGATCGTGACGGTCTCCGAGGCAGCCAGCACTGCCGGTGTGTCGATCAGGACGAGGTCGGCCGACTCAACGCAGGCGCGGACCAGTCGACGGAAGGGCGGTGAGCGGAAGAAGAGAGCCGGGTGACGGCCGTTCTGCTCGGTCCGCGCGATCTGGAGCACGGCTCCGTCGGGGCCGACGGTGGAACACTCGCTGCCATCGGACTTCACCGTGATCACGTCGAAGGTGTCGCCTTCGCCGCAGAGCAGTGAGAGCCGGTGCGTTCGCTCGTCGGCATCGACGAGAAGGACCTTGCATCCCTCCCGTCGTGCCGCGATCGCGAGGTTGAGCACGGTCGGGGTCGCTCCGGCGTCCGGTGTCGCGCTCGAGGCGGCGACAACTTTGCCCCCCGTTCTGGACATCGCGTGTCGCAACGAGGCGAGCAGGACGTGGTAGGCCTCCGCGGTGTCGGGGTCCGGCTCGTTCGGCCAGGGCGTTGGCTCACCTCGTGTTCGAGAGGTCGCGCCGGGCTTGGGTATCTCACCGAGCCTCGGCACGCCGAGGATCGCCTCCGAGTCACCGTCCGCCTCTACTCGGCGGTCGCGACCTGCTGCCCGCCAGGCCCAGCCAGCGGCGACGACGAGCCCGAGCACCCCACCGAACAGCGCGATGAGCACCGGCTTGGGCTGGGACGGTTGGGCCTTCACCGCGGGGCGGAACATCTGGATCCCCGAGCCGTAGACGGCGGCATCGGAGGCGATGTCGTCCTCGTGGACCTGTATCGCGCCGATCAGGTTGGCCACGAACAGCGCCCGGCGATCGAGGGTGGCCGCGGCGGCACCGCTCGACCGTGCTTTCGCCGTCTGGATCGAGTCCAACTCGGCCTCCCGCTGGTGCCTGACCCGCTCCAGCCGGGTCAGCACGTCCTCGAACTCAGCGTCCATGCGCTCGCCCGACACCTGCTGGTAGGCAGCGCCGACCGCGTTCGCCACGCGCACCGCGTCGTCGGGTGTCGCTGACGTCGCCCGGATCACGACCGACGCCCGGTCCGACGAGGTGCTCACGCCGACCGATTGCCTCATGGCGTCGGGTGTCTCGCTGCGCTTGAGGGCCCGAAGCGCTCGCCCGAGCACCGGATCCGAGCCGGCGATCTCGGCCTGGGTGGCCATGAACACGTCATGGTCGCCCGATCGGGAGGACCCGTCCAGCGTCAGAGCCGCAGGGGTGCCCGGATCGCGTGGTATCACAGTGGCCTCAGCCGCATACCGGGCCGGCAGGAGCAGCGCTACGGCGAACCCACTGATGGCGGCGATGGCCGCCACGGTGGCAATGACGCGCCGGTACCGCCACAGCGATGCTGCAAGGCTCGGTTCCTCGAGCCCGGAGCTGCTCACGTCGGACACCGACGGGGCCTCGGGCAGCACGAACTCACGGTCATCCCGCAAGGGATCCCTCTCTCTCACCTGGAACGACAACGACTGGCTCCGGTCGAATCCGGAGTCGTCCGACCTCCCTCGCTCCGGTACGACGCGGGCGTCGACGTTCGTGGTGCGTCATGGCGACCCCCGCAGACCGGCAGCGGAGAGCCGGTACACGGCAGCACGGACGCGTTCTTGAGCCTGCGGCGGGAGAGCTGCGACGAGCCGCCGCCCCAGCGGGTAGTGATTCCTGAACAGCGCTCGTTCGAAGTGGGGGTCCGGCGTCGTCGATGAGGGGTGCCGCAGGGGTCGCTCGAGCGCGTTGGTCGGCACCCCGTTCTCGTGCGACCACCGGCGTCTGGTGTGGGTGGCCTCGCTGTCGAAGCCGATGTTGGTGACCAGGTTCCGCGTCGGCCACACCGAGACGCCGTCGTGCAGCAGAATCGCGAACGTCCAGGCGAATCCCCACGAGTCCAGGCGGCCGTCGTAGACCTTGTCGAACCGTTGGCGGGCGACGCGGTACGCGGCGGGCCGCATTCTCGACCGGACCAGCGCGCGCCCGTCCGGGGTGGCCCATCTGATCATCGCAGGGTCATAGCGGGCCCACGCCGTCCGCCACGTCGCCCATCCCCAGAATGGCGCGGACCGATTGAAGACATAGCTCGTGCCACTGTCGTCCCACGTTCCGAACGGGTTGTACCCGCCGATCATCATGACCTCGGGATCGTTGCGGTATCGCTCGAGCAGTTCGGCGCAGAACCAGAAGAAGTCGGGCGTGGGGAGGCAGTCGTCCTCGAGGATGATGCCGCTCTCCTCGTGGGCGAGGAACCAGTCGATGGCGCCTCCGACGCCACGCTTGCACCCGAGGTTGCTGGGCTGGTAAAGCCGACGCACGGCACACGGCCAGTCGACCGCGTCCAGTACGCGTCGGGTGCGCTCGCAGCTGTCGGCGTCGGAGGGGACGTCGGTACGCGGCCCGTCGGCAGCCAGGTAGAGGCGTGAGGGCGCTGCAGCGCGCACAGCGTCGAACACGCGCTGAGTCTTCTCGGGGCGGTTGAAGGCGAGCAGCAGCACCGGGACGTCAAGGGTTGCGTTCACGTGATCGGACCTCCTCCTGACTCTGCTGCGTGGGCAAGCGCATGGCGGCCAGCGGTGTGATTCTCACCGGAGGCGCTCGGGGAACTCTACTGAGCGGCGCTGTGATGCAGGACGCAGCCGCTCGTAATCTACGTGTGCGGATCCGCGCGATCGAGAATAGCGCGCGAGGATCGCATAGACGACGATGACGGCGGTCCCCGCGACAACCTGAAGCCAGGTCCCCGGCATCTTCTGTACGCCGATCGACGATATGGCTGTGGCTCCAAGCGTGAGACCGGCACCCGTCACGGAGCGCCCATACGCGGCGGCGATTGGTACGAAGACGACGGCGGCGTAGGCAAGCATGCGAATCCAGTCACCGGCGATGATGACGCTCAGTGTGAAAGGAATGAGCAGCAGCGCCCACAAGCGCTCCGTCTTGTCCGCCGCCTGCGAGCCGAGGATAGCGGCCACAGCCAGCGGCCCGAAGCCGACCACGATGGCGATGAGTATCGCTCTGAGCACGCCGCCCTGATGGCTGACGACCAAGTTCAGGTTACTCTGCGTAAAATAGGGGAACTCCCGTCCGGCACCCTTCGCGATCAGGTTGGTGCGGTGCATGACCAGGTAGAGCGCTGGGGCGCCGACGAGGAGAATGACCATGGAAGCCCTGGCGCGTGCCTTCCATGCCAACAGCAGCACGATGGGTGCGGCGAACAGTACTGATTCCTTAGCGAGGAGGCCACAGACACACGTGATCGCCGCCAACGTGAGCTGGCCGCGACGCAACAGCAGAAGAACCCCGGCAAGGAAGGCGTACGCGACGGCGTCGACGCGGTAGTGGTCGGCCACTGAGAAGACTGCGGCCGGCGAAAGGACGAAGAGCCCGAGTGCCAGCCACGCCTGCACCAGAGTGCCGTCGCGCAGAACTGTTGCCCAGAGAAGTACCGCAGTGACGGCAAGACCCGCGATGCTGACGACGGCGAAGCCCCAGAAAGCATCCAGCCCCGTCAACCGCACCAACCAGGGGGTAAGAACCCGGTACGTGTAGGGCGGCGCGGTGGGCTCGCCCGGTTCCCTCCACATGGCCACGTAGTACGGCGCGTCACCGGAGATCTCTGTCACCGGATGCGGGCCAGCCGCTGCCCATACGGCAGTCAAGGTCGCGACGGCTGAGAGGAATGCCGTGAGTGGCGATCCCAGGAGCTGAGCTCGCGTCAACCCCGACGAGAGAAGTGTCTCCATGGATATCTAAGAACCTCTCTTTGCTACGCCCCAAAGAAGGCGGCTATTGCTGCGGCAACCCGGTCGAGCACCGCTTCCTCCATGTGTGACCACAGCGGGAGCGTCAGCTCCTGACGTGACACCCGATCGGTGACCGACAGATCGCCTCGTTTGGCCTGACTGTAGAAGGTGAAGTCGTGGGCGCTCTGGAAGTGAATGCCAGTCGGGATGCCGCGGGTTTCCAGGTACCTGATCAACTCGGACCTGGCCTCGGCGGGCACCCGGATGAAGTATATGAATGGGCCGACGTCCTTGTAGTCCGACGGCGGGGTGATCACCTCTGGGATGCCGGCCAACCGTTCGTTGTAGCCACGGCAGTACGCCTGCCGGTTGGCCACAAACTCATCGAGCAGCGCAAGCTGAGCGAGCCCTATGGCTGACTGGACGGCTCCGAGATGGTAGCGGAAGCCCAACCGGGACACGTCGTACTGCCAGGCCCGCTGGTTGCGGTAGCGGAACTCGGTCTCGCGGTCAATTCCGAGCATGCGCAGCTCGTGGAGCAGGGGCAGTTCCTCGGGTCGGGGGGTTATGACTGCTCCCCCTTCCAGAGTCGTCATGGTCTTCACCGGGCCGAAACTGAAGCAGACGAGGTCCCCACCTGCCCCGACCATGCTGTTCCTGTAACGGGTGCCCAGTGCGTGGGCGGCGTCCTCGATCACACGCAGATCGTGCCTGGCGGCGAGCGAGTAGATCTCATCGAGTCGGCCGACCAGCCCGGCGAAATGGCAGACCATGATCGCCTTTGTCGCTGGCGTGATGAGCTCGGAAAGCTTGTCGGGGTCGACGGTGAGGGTTGGCTCCTCAATGTCACAGAAGACCACGTCGGCGCCAGTGGCGGTGATCGCGTGATGGGCCGCCACATAGGTGAAGGCGGGGGCGATCACCTCGGTGCCCGGTTCTGCCCCGGCGAGTATGCAGGCGCAGTTGAGGGCGGCCGTGCAGCTGTTGGTCGTCATCAGCCTTCGGCCGTCGTCCAACTCCAGGTAGCTGGCGAGAGCCTCTTCGAATCTCCGGCTGAGGGAGCCGAGGCCGAGGTAGCCGGCAACCAGGGCCCGGTCGGCGGCGGCGCGCACTTCCGGTCCGAGGTGTGGCAGCCACATGGGCAGGGCTGTTCGTTCCGCCGCGGCCGTCACCTTGCCTTCTCCCGCCAGATCTCGAACGAGCAAGGGAGACTGGCTCTGAGACGGATCCGAGGGAAGCGATCAATACACACGATATCCTCCTGAACGGGACATGGTTGCGCAACAGCACCGGGGCTCGCGGCCCTCACTTGGGGTACCGGCCAACACCCAGCTCTTCGTGTTCTCACCCGTCTGTTACGCATCCGCCTCTCGGCTACACGTTCCATGCGCCGTAGTCCGTAATGACGAAGGGGTTCGCATCGCTCGGGAGCAAGCCGCGACTGATTGCGGGGAGCGCTCTGCTGGTCCGGTCGTGGCCTAGGGCCTCCCACTGCGCGAAGGTATAGCGGAGGTTTCCTGGGCCAAGGAAGCGATCCTCTGAGGCATCCAACCGGTACGTGTTCTGCGCGAACCTCACGTGACCGTCTCGCCAGTAAGCCACCGCGTCCAGTTTCTGGACGACACCCTCACTCTCCACGCGCATCCCCGTAATACCTCGGGGCATCTGCACGTCGTTGTCATAGATTCTGACCCCGTCGACGTGGGGAAGCCCTCTCCGGTAACTGTCCGAGGCCCAACGAGTGATCTGACGGTTCTCGAGAACGTAGATGCCGTTCGCGTTGTCGCGGATCAGGTTGTGGTGCACATCGACTTCCGCGCTGTTGGAGATGAAGATCCCTGAGCCGGAGAAGACACCGTGATCCGGACCATTCGTTTGGCCGAACACCTCGTTCCAGTAGATCTGGCTGTTGCGGGACACCTCGTAGAAAATCCCGGCCCGATCATTGCCCTCGATGCGGTTGGAACGGATCGTGACACCATCGTTGTCGATGTCGAACCAGAGCCCGTGTCCAGAGTTGTGGTGGAACCACGAGTTCTCTACGACAAGCCCATGCCCATAGACACGACCGAACTTCGCGCCACCGGCGTCCCATTCTGGATCGAAGCTGAGAGTGCGGTTGTAGGCGACCTCAGTGGAGCGCACAATAGTCGGACGCTTGACTGCGTTGCCGCCGCCAGACAGACCCTCCTGGCCCATGTGGTGGATCTTGCAGTGTTCGACGAGCGTGCCCGCGCCCAGTTCGATCCCTGTGCCGTGGCTGTACCGCACCGTTACCCATCTGATCGTCCAGTCGGTGCTGCCGGGCCCAGCGAGGGCCGCACGCTGTGTGGGAGAGGCATACTTCTCGATCACCAGGTTCTCGATCGTGACGTCCGACGGCCCGAACGTGGCCGGTGCCCCTATCGCCATCGACATCACTGATCTCTCGATCAGGCCGAGTCTGGCAGGGGCTTCGGCCACGTAGAGACGCCCGGTGGGATTGTCGAGATACCAACGGCCGGGTCCGAGCTCTGAGAGGGCCGTAACGCGCCTCATGCGCGTGGGATGGTCCTCTACCCGCCTGGACGAGGTCACAAAGAGTTCCTGTGCGAACCGGTCGCCCTCGTTGGGGGTCTCACCATGCCCGGGGTCGACCAGCTTGCCCGCTGGCTCGTCAGACTCGGTCTGGCCGCCCCAGTACCAGTGGCCCGCACCGTCTGGCCTGGCGGCATTGCTTTCCATCACCTTTGAGCCATTGAGGATGGTCCCCTCGCCCTCACCGACGAAGCGCTGGCGGGACTTCGGGATGACGGTGGCAAGCCGGTGGACGCCCTCCGTCAGGCAGAAGGTGGTGCCCTCGGGGTGTGCGTCGGACGCCCGCTGGAGATCGTCCCCCGGATACATACGGATACCACTGCATCTGGCCGGCATCGAAGCGGGCGCCGGTGTGCCGGTCTCGTTGGCTCCGCGGGCCCGGCCGCCGAAGCCATCACCCCCATCCGAGGGCAGAATCCACGGGAAGCCGTACACGAACGCTGCCACGCCCAACAGGACACTGGCGCTCAGCACCAGCACCGTTGCCACGACGATGGGGCGACGTCGCCAGAGATTCACCTGGCTCCGTCCCCGGCCGTGCCGACCCTGACCGCAGCAGCTACATCGCGCACCAGGGAGGCTGGCGTCTCGACATTCACTGCGACGTCCAGCATTATCTCTTGTCCCATCCTTCCAGCGTCCCGGTCCTTCAGCCGGCGCGTCGGTCCATCGGCCCGGTCAGGAGGGCCTCCTCCTGGGACCAGGAGATGGCGTCTCGGTCCCGACGGTGACCTTGGGTCCGGAACCAGTCGATCGTCCGCAGCAGGCCGTCCCGGACGGCAACTTTCGGCTCCCACCCCAGGGCGTTCCGGGCCAGGGTGATGTCGGGGCGGCGAACCGTGGGATCGTCCTGGGGGCGGTCGATGAAGATGATCTCAGAGCGCGAATCGGTGAGCTCGATGATGAGGCGAGCGAGTTCGAGGACGCTCATCTCGGTGCAGCTCCCCAGGTTCACCGGCCCCTCCATTCCCGAGTGCAGCAGCCGGATGATGCCGTCGATCAGGTCGTCCACGTAGCAGACTGACCGCGTCTGGCTGCCGTCACCGGCCACCGTCAGCGGTTCGCCCCGCAGGGCCTGACCGATGAAGGTAGGAATGGCCCGCCCGTCTCCGGGTCGCATGCGCGGTCCGAAGGTGTTGAAGATGCGGGCGATGGCGGTGTCCACACCTCGGGCCTTGCGGTAGGCCGTGGTTGCCGCTTCCGCGAAGCGCTTGGCCTCGTCGTAGACACCTCGTGGACCGACCGGATTGACATTGCCCCAGTAGGTCTCGGGCTGGGGGTGCACGAGTGGGTCCCCGTACGCCTCAGACGTCGAGGCCAGCAGGAACCGCGCCTTCTTGTCCTTGGCCAGGCCGAGGGAGTGCAGCGTACCGATCGAGCCCACCTTGAGGGTGTGAAGCGGCATCTGCAGGTAGTCGATCGGCGAGGCCGGAGATGCGAAGTGCAGGACGGCGTCGACGTGCCCGGAAGCGTGCATGTAGTCGGTGACGTCGGTCCGCACCAGGCGGAAGCGGCGATCCTCCAACAGATGTTCGACGTTGGCGGAACTGCCGGTGCAGAAGTCGTCGAGGCAGGCCACCTCGTACCCCTCCTGCAGTAGCCGCTGACACAGATGCGATCCCAGGAATCCTGCGCCTCCGGTGACCAGGGCGCGTTGCTGCCTCATGTGCTGTCTCTCCCTGCTCTGGTGCTGTCTGCGGGTGTTCGATGGGTTGGGTCGGGTGCCGGCACGCGTTCGAGCCAGCTCTCC
>DATDMG010000211.1:0-16805 GCA_036518955.1 Kineosporiaceae bacterium | reverse complement strand
CTATCCGGGCGGCACCGGCGCCGGGCACAACAGTTGGGTGGGCACCGCGCTGGGCGCCCGCGAGTTCGTCGCCGCCGGGACGAGGAACGGCAGCACCCTGCCGTTCGTGTTCGTGATGCCCGAGATGCAGGTCAGCCCGACGTTGGACACCGAGTGCGCCGATCTTCCCGGGCAGCCGAAGGTCGGCACGTTCCTCACCGTGGACGTTCGGCAGATGGTGCTCGACAACTTCCGCGTCAGCCCGGACCGGGTGGCCTGGGGCGCCGCCGGGACCTCCTCCGGCGCCTACTGCGCGATGCGCGTGGTCTACAACCACCCTGACGAGTACGGCGCGGTGGCGAGCATGGACGGCTACTTCAGCATCGACACCCCGCTGCCGGGCAAGAACGACCCCGCGGTGCGGGCCGGGGATCCAGAGGTGATCGCGGCCGCTCACCCGCCCGCGGTCTCGGTGCTGCTGTGGAGCGGGACGACCGGCCACGACCTGGCCCAGGCCCGACACTTCCTCACCCAGGTGCGGCCACCCACCAACGCCCAACTGCGCGACCTGCCCGGCGCCCAACACCTCACGACCGACATGGCCCGGATGGTCCCGGACGTGTTCACCTACCTCAGCCAACGGCTCGCACCGCCGGCTCCGATCGCCGGCACGCGGCCCTGAGGAGGACCCCGTGCGGCGGCCGCCCTCCACGCGAAACGTGCCGGCGACTTCACCGCCCGCACGCCCCGCCAGATCGAGGCGTTGTGCGACGGCTGGGAACTTCTGCCGCCGGGCGTGGTGCCCGCCAACCACTGGAGGCCGGATCGCCACAGAGCGAGCACAGCCGTTCCCTCCATGCCGCGTCGGCACAATTGGCCGAGTCGCGACGCTGCCGCTCACGGCCGGGCGTTCCGCCCGCAGAAAGACGGGATCGGCGAGGCTGACGCCGCGGTCGTGCGCCACCCGGGTCGGGTAGTCGCAGGCCCGGCCGGTGGTGGGGCAGCACGGCGTGGCCCAGCGGTGAGCCACCCGATTGTCGGATCATCAGGGATGCGGCGCGTCACGCCGTCGCGGGTGGCTGGGCCGTGGAGGCGCTCAGGTAGCCGCCGTCCCCGGTGCCCTGTTTGACGCTGTACATGGCCGCATCGGCGTCGCGCAGCAACTGTTCGAGCTGGCGGCTCGGCCCGGCCGCCACGCCCACACTCGCGCTTACCGCCAGCAACTGCCCGGCAGCCGGCAGCGGGGCCTGCAGGGCTGCCGTGATCCGGGCGGCCACCGATAGGGCCTGCTGCTCAGTGGCGCCCTCCAACAGGACGGCGAACTCGTCGCCCCCGAGCCGCGCGACCAGGTCGCCCGGCCGCACACTGGCGCGGATCCGGGCGGCGACGCTGACGAGCAGCTCGTCCCCGGCATGGTGACCGTAGGTGTCGTTGATCGGCTTGAAACCATCGAGGTCGATCATCAGGACGGCGGCGGGCTCGCAGGTCTCGCGGACCCGGGCGACCTGCTCGTCGAAGGCTGAGCGGTTGGCCAGCTGGGTCAGCGGATCATGGGAGGCCTGGTGACGCAGACTGTCCTGCAGCAGCCGCGCCTCGGTGACATTGCGGGCGTTGCAGACGGTGCCCCGCACGCTCGGATCCGCGATGAGGTTGGTGAAGGTGACCTCCAGCCAGCGCCGGGACCCGTCCCTGTGCCTGGCCTGCACCTGTTGGGTGCTGGTGTTCCACTCGGGCGGGGCGGCGTCCGCCGAGGTCCGGGCGCCGGGCTTGCTACCGGTCAGCGCGGCGAGGGCGAGCGCCGGTAGGCCGACCGCGGTCTCGGGGCTGATGCCGAGCACCGTTTCCAGTGCGGGGCTGGCGTAGGTGACGGTCCCCTCCGGGGAGATGATCAGGGTGATGTCGCTGGAGTGCTGCACCAGGGACCGGTAGCGCTGCTCCGCGCGGCGCAGGCTCAGCATGCTGGCGTCCAGCCGGCGGAGCAGGGTCGCGTTCTCCCGGAAGGCGTCGAGCTGGCGGGCGACCACCAGTATGGTCACGGCGGCGTTGGCGGCCACCACGCCCCACGCCCTGGCCCCGGTGCCCGGGTTGTCGGAGGCGAGCACCGTGAGCACCGTCAGCGTCTGCGACACCACGACCGACGCGTAGGGCAGCAGGCTGTACGCCCGGCGGGGCGGCGACGGCCGCGGAGCCTCCCGGCGCAGGCTGAGTTCCTGCACCCGGGGGGTGACGGCCACGGCGACCGAAGGGAGCAGGTGCAGGAACAGCAGGACGCCGTGACCGGCGGCGTACTGGCCGCTGGGCGCGACGGCGTTCGCGATCCCGGTGGAGGCCACTCCGGTGACCCCGAGCAGGGTCGCCGCCCGGGTGAACGGCGGGCGGGCGCACAGGGTCAGCTTCACCAGTCCGAAGGCCGAGACCATCGCCACGACGGCGACGGCCAGGGACTGCGGCTGGGTGCTGCCGCCGTTGACGTACCAGATCACGGCGGCCGCGGCAGCCAGGACCGTCGCGGCGTCCATCCACATCCGGCGCCGCTGCGAGCCGGTCAGCTCCGCGGGGTGGCTCAGTGTGACGCCGATCATCACCAGGATGCCCGACCCGATCAACACGGCATGCGGGGTGCCCCCGCCGATCCGGGACGCGCCGGGGCTGGCGACCGCCGTCCAGGTCTCCGCCGAGTCACCGGCGGCGAAGAGCATTCCGGCCCGCCCGAGCCAGCGCCAGAACCGGGCGCCGGGGTCACCTGGCCCCGCGAGTGCCGTCACCCGCCAGCAACCGCCCACCATGACCACGTCCAGCAGCGGCTGGGCCGCCCAGAAGACCGTCATCGCGGTCGCTACCGGCATCGGGACGACAGCCAGCACGGCGCCGAGCACCACCGCCGACCCCAGCACGCCCGCCATCACACCGTCCGCCAGCAGCCCGGCACCGGGCCACCCGCCGAGAGCGTTCAGCAGTCGGACCCGGTTGCCGGGCATCTCGCTCTCCTCCCCTCGACCACAGCGCGGACGGCTCCCGCCGGCGGGCACACCCATACGACCATCGGCACCTTCCGGGGGCGGCTTCAGCCCGGTGGCCGAAAGCCGCATAACCCCCGCATCCACGCCACGACGAACGCGCCGGAACGGAATCACCGCCGCGCACACGATGGCGCTCCGTGCCCGGCCGATACCAATCCCCCGGGCACGGAGCATCGCCGCTCCCTTCGCGCCCCAGCGCGACCGAGCGAGTCGGGGCTCGCGGCGAGTGGGTTGCTCGGGGGTCCGAGGTGGACCACATGCCCATGTCTGCACACTGGGTTGAGTTCGCCGTTCCGCGACGGCCGCTCGGGCGGGACATCGAGGGCTCGGCGAACCTCGGGTGGCCATCTCCCAGGTGATCCTGCTGCGCCTGTCCGACTCACCCACTGGCCGGACCGGCCCTTCCCCGCGATGCCCGCGCAGCGTCCGAACGAAGCAGGGCCTGCGTACAGTTACCGGAATCTTACCTTCAGTTACGCGGCCAGGCTGCCAAGCGCTGCAACCATCAACCCGGCCACCTCATCCCCGATCACCTGCACCCCCATCGACCGTCCCTCACCGTTCCCACCGTCTGGAGACCTGACGTGCACACCACTGCCCGGCGAGCCACCCTCGCGGTCCTGATGCTCGGCATCGGCCTGATCCACCTGCTGGACCTGCCCGGCAAGTGGGAGGAGACCCGCTGGATGGGCGTGGCCTACCTGGGCCTGATCGCCGCCACCATCGCCTGCGCCGAGCTCCTGCTGCGCCGCGACGCCGGCTGGCCGCTGGCGGCCGCCGGAGCCGTGGCCACCGGTCCCCTGGCCGGGTTCATCCTGACCCGCACCACAGGGCTGCCCGGTGCCACCGATGACATCGGCAATTGGGGCGAGCCCCTCGGACTGGCCTCGCTCTTCACCGAGATCGCCACCCTCCTGCTCATCGCCGCGGCCCTGGCCGCCGCCTCCCGGAAGTACCCGGATGGCGCAGCGGGCGGTACCGCCCACAGCCTGATGCCCGCACCCCGCGCGTCCGCCGACGCCGCCAGCCCAGCCTCCCGCCACGCCTCCGGCGCATGAGCACACCCGGCAACCCGGACCGGCCTGGGCACTCCAGACGGCGAACGCCTCACAGAGCAGTTCACGGGCCTCGGCCCACGCCCCGCACCGCCCCAGGGCCTGGCGCGACGGCACCCCGACGCGGCCCGGCCGCCGTCCCGTCGCCCGGCGAAGGTCCGAGGCTGGCCCGGACGACGGCGAATCGGCACGGACGGCCCGAATGGCAACGGTGCGCTGACCTGCGTCCCAGGCTACCGGCACGCACTGCCCGCCGCTGGAGGCGCCAACCGAGCTCGGCCGCGTCTGCGGCCAGAGCCTCCGCCCAGGCCGTCGCTCCGCTGAAGTCGTCCGCGACCTGCTCGCCGGAGGGCCGAGATCCCGTTGCTATGGCACTGCTTGTGTACGGCATAGTGGGTCACTGATCGCTTCTCGCGGGGATGCTTCATTCAGCCGCCAGGTGACCAAAGTCCGGCGTGATGCCGCTTCTCGAATAGATGCAGGCAATATCGCAGGAATCCGTGCGAGTGTTTGCGACCAGCGCGCCATCTGCGTGGACATCGGAGCGTAACAGCCTCCTAGCGTGGCAGACACCTCTGAGAATCAGGATCGTCACCTCCATTGTCTGAGCGCGAAACCGAGCTCATTCACATTAAATCCCAACCCGGTATTAATTCCGGATCGCATCACAACCAGCGCCACCGGACGGAGGTGATCCATGGCACCGGGCCGGCCTATCCGCTTCACCGATTGCACGTTACGAGACGGCGAGCAGGCACCGGGAGTGGCCTTCACCGTCGCCGAGAAGGTGGCGATCGCCCGCGCTCTGGACGCCGCGGGCGTGCACCGCATCGAGGCAGGGTCGCCGGCCATGGGCGGTTCCGAGGCCGCGGCGCTGCGGGCGGTCGCAGCCGACGGGCTGCGGGCCGACGTGGTCGCCTGGTGCCGGGCGGCCCGGTCTGACGTCGACGCGGCCGTCCGGTGCGGGTTGGCCAGCCTCCACATCTGCCTCCCGGCGTCCGACGGCCATCTGCGCCGCACGTTCCGGGCGGCCGACAGCCATGCCGGGCGCGACCTGGGCCGGGAGCGACTCCTGGATGTCGTCGCGTACGCCCACGACCTCGGGTTGTCGGTGAGTGTCGGGTTCGAGGACGCCTCCCGCGCGGACGACGCCTTCATCGCCGACCTGGCCGGTGCCCTCACCGACGCTGGAGTCCGGCACCTGCGCTGGGCGGACACCGTCGGCGTGATGGAGCCGTCGGCGGGCCGCGAGCGGCTGGAGCAGTTGGTGAGGCAAGCCCCGGCCGAGTGGGAGATCCACGCGCACGACGACTTCGGCCTGGCGACGGCGAACACGTTGGCCGCCGTCCAGGCCGGTTTCACCTGGGTGAGCACGACCGTCACGGGCCTGGGTGAGCGCGCCGGCAACGCGCCCACCGAGGAGGTGGCGATGGCGCTGCGGCAGCTGTTGGGCCTTGTGCCCGGCCTGGACACCACCACCTTCCGGGCGCTGGCCTGCCTGGTCGCCGGCGCGGCGCGGCGTCCGCTGCCGGCCGGCAAGGCGGTGGTGGGGCGGGCCGTGTTCGCCCACGAGTCGGGGATCCACATCGCGGGGTTGCTGTCGGCCACGGGCGCCTACGAGGCGTTCCGGCCGCAGGACGTCGGCGGCCGCCGGCGCCTCGTGCTCGGCAAGCACGCCGGCCGGGCTGGGCTCCGGCACGCCCTACGTGCCGCCGGGATCCAGGTCCAGGAGAGTGTGCTGCCAGCGCTGCTTGCCGCGGTCCGTGAGCACCACTCCGCGAGCAAGCGGCCCCTGGGCCGGTCTGACCTGCGGCTGCTCGCCGATCGCGCAGTTCGTTCCCTCCAGGCGACCTGCGAAGACGCGGCCCCTGGCATCCCTACGCGGCCCGAGGTCGCGTGACCCAGGGCCTGGCCACCGCCGCGGCCCGCTCCGAGATCCGGTCTGATTCCGGCGTGAGATTCGTTGTGAGAGAAGAGGAACCATCGTGAGGCAGATCGCTTTCTACGGCAAGGGCGGCATCGGCAAGTCCACCACCCAGCAGAACACCATGGCCGCCCTGGCGGCCCGTGGCAACCGTGTGATGATCGTCGGCTGCGACCCGAAGGCCGACTCGACTCGCCTGATCCTGCACGCCAAGGCACAGACCTCGGTGCTCTCGCTCGCCGCTGAGGTGGGCTCGGTGGAGGACCTGGAACTGGAAGACGTTCTGCTCCAGGGCCAGTGGGGGATCCAGTGCGTGGAGTCCGGCGGCCCGGAGCCGGGCGTCGGCTGCGCCGGCCGCGGCGTGATCACCGCGATCCAGTTCCTCGAGGAGGCCGGGGCGTACGAAGACCTGGACTACGTCTGCTACGACGTCCTCGGCGACGTCGTCTGCGGCGGCTTCGCGATGCCGATCCGACAGGGCAAGGCGCAGGAGATCTACATCGTCACGTCCGGAGAGATGATGGCGATGTACGCGGCCAACAACATCTCCCGCGGCATCCTCAAGTACGCCCACTCCGGTGGTGTGCGCCTGGGTGGTCTGATCTGCAACAGCCGCAAGACCGACCGGGAGGCCGAGCTCATCGAGGAGCTCGCCCGGCGGCTGAATACCCAGATGATCCACTTCGTGCCGCGCGACAACATCGTGCAGCACGCCGAGCTGCGCCGGATGACGGTGCTGGAGTACGACCCCGCCTCCACGCAGGCGAAGGAATACCAGGAACTCGCCGAGAAGATCGAGCAGAACGACAAGAAGACCATCCCGACCCCGATCACCATGGACGAGCTCGAGGAACTGCTCATCGACTTCGGGATCATGGACAAGGACGACGAGACGATCATCGGCAAGGCCAAGGCCGCGTCGGTCGCCTGAGTCGATTGCCTAGTCGTTCGCCGAAGGAGAGCCCGGATGACCCTCGTCCCGAGTCGCGAGGAGACGGCGGCCATGATTGCCGACGTCCTCGCCGCCTATCCCGCCAAGACCGCGAAGTTCCGCGCCAAGCACCTCGTCGCCAACGCCTCCGAGGGCGGCAAGGAGTGCGAGGTCAAGTCCAACATCAAGTCCCGCCCTGGGGTCATGACGATCCGCGGCTGTGCCTACGCCGGCTCCAAAGGCGTGGTGTGGGGTCCGATCAAGGACATGGTCCACATCAGCCACGGGCCGGTCGGCTGCGGCCAGTACTCCTGGGGCACCCGGCGCAACTACTTCCATGGCCTGCTCGGCATCGACAGCTTTGTCGCGATGCAGTTCACCACCGATTTCGCTGAGCGAGACATCGTGTTCGGCGGCGACAAGAAGCTCGCCGCGGTGCTGCAGGAGCTGAAGGAGCTGTTCCCGCTTGCCCAAGGCGTCAGCGTGCAGTCCGAGTGCCCGATCGGCCTCATCGGCGACGACATCGATGCGGTCGCTCGCGCATCCTCCCACGAGCTCGGCGTGCCGGTCGTGCCGGTGCGCTGCGAGGGTTTCCGGGGCGTCAGCCAGTCGCTGGGGCACCACATCGCCAACGACGCCATCCGCGACTGGGTGATGGGCACCGGTGACCTGGCCGACCGGACGCCGTACGACGTGGCACTGATCGGTGACTACAACATCGGCGGTGACGCCTGGGCCTCCCGCAGGATCCTGGAGGACATGGGCCTGCGCGTGGTGGCCCAGTGGTCCGGTGACGGCACGCTCAACGAACTGTCGAGCAGCCACCATGCCAAACTCAACCTCATCCACTGCTACCGCTCGATGAACTACATCTGCACCACGATGCAGGAGCGGTACGGCATCCCCTGGCTGGAGTACAACTTCTTCGGCCCAACGAAGATCATCGAATCGATGCGGGCCATCGCTGCCCAGTTCGATGACGTGATCCAGGTGAAGACCGAGGAGGCCATCGCCCGGTACGAGAAGAGCTTCGAGGCCACCCGCACGCGGTACCGGCCACGCCTTGCGGGCAAGCGCGTCATGCTCCTCGTCGGCGGCCTGCGCCCCCGGCACACCGTCGGGGCCTACGAGGACCTCGACATGGAGATCATCGGCACGGGCTACGAGTTCGCCCACCGGGACGACTATGAGCGCACCCATGCCAAGCTGAAGGACGGTGTCGTGCTGTACGACGACCCGACCGCCTGGGAGCTGGAGGAGTTCGCCCGGCGCTTGAGGCCCGACCTGATGGGCGCCGGCGTCAAGGAGAAGTACGTCTTCCACAAGATGGGCCTGCCCTTCCGGCAGATGCACTCGTGGGACTACTCCGGCCCGTACCACGGCGTCGAGGGCTTCGCGGTCTTCGCCCGTGACATGGACATCGCGGTCAACAACCCGACGTGGGACCTGTTCGCCGCTCCCTGGGAGTCGCCGATGACCTCCCCGCGCCAGGCCCCCGCACCCCCGGTGAGCGCGTCATGACCCGCGAGCAGCCCCCTCCGCCGGTGCTCGACCACAACGACCTGTTCACCGGCGACGTCTACCTGGAGCAGGCGGACCGCAAGCGCGTGTTCGAGTCGGCCTGTTCCTCGGACGAGCGCGACCGGGTCGCCGAGTGGACCCGGGGCTGGGAGTACCGGGAGAAGAACTTCGCCCGGGAGTCCCTGGTCGTCAACCCGGCCAAGGCCTGCCAGCCGCTCGGAGCCGTCCTGGCCGCACTCGGCTTCGCCGGCACCCTGCCGCTGGTGCACGGCTCGCAGGGGTGCGCGGCCTACTTCCGCAGCCACTTCGCCCGCCACTTCAAGGAGCCGGTTCCCGCGGTGTCGTCGTCCATGACCGAGGACGCCGCGGTGTTCGGCGGGCTGAACAACCTCGTCGAGGGACTTCTCAACGCGCACAGCCTGTACCGGCCCGAGATGATCGCGATCAGCACGACGTGCATGGCGGAGGTCATCGGCGACGACCTGGCGAACTTCGTCGGGATCGCCCGGCAGAAGGGCGCCGTCCCCGAGGACTTCCCGGTTCCCTACGCGCACACCCCGAGCTTCGTCGGCTCACACCTGGTCGGGTACGACGCGATGCTCAAGGCGATCCTCGCCTACCTCGGACAGACACGCGGCACGACCGGGACACCGAACGGGAAGGTCAACGTCGTCCCCGGCTTCCTGCCGTCGACGGGTGACCTGCGCGAGCTGCACCGGCTGCTCGGCCTGCTCGGCGTCGAGGCCACGATCCTCGGCGACCACAGCGACGTCCTGGACTCTCCTGCCACCGGTGACTACGACATGTACCCCGGCGGTACGCCCCTGGACGCCGCGGCCGACGCCGCGAACGCGCTCGGCACGGTGTTCCTGCAGCCGGACTCGACCCGCAAGACCGCTGAACTGGCCCGCCAGTCGTGGGCCGGCCAAGAGGTGACGACGGGCCTACCCGTCGGTATCCGCGCGACCGACCGGTTCGTGGCCGCGGTGGCTCGGATCGCAGGGGCGGAGGTACCGGCCGTGGTCACCGCCGACCGCGGCCGGCTGCTGGACGCGATGTCCGACTCGTATCAGTACCTGCACGGCAAGCGCGTCGCCGTAGCCGGTGACCCGGACCTCGTGGTCAGCCTGCTGGAGTTCGCGCTGGAGCTCGGGATGGAGCCGGTGCACGTCCTGAGCACCAACGGCGGCGACGGGTTCGCCGCCACGGCGGAGACGGTGCTGGCGGGCAGCGAGTTCGGGCGTTCGGCGACGGTGTGGCCGGGCAAGGACCTGTGGCACCTGCGGTCTCTGGTCTTCACCGAGCCGGTGGACCTGCTCATCGGCAGCTCCCACCTCAAGTGGATCTCCCGTGAGGCCCGGGTGCCGCTGGTCCGGGTCGGGTTCCCGATCTTCGACCGGCACCATTTGCACCGGCTGCCGACGATCGGCTACGCGGGATCGATCGAGGTGCTGTCGCGGCTGGTCAACACGGTGCTGGACGAGCTGGACCGGAACGCTCCGGAGCACAGCTTCGACCTGGTGCGCTGAGGAGCCGGCCATGTCGTCCACCGCCAGCGCCCGCCGCCCGCCGCCGTCGCGCTACGACGAGCCGGGCTGCGGCCACCAGCGCAGCAAGGACGCTGCCGCCCGCACGGCGGGCTGTCCGGCCCCGACGCCCGGCAGCGCTGCCGGAGGATGTTCCTTCGACGGCTCGATGATCACCCTGGTGCCGATCGCGGACGCCGCACACGTGATTCATGGTCCGATCGGCTGCCTCGGGAACTCCTGGGAGGCCCGGGGCAGCCTGTCCAGCGGCCGGCAGCTGAACCGCCGCGGGTTCACCAGCGACGTCACCGAGCACGACGTCGTCTTCGGCGGGGAGCAGAAGGTCTACGACCTGGTGCTCGAGGTGGCCCGCGAGCACCGGCCCGCCGCGGTGTTCGTGTACTCCACCTGCGTCACCGCCCTGATCGGCGACGACCTGGACGCCGTGTGCTCGGCGGCCGCGGCGCGGGCCGGCCTGCCCGTGGTGCCGGTGCATGCGCCCGGCTTCGCCGGCAGCAAGAACTTCGGCAACCGCCTGGCCGGGGCGGCGCTGCTCGAGCACGTGATCGGTACCCGGGAGCCCGGGCAGGCACCGCCTCCCGGCGTGCACGAGGTGAACCTCGTCGGCGAGTACAACATCGCCGGAGAGCTGTGGAACGTCACCCCGGTGCTGGACCGGCTCGGCATCCGGATGCGTGCCCGCATCACCGGGGACGGGCGGTACGGCGACATCGCCACCGCGCACCGGGCCGAGGCCACCATGGTGGTCTGCTCCCGGGCCCTGCTCCCGCTGGCCCGCGGCCTGCAGGAGCGATACGGCGTGCCCTGGTTCGAGGGCAGTTTCTACGGCATCCGCGCGATGGCGGACGCGTTGCGCGGGTTCGCCACCACGCTCGGCGACCCCGTTCTGGCCAGCCGGGTCGAGGACGTGATCGCCGAGCAGGAGGCACTGGTCCGCGCCGCGCTGGAGCCTTTGCGCCACCGCCTCGCCGGGGTGCGCGCGGTGCTCTACACCGGCGGCGTGAAGAGCTGGTCGATGATCTCCGCCCTGCAGGACGTCGGGGTCGAGGTCGTCGCGTCCGGCGCCACCAAGAGCACCCCGGAGGACGTCGACCGGATGACCGCGCTGCTCGGCCCGGACGCGCGCATCGTGCGGGACGGAAAGCCGGCGCAGCTCATCGAGATCGTCCGGGAGACCGGCGCCGACATCCTGATCGCGGGCGGCCGCAACCAGTACACCGCCCTGAAGTCGCGGCTGCCGTTCCTGGACGTCAACCAGGAACGGCACGTGCCGCTCGCCGGCTACCCCGGCGTGCCGGAGCTGGCCCGGCAGCTGGTCCGGGCCCTGGACAACCCGGTCTGGTCCCAGGTGCGCAAGGACGCGCCCTGGGACCGGACCGCCGCCAGCCTCCAGGGGGCGTGATGGCCACCGTCACCCTCAGCGGGCGCCGCGGTGCCACCGACCCGCTCAAGCTGAGCCGGCCGCTGGGCGCGGCGCTGGCCTTCCTCGGCCTGGAGCGGTGCATGCCGCTGCTGCACGGCCCGCAGGGCTGCGCGGCGTTCGCCAAGGCCCTGCTGACCAAGCACTTCCGCGAGCCCGTGCCGCTGCAGACCACGGCGGTGACCGAGCTGACCGCCGTCCTGGGTGCGGCCGGCCACCTGGTAACGGCCCTGGACACGATCCGGTCGGCGTCCGCGCCGGACGTGATCGGGGTGATCACCACAGGGGTCAGCGAGACCAGCGGCGAGGACGTCGAGGCCACCGTCCGCGAGTACCGGCTCGGCCGTGCGTCCGGGCCGCAGGACCCGCTCGTGGTCCTGGTCCGGGCACCCGACTTCATCGGCGGGCTGTCCGACGGCTGGTCCGCGGCGCTGGCGAGCATCGTGGCGGCCGGGCTCGAAGCCCCGCCTGAGGAACAGCCGGTGCGGTCGGGGCCGCTCGCGTTCCCGCTGCTCGCCGGGGTGTCGCTGGCGGCGGGCGACCTGGACGAGCTGGAGGCGATGATCGCGGGCTTCGGGGTGACCCCGGTGCTGGTTCCCGATCTCTCCCGCTCGCTGGACGGCCACCTGGCCCCGGCGTGGTCCCCGTTGACGACGGGGGGTACCGGCAGGGCGGCCCTGGCTGCCCTCGCGGCCGCGCCCGCCGCGGCGTCGGCGGGCGCCAGTGCCGCGGCCGCCGCCGAAACCCTCGCCCGCGGCGGCGTCCCGGTGGCCCGGTTCGACCACCTCGCCGGTCTGGAGGCGGTGGACGCCTTCGTGGACCGGTTGCGGACGACGACGTCCGAGCCGGTCCCGGACCGGGTGCGCCGCGACCGGGCCCGGCTGGCCGACGGCCTGCTGGACACCCACTTCGTGCTCGGCGGGGCACGCGTCGCGGTCGCCGCGGAGCCGGAGCTGCTCACCGGGGTCACGCACCTGCTGGCCTCCGCCGGTGCCCGGGTGGTGGCCGCGGTCTCGCCCACCGACGAACCGGTGCTGACCACGGCGGCCTGCGAGGAGGTCGTCGTCGGCGACCTGTCGGACCTGCGTGCCCGCGCCGCCGAGGGCGGAGCTGAGGTCGTGATCGGGTCGAGCCACACCGTCGCCACGGCCCGCGCCGTCGGTGCCGGGCACCTGCCGCTCGGCCTGCCCGTCGACCACCGGTTCGGCGCGGCCCTCAACGGGGTCGCCGGCTACCGGGGCGGCCTGGCGTTCGTGTTCCGGGCCGCCGATGTGCTGCTCGCCCGCCAGGACGACGCCCACCCGGCCCCCGCCGCGCCGTCCGGCCCGGTGCCTGTTCCCGCCCACGTCACGGACACCCTGAGGAGCCCGCAGTGTTGAGGATCGCCGTGACCACCACGGACGGCGCTGCCGTCGACGAGCACTTCGGCCGCAGCGGCCGGTTCGACGTCTACGACCTGGACGGCGAGAGCGCGGTGCTGGTCGAATCCCGGTTCCTGCCGCCTGCCGGCCCGCACGACGAGCGCACCCCGAGCCGCCTGGACGCGGTCCGGGACTGCGCCATCGTGCACGTCACCTCGATCGGGCCCTCGGCGGCCGCGCAGGTCGTGAACGCGGGGATCATGCCGTTGAAGATCCCGGACGGCACACCGGTCACCGACGTGCTGAGTCGGCTGCGGGCCGTCCTCGGCGGCAGCCCGCCACCGTGGTTGCGCAAGGTGATGCGCCGGAGCGCGAGGCACAGGTGCTCACCGCCGTGGTCCTGGACGTCGACCACGAGGGATTCGGCCGGGCGGTGGTGATGTCAGGCAGGCTGGTGCTGCTCGCCGAGTCCCTGCGGGACGCCGGCCGGTTCGGGTTCGCCGGCCTCGAGCCGCTCGCGGCGGCCGGTGAGCGCCTGGTGAAACGGGCCGCCGCCGTCGTCGGCCGTTACCCGGGGGTGGCCCATGCCGAGGACTGACCCCGCTGCCGCCTCCAGCCTGCAGCAGCGCCTCGCGGCCTGCCGGGACGCCGAGGACTGGTTCCGCGAGCTCGACGTCCCCTTCGACCCGCAGGTGCTGAACGTCGGGCGCCTGCACGTGATGCGGCTGTTCGGCCGCGAACTCGAGGCTCTCACCGGCGACGGGGCGGACGCCGGCGCCCTCCGGGAGCGGACCCGCGCCGCGCTGCGGCGTGCCTACGGCGCCCTCGTCACCGCGAGCCCGCTCGAGCACCGCGTGTTCAAGGTCCTCCAGGACCGGGCCCCCGGCCAGTTCGTGCCCCTCTCGCAGGTGCACCCCGACCTCGGGGACGGTGCGTGATGACGACCCCCGAGCCCGGCAGCGCGCTGATCGGCACCTTCGGGCCGGGCACCACCCGCTGGGTCGTCGGTGACCGGGTGACGGCCACTCGCCACCTGCGGCAGGACGGCACCTTCCCCGACCCGCGCGTCGCCGTCGGCCAGGTGCTCGTCGAGGAGGGCACCGCGGGTCAGGTCGTGGACGTCGGCGTCCACCTCAACGAACACATCGTCTACGCCGTCGCGTTCGACAGCGGCCGTCTGGTCGGCTGTCTGGAGCGCGAACTGGCGGCCGTCCAGGAGCAGGTGACCCCGTCGTGACCGTCGTCCCGCTGCCGCTGCTGGCCCACCGACCGGACGCCGCCGCCGGCTCCACCCCCTCGGCGTCCGGCTGCGCGTCGTCGCGGTGCGGCACCTCGTCCTCCGGGCTCCCTCGCTCGATCGCCGCCCGGGTCGCCACCCACCCCTGTTACAGCGCGGAGGCACACCGGACCTACGCCCGCATGCACGTGCCGGTGGCGCCCGGCTGCAACATCCAGTGCCACTACTGCAACCGCAAGTTCGACTGCTCGAACGAGAGCCGGCCCGGCGTCACGACCGGTCTGCTGTCCCCGGAGCGCGCGGTGGAGAAGGTGGGCCACGTGCGTTCGATGGTGCCCCAACTGCGGGTGATCGGGGTGGCCGGACCCGGCGAGCCGCTGGCCAATGCGCGGCGGACCCTGGGGACACTGGAGATGATCTCTCGCGAGCACCCCGACCTGACGCTCTGCGTTTCCACCAACGGGCTCACTGTGCTCGACCACGTCGACCGGATCGTGTCGCTCGGCATCGCCCACGTGACTGTCACCGTGAACATGACCGACCCCGAGATCGGGGAGCGGATCTACCCGTGGATCACGTTCGGCGGGCGACGGCTCACCGGGCGCGGGGCCTCCCGGGTGCTGACCGAACGGCAGCTCGCGGGCATCGAGGCGCTGACGTCACGAGGCGTGCTGTGCAAGGTGAACTCGGTCTTGATTCCCGGGATCAACGACGAGCACCTTCTGGAGGTGTCCCAGACCGTCCGCAGCCTGGGAGCGTTCCTGCACAACGTGATGCCGCTGGTGTCCGCGCCGGAGCATGGCACCCACTACGGGCTCACCGGGCAGCGTGGCCCGACCCCGCAGGAGCTGAGGGACGTGCAGGACCGCTGTGAGGCCCTCGGCGCCGGCGATCCCGGCGGCATGTCGATGACCATGATGCGGCACTGCCGGCAATGCCGCGCGGACGCCGTCGGGCTGCTCGACGAGGACCTCGGCGCGCAGTTCGCCGGGCCCGCCCGGACCGCCACCCCGCCGGTCGCCGCCGGCACCTCGCTGGCGCGGCCCCGGCGCCGGGTGACGGTGCTGGTGGCAGTGGCCACGTCGAGCGGGATCCTGGTGGACCAGCACTTCGGACATGCCCAGGAGTTCCGGATCTACGAGGCAGGCGCCGGCTACGCCCGGCTCGTCGAGACGCGCCGGGTCGATCGCTACTGTCACGGCCCGGACGACTGCCCGCCCGGCCAGCCGGCCCCCGACCCGGGTGAAGCCGGCGCCGCGGCGGCGCTGGCGGGCTGCGCGGCAGTCCTCTGCAGCCGCATCGGCAGCGGGCCGCGACGGCGCCTCGGCGAACAGGGGATCGAGGCCGTCGAGGTGTATGACGTGATCGAGCACGCCGTGGCCCGGGCCGGGGAGCGGCTCGCCGGAGCGGTGGCCGCACGGCAGGTGAGCGCATCATGATCCGGATCGAGGTCACCGCGCGCGCCGCGAGGCAGGTACGGGCCCTGGCCGCGGAACACGCTCAGGATCCCGGCGACGGCGGCCAGGTCGGCCTGCGCGTGGCCGTGGACCGCGAGGCGGCGCCCGCCGTGACGGGTCCCGCCGGCCCTGGCCCCGCAGGGACGGGCCCCTCCGGTGCTGGCCCCGCCGTCCGGCTCAGCTTGTCGACTCGACGGGCCCCCACCGACCGGGTGCTGCCCCGGTCCGGGATCGACGTCCTGGTGGACGACGCGGACGCCGACGATGTCGACGGCCTGCGCATCGACTTCGTCATCACCCCGCAGGGCAGTGGCTTCGTCGTCGATCACCTGCCCCGGCACCGGCCGGCACCCGCGCCACCCGGGCTGGCGGCACCGCAGGCTCCCGGGAGGCCGTCACCCGCAGCCGGGAGCCATCCCGATGCGAACCTGCCGGACCGGGTGCGGGAGGCTCTGGACCGGGTGCGGCCGGCGTTGCGGGCGGACGGCGGGGATGTGGAGCTCGTGGCGGTCGACGGCGACGTGGCCTACCTGCGCCTGCGGGGCGCCTGCCAGGGATGTGCCGCTGCGGCCATGACCCTCACCCGGCTCGTGGAGCGGGTCGTGCTGGCGGCGGTGCCGGAGGTGTCGCGCACGGTGCTGGTGGCGTGATGAGGCCGGACACCGAGCGCGTCCGCGGCGCCGAGCGCGTCATCGATCTCGTCCCGGCTGCGAGGCCCAGCCGGTTCGACCGGCAGCTCGGCGTCCCGGGCCTGGGACAGCTTGAGCAAGAACGGTTGCGCCGGGCGACGGTGCTGGTGGCTGGGGTCGGCGGCGTCGGTGGGGCCGCCGCCACGTATTGCGCCGCCGCGGGCGTGGGCCGGTTGATCCTGGTGCACCCCGGCGAGCTGGAGCTACCCGATCTGAACCGGCAGACCCTGATGACCCCGACAGACCTGGGCCGCTCCCGGGTGCGTTCCGCCGCCCACACCCTGACACGCCATTTCCCGGACGTCCGGGTGGAGGCCCACGACCTCGGCCTGGACGACGACCCGGTCTCGGGGCTGGTGGCTTGCGCCGACGTGGTCGTCGACGCCCGCCACAACTTCCCCGAGCGCTACCTGCTCAATCGGCTCTGCCGAGGGTTCGGGGTGTCCGAGGTCGTCGCCGCCATGGACGGCGTGCAGCTGCAGCTGCTGACCAGCACCGGCGACGACGCCTGCTGGCGCTGCGTGTTCCCGCGGGCGGATCCGGCGTGGGACCCGCTGGGCTTCCGGGTCGTGGGCGCCGTCGCCGGGACGGCCGGGTGCCTGGCGGCGGCGGAGGCGGTCAAGCTGCTGATCGGTGCCGGGTCACCACTGTGCGGGCGGCTCCT
>DATDMG010000210.1:0-2502 GCA_036518955.1 Kineosporiaceae bacterium | reverse complement strand
TGGCTGCCGATGCCCTCGGCTGGGCCCGGATCGACCGGGCTCGTCCGGTGGACCTGGAAGGGATGCGGGAGCGGTTCCTGCCTGAGGTCGATCTTCGGGGTCGGGACCGGCGCAAGCTGCAGTTCGCCGTCCTGGCCGCTGCGGCGCAGCACGGCGGCGCCGAGGTCGACCTGCTGGAGGAGGTCGCCTGGTGGCAGACCGACGACTTCTGGCGCCACGCCGCTTACGCCGCGGTCGCCTACATCCGAGCCGTCGCCGACCGAGCCGGCGTCCCGGCAGCCGAGGTCTGCCGCGGCCTGGGTCAGGACGAATCCCCGTCACCGTGAAGACCTCGGCCTACGCCATGCCAACGTCTGCTCCAGCGATCAACGTCATCCCCGGTTGGTGGCCGTCAGCAATGGTCGTCTGTACGCGACTGTGCCGAGCGCGGGCCCGCTGCTGGCCGGGACAGCATCCGCCCGGGCCAGCACCTGGGAGTGACCGTGATCGGCGGCCAGACTCGGGCCGTCAATCTCCGGACGTGGTGGGCCGGCCGGGGCGAGGCTGACGTGATGGGTGTGCAACCTGAGCAGCGAGATCTCGAACTCGATCCCCCCGTCAACCTCGGCATGGACCTGGGACCGGATGCTCCCCGCAGGGGAGCGGAGGATCGGGGGTTGACGGGCTGGGCCACGCGTCGCCGGCGCCGACCACCGGGACGAGCCGAGGCTGGGGGAGGGTTGCGGTTCGCGTTCTACGGTCGTGTCTCGACGGTGGAGTACCAGGACGCCGGGTCCTCTCTCGGGTGGCAGCGGGACAGCGCCGCCGAGGTGATCGCCGGCCGGGGCCAGATCGTGCAGGAGTTCTTCGACGCCGGCTGTTCCCGCCGGGTGCCGTGGCCGCGCCGCCGGCAGGGGGCGCGGCTGCTGCAGGCAGTGAGCAGCCCGGACCGGGGATTCGACGCGATCATCGTGGGGGAGTCGGAGCGCGCGTTCACCGGCACCCAGTTACTGCGCCTGGCCCCGGTCTTCCTCGCCCACGGGGTGCAGATGTGGCTGCCGGAGGTCGACGGGCCGGTGGACCTGACCGACCCCGCCCACCGGGCACTGATCATGCGATTGGGGGAGCGGTCGCGCCGGGAGGTCGGCCGGGCGAAGTATCGCACCACGGCCGCGATGCGGGTGCAGGCCCGCGACCAGGGCCGCTACCTGGGCGGCCGCCCACCGTACGGGTACCGGCTGGTCGACGCAGGTCCCCACCCCAACACCGCGCATGCGGCCTGGGGCCGGCGACTGCACCGTCTGGACCCCGATCCCGCCACCGCCGACACCGTCCGGTGGATCTTCACGGAACGGCTGGCCGGGCGAAGCCTCGGCGGAATCGCCCGCCACCTGAACGACCACGCGGTGCCCAGCCCGTCCGCGGCCGACCCTGGGCGCAACCCCCACCGCCGCCGCGGCGCCTGGACCGTGCAGACCATCGCCTCGATCCTGGGCAACCCCCGCTACACCGGCCGGCAGGTCTGGAACCGCCAACCCCACCACCCTCACCGCCAGCCCGACGGCGACCTGATCAGCGTCCAACACTGGGCCCACGCCTCGGACTGGGTGATCTCCCCCGGCCCCGCGCACCCGGCCCTGGTCAGCGAGGCCGACTTCGTCGCCGCCCAGGCCGTCCGCGCCGCACGCGCCACCGCCGACCACAGCCACCGGACCTACCGGCTGACCGGGCTCCTACGATGCGGCGTGTGCGGCCGACGGCTGGACGCGCACTGGGTCAACAACCGCCCCGGCTACCGCTGCCGTCACGGCACCACCACCGCCAGTGCATCCGGCGGTCGGCCGGACCACGAGCCCTACCTGTACGTCCGCGAGGACGAACTCCTCCACGACCTCGCCGACATGCTGACAACCGAAGGCAGGCCGTCACCGACCACCGACGACGTCCCGGGACTGCTCACCCGCAACGAGATCATCATCATCTGCGACCGCAGCCACCGCAGGCTCACCCACACCTGAGACCCGGTCGACGCGCCAGACCCATGGGGTAATTCTGTGTCCGAGCCCGATCTTGACCCAACGTACATGATTCGCAACAGGCTTCCGCTCTGCCTTCTCTGATTGTCGATTCTCGAAGTCGTGTGCACGAGTTCTCGAAGTCGTGTGCACAACCGCGTTGGGACGCTGACAGTGATAAGCAGCGTTGCAGGAATGTCGTCGACGTCGGGCCGGTGCCAGCTCGTTGCGGCGGGGCCGGACGGGTTCGTCCGGAACGGTGGCGGACCGGGGCGCGGTCGATCGGGAAGAGCTGGGGCTGGCTGGGCTGGTCAGGTTGGGTCGTAGGCCAGCAGCGCGGGCCGGCCGTCGGGACCGCGCGGGATGGGGTAGTAGCTGCGGTGGCTGGTGGGGTCGACCGCGACGACGTGGGCGTCGTCGGCGAGGTGGTCGCGGCCGAGCAGGTCGAGCCTGTGTCTGTTCTCGTGCAGGACGGTCAGGGTGCCGCTCTCCGCGGCCACGTAGAGCC
>DATDMG010000209.1:0-2511 GCA_036518955.1 Kineosporiaceae bacterium | reverse complement strand
GTACGAGGCGTGGATGTGGGATGACGGGCTAGGGAGTAAGAACCCCCGCTGCACGTCGACTGATCATTCGCGCTGCTGGGGGCACCGGCACAGCGTGCTGTGGAAATACGGTCCGGTGCTCGCGATGGGCGCAGCCGCGGGACGCGATTCCCGTCACCACCACCGGGGCTACACCTACCTCTTCGTCGGCGGCAACGCGAGCTACAAACCGGCGTACACGTACACCTGGAAACAGGCCGTCGCGGACGGAGCGGGGACGAACACCTACGACCCCGGCCCGTCGCCGCGCTCGATGTGCCACGTTCCGGTCGTCATCGGGAGGAAGCTTCCGGGTGCGACCGGTGCGATCGAGAAGGCGCACTGCACGGTGGGCGAGGTCGTCAGCAAGCACGCCTCCTTCGTGTCCGGCACCGTGATCAGGCAGCACCCGGTGTGGGGCAAGACGCTCGCGCCCGGCGCGGCGATCGGGCTCACGGTCAGCCTTGGCCCGGCCTAGCCAGGCAGGCTGGGCTGCGACAGTGTTCCGGAATGACGCCTGAGCGTTTTCTCGCCTAGTGGCGGCGGCCGTGGACGGTTGTGTCCGTCGGCTTGGTCAAGGTTTCCTTCCCCCGCGTGTCCGTGCCCCTTTGCTCGGTGGGTAGGGCGAAGCCCTCGCCGTCGGAGACCTCCGGGTGCTCGTCCCGCCATTTCGCCGGACTCCACCAGCGCCGGACGCGGTCGCGCAGTCCCATATCGAAGAGGTTAGGTGGCGCGTCGGGCGAGAGCAAGCTGAATTGGGCCAGTGTTCCGGAGTGACCCTGACGCCGGATCAGACTGGCGGCTTCTGCATAACACTGCTGCCGGTGCTCATCCCCCGTTTTCCGCAGCGAGCGCAATGCCACCAGAAGGTCTTCATGTCGCCCCCGAGGCCCGGCCCCATCCGCACCTCCCGTTCATCAACCACGTGACTGTGTAGACCCAGTCGGCACCGAAGCGGTCGCCGCTTGTCGGCGTGCTCCTTCACGTCTTTCACAGTTCCATGATGCAGGACGCTGGCCCGGGCCAGTGTTTCGGAATGCCACCTGAGTCCGCGTTGCCGTTGCGCGGTGCTGCGCTGGCTAGCGAAGGCGGAGGCTGAGGATCAGGCCTCGGGGCTTGCCCGATTTATTGGGGTACTGGCCGACGACTATGCAGCGGCTCGCTGAGAGGCAGGAGACCGCGTTGAGATCGGCAAACACTTTGCTGGGGCCGGCCGCGTCCGCGGGAAGGGCGGGCCTGATTCCGCGTTGCCACTTGCCGTGACGTTCGACGACGATCAGCCCGTACTTCCCGTTGTGGAACCACCCGACCGCACTGCAGTTGCCGGGCGAAGCGCAGCTGGTCGACTTCAGGAACACGTCGCCCCCGGCTCGCGGCTTCTTGGGTAGGACGGCCTTCGACGCGCGCCACTTGCCTTGCCGCT
The DNA here is from genome assembly GCA_036518955.1 of Kineosporiaceae bacterium. GTDB lineage: Bacteria > Actinomycetota > Actinomycetes > Actinomycetales > Kineosporiaceae > DATDMG01. The sequence continues at coordinate 1,070 of DATDMG010000209.1, read as the reverse complement.
CCGAAAGGAGCCAGCCGTGGTAGATGCCCGGAAATCCCCCTGTGTGTTCGGGAATAACCCACGCACCGGTGGCGGCGCAATCGCTCGGGGTAGCGCACGAGATCGAGAAGAGGGGGTCGTCCCAGGCGTTGGGCTCGACAGGAGCGATTGCGCCCTGGGGCAACGGTGCCCGGATTCCGGGCAACCAGACACCATTGCGTTCGGTCAGGATCAGCCCTTGCTCGTTGTCGTGTTTGTCCTCGTAGCCGCCGACCGCTGTGCAGTTGCCGAGCGAGGGGCACGACAATCCGGTGAACCCGAAGAACGGAGCTGTCCCGCTCTTCGCTGGGTCGCCGTTCACGGCACTCGCGTCCGGGGGAAGCTGAACCTGCACCGCCTGGCCCCACCGTCCAGCCTGCTCGGTCGCGATCCATCCCTCCGTCCGATACGTCCCGTCGATCGTGTCGGCGTAGCTGCCACCGGCAACGCAATTCCCGGCTGAGGGGCAGGAGACGATCGAGGCGACGCCACGAATGTCCACCCAGCCATTGGGATCCGGAGTCGTCGCGGCGTCCGACGGCAGCTGCGCCTCAATGCCCGCACCCCAGGTTCCGTTGCGCTCATCGACAAGCAAAGGGTGGTTGACCGGGGCGCCACCGCCCGGCCCCTTGTCGGTCCGGTATCGCCCCACAGCGGCGCAGTTTCCCGCTGAACCGCACGAGACGGCGGCCAGAGACGGGAATGGGAGACCCTCGCCGGCCGGGAGCCTCACTACCGATGAATGCCAGGTCCGGCCCCTCTGAGTAACCAGATACGTGGTGTTCTCGCCACGGAGGCCGAAGGGGTACGCCGCTCCGGCGCATCTGCCGACGGAGGGGCAGGCCAGCGCGGTGACGAGCATCTGGCGTGGCGTCGTCTCCGATGTCCACTTCCCACCGCGCAGGCTGAGTGCCAGAATGCGTCCGGGATTGTGGCCCGGCGCCTGGTTGTAAACGCCTGTGGCGACGCACCCGGACGGCGAGGGGCAGACCACCTGCGAAAGACCGGCCACCAGCTTCCTGTTGGCCCCTGGTGGCAGCGGCGCAGCGAGC
>DATDMG010000208.1:0-11312 GCA_036518955.1 Kineosporiaceae bacterium | reverse complement strand
GCGCCGGGACCACCCGGGCTCCGGCGCACCTCATGAGGTCGTCGGCAGCGGGCAGCGGTCGCGGTCCTGGTCGTCGAGGGAGCAGGGTCAGCGCGGCCAGGACGACGGGCCATCGTTCAGGGCGCCGGCGAGGCGGTCGATGCGGCGGCTCAGGTCGGTGTAGGCGGTCTCGAATGCGTCGTCGGTGTCGAGGCAGACCGGGTCGGGCACCGCCCAGTGCAGCCACCCCTGGGCCCGGCCCAGGCGGTCGGCGCCCAGACGGGCCGGCGGTGTGCTGACGAGTTCCTCGTGGGCGTTGTCGCAGACGGCGACGACCAGGTCGTCGGGTTGGACCGTCTCGGCGACGTGGTGGGTTCGGGCCTTGCCCAGGCGCAGGCCGTGCCGGCGGGCGACGGCCACCGCGCGGGGATGGACCCGCTCGGCGGGGTGGGTTCCGGCGGAGGCGGCGGGGATCCGGCTGGCCCGCGACCAGGCCGCGGCGGCCAGTGGGGAACGGGCGGAGTTCTTCGTGCAGACGAACACCACCCGGGGCACCGGTCCGGTCAGGCCGGCGACGGTGCCGGACAGCAGCCGCGCCACGGCCGGATCGTCCCAGCACAGTTGCACGTAGGAGCGGCGTTTGTCGCCCTCGGACCGCACCCGGCGAATCAGCCCGGCCTCATCCAGGGCCTTCAGGTGATGGGCGAGCAGGTTGGTCGGCAGGTCCACGACCGCGCCGAGCTCGCCGGGCGAGGCGTCGCCGAGGGCGAGCTGGTCGACGATGGCGAAGCGGACCGGCTCACCCAGCGCGGCGTGCATCCGGGCCCCGACGACGACCCTCTCGTCCCACATCTTGCCTCCATCATTATTGGGGCAAGTATGGTTGAGGTATGATGGACGTCAAGCTGACCGCCCGAAACGCGGCTCCTGCGTTCGCCTCGCCGCCGCTGGCGCGCCGGCTGCTGTCCGAGGCCACCGGGACCGCGCTGCTGGTCACGGTCGTGGTCGGCTCCGGGATCGCCGCGGCGAAGTTGTCTCCCGGCGACATCGGTCTGCAGCTGCTGGAGAACAGCCTGGCCACGGTGTTCGGGCTGACCGTGCTGATCCTGCAGTTCGGGCCTGTCTCCGGCGCGCACTTCAACCCCGTGGTGTCGTTGACCGACTGGCTGCTGGGCCACCGCAGCGGGCACGGCCTGCCGCTGCGGGACGTCGCGGCCTACACGGGAGCGCAGACGATCGGCGCCATCGTCGGGGCGGTGCTGGCGAACGCCATGGACGACCTGGCCCCGGTGCAGGTCTCCAGCCACGCCCGGGTCACACCTCGTCCACCTCGTTCGCCAACCCGGCCGTGACGATCGGCCGGATCTTCTCCGACACCTTCGCCGGGATCGCCCCCACCTCGGTGGCCCCGTTCATCGCCGCCCAGCTGGTCGGCGCCGTCGTCGGCGCCGTCCTGGTTCGCGCCCTCTACCCGGACGTCGCCCTGGCCACCGACGACGTCGTCGTCGCCCACCACGACGCCCACGATCACCCCTGACCGAGACCTCGCCCCCCGAAAGGCAGTCCTGTGGCCACAACCTCGACCGGCAGGCCGTCGGTCCTGTTCGTCTGCATCCACAACGCCGGGCGCTCCCAGATGGCCGCCGGCTGGCTGACCGCCCTGGCCGGGGACCGGGTCGAGGTCCGCTCCGCCGGCACCCAACCGGCCGACCAGGTCAACCCGGTCGCCGTCCAGGCGATGCGCGAGGTCGGCATCGACATCACCACGTCGACCCCGAAGGTCCTCACCCCGGACGCCGTCCAGGCCAGCGATGTCGTGATCACCATGGGCTGCGGCGACACCTGCCCGTTCTTCCCCGGCACCCGCTACCTCGACTGGCCCCTGGACGACCCCGCCGGGCAGGGCATCGAGGCGGTCCGCCCGATCCGCGACGCCATCAGGGCCAAGGTCGAACAGTTGATCGCCGAACTGCTGCCCGAGACGGCGTCGGCATGACCACCAGCACGGCAGCGGCAGCGACGTCTGGGGCGTGATCGTCCCGCTGGGGACGTCGACATCCGGGAGGGCGGGCCCTGCTTGGTCCCGAAGATCAGCCCTGACGTCTCCGCCTGGGACATCGCCCGCAAGGTACTGATCTTCCTCGGGATCCCGCTCGCCGCCGGGTACCCGACCCGCACCCATGGGGAACGCGCCAAGGGCCGCGACTGGTACGAGAGCCGCTTCCTTCGCCCTCGGCCGCTCCACCGGGGGCCCGGCACCGCTACGTCGGCCCCCGGCCCGTCGTCGGGACAAGGCGCCGGTCGTGAACTGCTACGACTGCGCCGCCACGGATCCGCCGTGCCCGCAGCCCGTGGGGCCCGGGTCGCCGGATCGGCCGCGGGACGGGTGGCGGCCGGCTGGGCAGGGGCCGCGCCGGTACAGCCGCAGGACGCCGAGACCGGGGCCTGATCGGTGGTCATGTGGGTCTCCCTTCGGCGGTGCCGCCCGGCGGCACCGATACAGGTGCCGATCAGGCGGGCTTGGTGGCGCGGACGAAGGCGCTCGCGGTCGCGCCGTCCATCTCCTGGACGACGGCGTCGACGTCCAGATCCGTCGGCACGTCCTCCGGGCGCAGGTCGCTCGCCAGGTCGGTCAGGTCCTGCTTGGCGTAGCGGCGGGTCACCTCGACCGTGGCGTCGAGGAATCCGGCCGCGGTCAGCTTCGCGACGTACTCGGTGTCCAGCAGTGCGCCGGCCACGCAGCCGGTCCACAGCCGCATCGCCCGCCGGGCCGGTCCGGGCAGCGGGCGCAGCAGCACGATGTCCGAGACCGCGAACCGGCCGCCGGGGCGCAGCACCCGGAACGCCTCGCGCAGCACCGGGTCCTTGTCCGCCGCGAGGTTGATCACACAGTTGGAGATCACGACGTCCACCGAGGCGTCGGGAAGCGGAATGTCCTCGATCGTGCCGGCGAGGAACTCGGCGTTGGTGATCCCCGCCTCGGCCTGGTTGCGGCGGGCGAGCTCGAGCATCTCCGGGGTCATGTCCAGGCCATAGGCCTTGCCGGCGGGGCCGACCCGGCGGGCGGACAGCAACACGTCCAAGCCACCGCCCGACCCCAGGTCGAGCACGACCTCGCCGGAGTGCAGGTCGGCCAGCGCGGTCGGGTTGCCGCAGCCGAGCGAGGCGGCCAGGGCGGCCGAGGAGGTCCGCGCGGCCTCGCCGTCGTACAGGTCGGCGGTGATCGCGTCCCCGCCGACCGCGCTCCCGGCGGTGGTGCAGCAGGACGACGCAGTGCCGCCGCAACACCCCGAGCTTTCGTCGAGGGAGTCGGTGGCCTGGCGCGCCGCCGCGGCGTACCGGTCACGGACGGCGTCCCGCACCTGGTCGGCGGTCATCGTCGTGGGGTCACTGTCGATCGTGCTCATGGTGTCGCCCTTTCGGTCGCTGCTGCGGGGAGGGTCAGAGGCGCACGACGGTGCGCATCAGGGCGGTGTCACGGGCCCGCTCGACGTGGGCTGCGGCCCGACAGCCGGGGTTGCAGGCCTGGCCGCAGCGTTCACAGAAGGTCACCGGACTCGGGCGAGCCGAGCGAGCGGGGCGACGTCGCGGCGGGCGAGCGAACACGAGAACCTCCACTGATTCGATGTCTGTCTAAGCAGAGTCCACCTTGCCCTCTTGTTTGATGGCTGTCAAGCTAGACACATGTCGAAACAGCTGCGCCGATCGTGACGCCGGACTCCCCGGCCGCGTGCTGCCCGCCGCTCGCCATCCAGGCGCTCGGCGCGGAGCACGCCGAGGCGATCGCTCCGCTGTTCAAAGCCCTCGGCGACCCGGTCCGGCTCCGGCTGATGTCGATGATCGCCTCGACCGACGAGGCCTGCGTGTGCGATCCGCCACGGACCCTGACCCGGCGACGACGACAGTCAGTGCCGCTCGTTCCTCTCGCTCGCCGTCACTCCGGCCGACGATGCGGTGCAGCTCGACGTCGAAGTGCCGCTCGCGTACGTCGACGTCCTGGATGCGCTCGCTGACCGGCCGGGGTGCGGCGGCTGCCGGGGTGAACCAGCTATCATCGCCAAATGACGATGATAGCTACGTCTGACGATGTCGGGTCCCTGGCGGTGGCGGCGAGTCTGTTCCGGTCTCTGGGGGATCCGTCCCGGTTGGCGATCCTGGCGCACCTGATGCTTGGGGAGCATCGGGTGGTGGAGCTGACCGAGCATCTGGGGCTGGCGCAGTCGACGGTCTCGGCGCACCTGCGGTGTCTGCTGGACTGCCATCTGGTCCAGGTCCGTGCCCAGGGTCGGGCGTCGGTCTACTCGTTGGCGGTGCCGCTCGAGGTGCGGTCGGTGCTGGAGGCGGCCGAGCGGCTCTTGGCGGCAACCGGCGACGCGGTGGCGTTGTGTCCGCGGTACGGGACGGAGACGGCCCGGTGAGCGGCCCCGGAGCCTTGGTGGCCGACGGCCTGACGCTGACGTCACAACGACGGGCAGCGCTGGGGCGCCGGGCTCGGCTCCTGGCTGGGGCGTCGGTGGCGTACAACGCCGTCGAGGCGGGGGTGTCCATCGCCACCGGCGCGGTCGCGTCGTCCATCGCCCTCGTCGGGTTCGGGCTCGACTCCGTCGTCGAGATGTCATCCGGGTTGATCATCCTGTGGCAGTTCCGGCACCCGCTGCCGGAGTCCCGGGAGCGGCAGGCGCTGCGGATGCTGGCGGTGTCCTTCTTCGCGCTGGCCTGTTACGTCGCGGTCGAGTCGGTGCGCACCCTGGTGACCGGAGCGCAGGCCGAGCGGTCCACCGCCGGGATCGTCATCGCGTTGCTGTCGCTGCTGGTCATGCCGGGTCTCTCCTGGGCCCAGCGGCGGACCGGTCGCCAGTTGGGCTCCCGCACGGTGGTCACCGACTCCCAGCAGACCCTGCTGTGCACGTACCTGTCCGGCGTCCTGCTGATCGGTCTCGTGCTGAACGCCGCGCTGGGCTGGTGGTGGGCCGACCCGGTCGTCGGGCTCGTGGTGGCCGGGCTCGCCCTGCGTGAGGGTCGGCAGGCGTGGCACGGCGAGTCGTGCACCTGCATCCCGGGCCCCGGAGCCGGCGAACAGACCGACGCGTCGGTGGTCGCCGCCCAGGACAGCGCCTGCGGCTGCGGTGACGCGGGCTGTGCACCGATCACCATCGCCTCCTCGTCGACGGCACCGGACGTCACCGGGGAGACGCCCGGATGAGCGCCGGCCACGGGCACGGTCATGGCCGGCGCCCGCCCGGCCACCACGGAACGCACGTTCGGCTACTACCGCCTGGAGATCCTCGCGGCCGTGGTCAACGCCGTGTTGCTGTTCGGCGTCGCGGTGTACGTCCTTCTCGAGGCGTGGAGGGCCAGCCTCAACGTCCGGGGCGCCTACCTGGAGGTGCTCGGCGACGGGGCGGGTGAGAGGGCGGCGACGTCCCGGGCGACGAGGAACGGATCGGGCCGAAGCAACACCGACAGCACGGCGCCGGCTGCCAGGTAGGCGACCGCGGCCAGCAGGAACGGACCGGCCAGGGCCGGGACGCCCAACCCCGTCGCGACGTGCCCGAGGGGCTCGACGAGGTTCGGGCCGGCCACAGCGAGCGTGCGCCGCTGCAGCAGCCGGCGCACCGCGTCGTCCGTGCCCACACCGGGCGCGACCCGGGTCGTGTCAGGCGATCCCACCGGCGTCCCGTCCGTCTCCTCGTCGCGGTGTCCGTCCGCTGCACCCGGGACCGGGCGGTGGGGGCAGTGTCATGCGACGTCCTCTCCGGTGGCCCGTTCGCCGGGCCGGGTGCCGGTGGTCAGGGGCACGTCGGCGAAGGTCGGCCAGGTGGGCGGCGGCGACCTGCTACGGATGCCCGGACAACGGCGCCACGTCGGACCACCAGCCGGCGCTCCGCCGGCTCTGACCCCGCGCCATCTTCTTCACCACAAGAGCCTTCCCTGCCGGGCTGCGTTGACGTCGCAAACCCGTTCAGGGTAAGGCTCTTGTGCAGTCCTGAGTACCATCGACACGCCGGCACGCTTGCTGGAGGCCTAGCCAGGGCGTGAAGGAACTCGCTTCTGGCATGAAACCCCCGGGCGGGCAACATACTGAGCGCGTGGTCCAGCCAGCGGGAGGCGCCCGGCCGGCTGGTGCCGAACGCGTCGGCGATCGTGGAGCACACCAGGAGGGAGAGCTCCGCGAGGACCGGTCGCGCACGTTCATGCTCGTCGAAGGGCACGTGGATCGCCTCGGCCACGAAGGTTGCCGCGTATGCCGTCGCAGATGCGGACCGCTTGCAGGGCTCCGATCAGGAGTTCGTTCGGCTGCCGCACGAAGGCAACAACTCTCCACCCATGCCTCCTGATCGTTGTCCTGCTCGCCGCGCGACCTGCGGTCCGGTCCGGCTCGAAGCCGGGTCTGGAGTGAGGGTCAGCGGTCAGCACGCGACCCGTTGTAGTGGGGACAGCTCGGCGTCGTTCGGTGCACTCTGCGGGGCACGACGCCAGGTGCTCAGCTCATCCTCGGTGAGCGGTCGCCCGGCCCGGACCACGGATTCCAGCAGAGCCGCCCGGCGGCCGTCCCCGATCACGATCCCTCCGACCGGAACCCCCTGGTGCAGAATGAGTTTGGTGTAGCAGCGGGCCACGGAGGTCCCGTTCTCGGCAACCTCGTCCAGGAGGACCTGGTCACCGGGCAGCGGTTCCACCCGTCCGATGCTCATCACGTCCAGACCGACGTCCTTGAGCACCGCGGGATAGGCGACCGGAGGACACCAGGCGTTCGGCTCGCCCGAGAGGTTGCCAGCGGCGACCTCGGCCTGGTCGACGGCCGGCGCCCACAGCCCCCGCACCTGACCGCTGTGTTCGGCCACGTCTCCCACCGCGAAGATCCTGGGGTCACTGGTCCGCATCGCGTCGTCCACCATCACACCGTGGCCCAGCCGAAGTCCGGCGCGCCGGGCGAGCTCGACCCGGGGTGTGGACCCGACGCACACCAGCAGCAGATCCGCCGCCACAACGGTCGCGTCGTCGAGCCGGACCGCGTCGACGTGGTCGGTGCCGAGGACCGCGACGGCCCGTGGGCCCAGGACCAGCTCCAGGCCCGCACCCTGGAGATGGCAGGTGAGGAGTTCGCTCGCCCGATGGTCCAACTGCCGCCGCACCAGCCGGTCCCCGCCCGCGATGAGCGCGGTCCGCACACCGTAGCGGTTGAGCAGACTCGCCGCCTCCAACCCGAGCAGGCCGGCCCCGAGGACGGCCGCCCGGCTGCAGACCCGATCCTGAAGGTAGGTGCGGATCGCAGCCGCGTCATCGGCGGTCCGCAGCACGAAGACGCCGGGCAAGCGGATCCCCGGTAGGTCGGGGATCACGGCTTTGCTCCCCGTGGCCAGGACCAGGTGGTCGTAGTCGAGGGTCTCGCCGGTGGCCAGTACCAGCCGCTGGGCCTGCCGGTCGATGTCGACGGCACGAGTGTTGAGCAGTGTGGTAACTTCGGCCGAGGCCGCCCAGTCCGTTGGGAGCAACTGCAACGCATCGCCCCCGTGCGCGCCAGTGATCAGGTCGCCGATCGCCATCCGGTTGTAGAACGTCCTGGCCTCGGTGCTGACGACCGTGATCCGCAGCCGCTCGTCCGTGGCCCGCAAGCGTTGTGCGACCGTCGATCCGGCGACACCGTTCCCGACGATCACCACCCGTCCGGAAGGTGTCACCTGGGACGGCTCGTCGGGGAGTGGATCGGGCAACTGCAGCGAAACGGTGGCTGCGCCGTGCACCCGGGCCGAGCACGCCAGCCGCACCCCGGGCCGGGCCAGGCCGAGCCGGGTCAGGGTCGCGGACTCCGGACCCGTCCGCTCGGAGACACAGCCGGCCGGCCCGGTGACATGGACCGGGTCCACCCCGCAGACGCCGGCCCGGCACCCGGTGGGGATGGCGGCGCCGGCCTTCTCGGCCGCCTCCAGCAGGGTCGACCCCTCGGCCACGGACACCACCGGGCCGCCGTCGAAGCTGACCGGGCACGCCCTTCCCGCTGATGCCTCAGGGGAATGGGGGCGCCTGGGCAGCAACGGGATCCCTTGTGCCTGGAGAGATTCGACCGTGCGTTCCTGTCGCCACGTCCGGAACAGGAACGTGAGGGTCACCAGGAACACCAGAACGTTCTCGATCCACAGCACGGCAGGCGGCTTCTGCAGGTTCCAGGTCGTGGTGAACCGCAGGATGTTGTGCAGGTTGAGGGCCAGCGCTCCGAACGCGGCCGTCAGGAAGGTCGTGGAGACCTTGGGGAGCAGCGCCTCCAGCAGGAAGAACGCGCCGAGGCTGATCAGCATGTACAGGCCGGTCAGCGCGTAGAATTGCAGGACGTGGAAGTCGGCGGGTACCGGTTGGGCGACGCCTGCCGTGGGGATGGTGAAGAAGGCCACGATGAATCCGGGGAACGTGCCGGCGAACAGCTTGCGCTGGCTGACCCATTGCCGGTCCTCGTCGTTGAGGTCGGCGAGGGTGGCAAGGCGTGGGTTGAAGTCGTAGCAGTTCTTCACGCAGCCCACGCAGGTCTTGCAGTGGGAGTTCTTGATCACGAGGGCCGGGGTCTGGCCATACAGCTTCTGGACCGGCATCAGCGGGCAGAACGTGCCGCACCAGCCGCTCTTCCCGGTGAACAGCAGGCCTCCGACGAGGGCCGCGATCAAGGCGGTGATCATCACGCTTGCCAGCACCGGTCCGTTGTGGTCCAGGAAAAGGGCCCTGGTGCTGATCCCGCCAAAGTAGAAGGCCACCTGCACCAGGTAGGCATGCCGGGCCAGCCAGGCCGGCACCCTTCGGTCGGCGCTGAGGCCCAGCCTACGCGGGAGTTGGTTCAGGGTGGCCATCGGACAGACGTTGCGCCACAGCCCCGGGGCCAGCAGCCAGAGCATGGGCAGGCAGGGCAGCAGCCACAACCACCAAACGACCAGGCCGTCGTCCGGTCGCAGGAACAGCAGCGCGATGACGGCCACCGCGGTCGCCAGGGCGGCGGCCTGTCCGATCGGCCAGACCCAGGACCGGACGATCTCCGGCTCGTCCAGGTAGGACGGGAACCGCGGCGCATCCGGGTCGGGACGCACCAACGGCCGCAGATCGAGCGGCGCCGGCCGGGGGGCCCGGGGCTGTGCGTGGCGAGGGCGCTGCGATCGGGACCGGCCCAGGCTGCGCCGCCACGGTCGCCCCCCTCGCGGTTGAGGTGCGGTCCGCCCGGCGGCGACGCGTCGCCCGCCCCGGGCCGGCAGCCCTTGCCTGGTGTCTTTCATCGTCTGCTCCAGTGGTCTCGCAGGAATCGTCCGCGGGCGGACTCATGCGGCCGGCGCGTCGGCGGGGGTGCCCAGCAGAGGGACACGGGGCCGGGGGCGTAGTAGGTTGGCCAGACCAGGGTTTGGACCCATCAGGTAGTTCGTCCGGCGTGGGCCGGGGTGGCCGGTCCGGGGGTCCGTCGCAGCTCCGGTGGACCCGTAGGCGTGGTCCAGCCGACCCCGGCCGACCCACGTCGTTGAAGGCCGCCACCTCGCCGTCGTCGCCGCGGAAGACGGAGCGGAGGAAGCGGTCGCAGAACCCGGCGAGTTGGCGCGGTACCCTCCACCCCTCCCACCCGGCCCTGATCGTGCACATCCGCGTCACCTGGCGGGGATCAAACCGTTACCAGGGGCGAGGCGGCTGCTGGCGCCGTCCATCGGGCCCCACCGCCGGCGTCGTCGTCGGCGAGGACGGCCATGGCGTCGTCCCAGGTCTGCGGCAGCAGGTGTTCGCCGTCGAACCAGGACCGCCGGTAGTACCTGCGGATCAGTGCGTAGCGCACGTCCGGTCCCGCCGCCGGGCCGTTGCAGTGCGGCAGAGCCGGGTGAGTCACGACCACGGTCCCGGCCGGGCCGGTCACGGGTTCGGCGCCGTCGCCCAGGCTGAGTCGGCGCAACCTCGCCCGCAGCTCACGCTTGGCCCTGTCGGGTGGGTACCCCCCGAGCGCGCGCCGGGCAATGTCCTGGATGTCTGCCATGGCCTGCGGCCACACCGTCAGCGGCGCGTCATCCGGCCCGACGTTGGACAGGTACACCACGACGATTCCGGCCGGGACCTGCCACGGGAACGGGCGGCCGAAGGCCAGCCCGTCGATGTGCGGGACCCCGACCGACTGCGGGAACCGCAGTGCCACCTGGGTTTGCCGCGGGGTGTAGCGGAACTCGGTGTCCGCGCCGATCACCCGTCGCAGCGCCTCCTCCAGCGGGCGGAAGCAGGCGTGCACCTGGTCACTGCCGCGCAGGTCGTCGTCGCCATAGCTGTTCCAGGCATAGTCCTTCAGCTGGCGGACCCGGCCGAGATACGCGCGGGCCGGGTCGGCCATCCCCGCGCCCAGCCAGGCGTTGACCCGGCTGCGGGCCGCACTCACGGTTTCGGCGGTCAGGGCGTTCAGCATCACGTAGCCTTCTCGGCGCCGTCACCGGTTCGGAGGTCGGTGGTCGAGCTGCGCGCGCGGAGGCCAGGCGCAGGGGTGGCGGCTGGCGCGGTCGTCAACGTGGTCATGATCTTTCCCTTGTCAGGTGAGGAGCGGCGGGTTGCAGGCGTTGGCGCACCCGATGGGGCCGGGCCGTGGCGCGTTCTGCGCGGGAGTTCAAGCGGCGGAGGAGGACAGCCGGTCCTCGCCGGTGCCGGCGCGCGACCACAGCTGTCGGAACAGGGGCTGGCGTCCCAGGAGCTGTTCGGGGTCCCGGTACGCCGCCAGCAGATCCGCGAAGGCAGTGCCCGCCGGTAGCGGAATTACTTCGCACACCCGGCGTGCACGGTGATCATTTGCATACAGGAACGGGTCGTTGCTGGTCGCGTCGGAAAAGTCGCTTCACTGCCAGCAACCCGGCCGTGCCCCCGCGGTCTGCCTCGGGATCAGCAGCAGTGCCGGTGGGAGTTTGACCCGCTCCCTCCTGACAATGCCTCCAGGTCCGCATCGGCAAGTGACCTCAAGGCGCTTCCCGATATCATCCAAGGCGACCTCCCACTTCCTTGATTCCGAGCACCACACGTCGCCGCCCGCTACAGACCCTCCGTCGCCGCGACACTCTCACGCTAATGAACACGCTCCGCCCCCGACCATGGGCTGCGCACCAAACAGTGGGACCACCAGATATGCCCGAGCACGGCACCGGCCAGACAGCGGCAGCACCTGCAGGGCGGCGAGCAAAGTCATCCTTGCCCGGTACCGGTGTCCATCCTGTGGACCTGCCCGATCACCTGTTGCTCAACACGGTGTGTGCCCAGGTGACGGCCTTCTCCGACCCCATGATGGTGCCCCGGGACGCCCCCGTGACGGAGGGGCCGGACCTCTTCCGGTGGGCCCGTGCGCAGGG
>DATDMG010000207.1:0-5849 GCA_036518955.1 Kineosporiaceae bacterium | reverse complement strand
GCCCGTTTGCTCGTACGTCTCATCAGGAGGGTCTCACCCCGCCTCGTCCGCCGGCCGGGTGAGACCCTCCTGGCACGTGATCCTTCCTGGAGGTGAACAGGCTCAATGGCCCCCATGGCGCCATGGACCCAGCGCTCCTCGAGCCGTTCCCAGAGCGTCAGCTCGAGCAGCTCCCGCAGAGGCCAGCGGCACCGGGTGGAACGCCGGCTCCCGACGTCGGTCATCGCTGTCACGGCCGCCGCGGCCGGGGCGTTCCTGATACTGCGCCCGCACGCCGACGCCACCCCGTACGCGACCCCTCCCGCCGGCACGGTCAGCGCCATGGTTCTGGCCGCGCCGAAATCGTCAGCCTCCCCCGGCGCCTCCAGAAAGCTCGTCAACGGGACCGGCACCGTGACCGGCAAGCCGGTCAACACGGACTTCGGACCGATGCAGGTCCAGATCACGGTCAACAGCGGCAAGATCGTCGCCACCAAGGCCGTTCAGGTGACCACCGCGGGCAGGACCAGCGAGCGGATCAACGCCCGATCCCTGCCCGTCCTCTACAAGCAGGCCCTCCAGCGGCAGAGCGCCAAGGTGGACTCGATCTCCGGCGCCACCGTGACCTCGGTCGGCTACCAGCAGGCTCTGCAGTCCGCGATCGATGCCGCTCACCTCCGGTGACGGATCGCACGGGCAGCAGCCGAGTTCGCGCGGCCGGCGGGTGACGTGCCCCCACCCGCCGGCCACGCGGAACTGTCCCAGCTCCCCCGGGGCCCAGTCCCCCCGGGCTCCGCCACCCCCCGCAGCGGGCCACGCAGCGCTCAGCCGCCAGGCCCCGCTGACCCGTGCCTCGGGTCACTGCGCCGTGCAGGTCACGACGCCGGCCGGTGGCGTAGCCGGCCCTCTTCCGACGAACCCGAAGCTCGTGGTGGCTCCGGCGTCCAGCCGGCCGTTGTAGGAGGCGTTGCGGGCCACCATGCCCTGCTGCCCGGTCCCGACGGCAGCGTTCCACCACTGGGTGAGGGCCTGGCCGGGCGCGAGCGACCAGGTCACCCGCCAGCCCTGTACCCGGCTGTCACCCGCGACGACCCTCACCTCGGCCTTGAACCCGCCGGGCCACTCCTGCACCACGTCGTACACCGCGGTACAGCGCGCTGGGCCGGTGGTGGTGGTGCCGAGCTGGTCCTTGGTGGCTGCCGGCTCCCCGATCGCGGCGGATGCCGCGGACGACGGCCGGGGCGTGACCGGCGTCCGCGTCGCCACCGGGGCGACCAGACTGTCCGCGACCCTGGGCGCCGACCAGGCCCCTGTGGCCCACGTGGTCACGAACAACACGCCCGCGCTCAGCGCGCCCCCAGCGATCGCCCCGACCACCGCCCCCGTCACGATGCCTTCCCGCCACCGGCGCGAACTCCCCGTCGTCGGCCCGGCCGGATCCTCCGGTCCCGATCCGCACCCGGTCGGGTCGTTCCCGGGGCCGTCCGGTGGAGGGCCGCCCCCCGGGGGGAGGTCGTCCGGCTGGGTCCTCACCGGGTCCACGACCGGCAACTCGATGGTAGGTGCCTCGCCCACCGGGATTCCCGCGGTCGCCGGTGCGTCGGCCGCCGGCTGCCCGGCGGCGGCACGCAGCTGGTCCAGCACCTGCCTCGCGGTGGGCCGGGTCGCCGGGTCGGCGACCAGACAGGCCCGGACCGCCGGGCCGAACGGCGCCGGCAGGGCCGCCAGGACGTCGGCGGGCGGCAATCCTGCGGCCGGGGTGGCTGCCCCGCCGGCTGCCGCGGCGCGGTCGAGGAAGGCCGGATCCGCGGTGGCGGCGTACGCCACCATCGCCGCCCAGGCGCGCACGTCGTGCCGCTGGGCCGTCAGGGTGGACGAGACGCGCACCGGCAGGTCCGCGCCGCCCGGACGCCGGACGGCGAGCCGCTGCGGGCCGGCCGGGACGAGCCCGATCCCGACCAGCTGCGGCCCGTCCGGCCCGACCACGACCGATCGCGGGTGAACGTCCTGGTGCGCCAGGCCCGCCTCGTGCACGGCTGCCAGCGCCGCGGCGGTCGCGACCGCCAGACCCGCCACGGCCTCGGACGACAGCGCGCCGTCCCGCTCGACCAGCGCCTGCACGGACGGCCCGGGCACGAACGCCGACACGACGTAGCACTCCTCGCCGCTGAGGAGGGCGTCCAGCACGGGGGCGACCCCGCTGCCGGCAGGCAGGCGCCGCGCCGTGGTGACCGCCAGGATGAGCCCCGCGGTCCCGCCGACCGACGCGATCCACCCCGGGTCGAGGAGCGTCACCACGACCGGCCCGTCGTCCGCGCGGGCCAGGTACGTGCGGCCCCGCCTCCCGGCGGCGAGCCGGCCGACGACCGGGTAGGGGCCGATGAGCTGCGGGTCGTCCGGCCCCAGGGGCTCCCAGAGCGCCCCGTCCATCGATGAGTGGAGCATCCTACCCCTTCCGCTATGCGCAGGAGTACGGAATCCCTCGGCCACCAGTTACGTGACATCAGACCTTGCGCAACGTCAGACCTGGTCGAACGGCATGCCCGTGTAGTTCTCCGCCAGGCCGGCCGCCGCCGCCCGGGACGACGTCACGTACCGCAGCTGGGAGAGCTGCAACTGGTGCTCGAAGGGGTCCGCGCCCGGCCCGGTGACGGGGTGCAGCATCGAGGTCATCCACCAGGAGAAGTGGGTCGCCCGCCAGACCCGCGCCAGGGCCCGGTCGCTGTAGGCGTCCAGCAGGTCGCTGCGGGCCTGGTCGGCATGGGCCACGATCGCCTCGGCCAGCATCCGGACGTCGGCGACCGCCAGGTTCAGGCCCTTGGCGCCGGTCGGCGGCACGATGTGCGCCGCATCGCCGGCGAGGAAGAGCCGGCCGTGCCGCATCGGCGCGCTGACGAAACTGCGCATCGGCGTGATGCTCTTCTCCCGCACCGGCCCGACGGACACCGACCAACCGGGCAGGCCCAACCGCTCCTGCAGGGCCGCCCAGATCCGGTCGTCCGACCAGTCCTCGATCCGCTCCGACGGATCGACCTGCAGGTAGAGGCGGCTCACCGAGGGTGACCGCATGCTGTAGAGCGCGAAACCCTCGGGATGCCAGGAGTAGATCAGCTCGTCGGTGGACGGCCGGGCGTCGGCGAGGATGCCCAGCCAGGCGAAGGGATAGGCGCGCTCCCAGGTCACCCGCAGGTGCTCGGGGATCGCGGCCCGGCTCACGCCGTGGAAGCCGTCGCAGCCGGCGACGACGTCGCAGACGAGCTCACGGGCCGCACCGGCCGCGTCGGTGAACGTGATCCGCGGCCGCTCGCTCTCCACGTCGTGCACCGCGGTGTCGCGGACGTCGAAGAACAGCGGCTGACCGGCGGCCACGCGAGCCTCGATCAGGTCCTTGACCACCTCGGTCTGGCCGTAGACCCACACCGAGCGCCCGCACAGGTCCGGGAAGTTCAGGTGGTAGCGCTCTCCCGGCCACTGCAGGTGGATGCCGTCGTGCCGCAGCCCCTCCCGGTGCAGGCGCTCGCCGACTCCGGCTTCGGTGAGCAGGTCCACGGTCTGCTGCTCCAGGACTCCGGCGCGGATCCTGGCCTCGACGTAGTCCCGGCTCCGGTTCTCCACGATCACCGAGTCCACCCCGTGCCGCGCCAGCAGCTGGGCCAGCAGCAGGCCGGCCGGACCGGCTCCGATGATTCCTACCTGGGTGCGGGTCGAGGTCCGTGTCATGGCCGACATGACAGCCGACCGTCCGCTCGGGCGCCAGAGCTGATTTTCACTGAGCGGAAAACGAGCCGAATGCCGGCGCGCCCGGACCGGCCTGCCGGCGTCCCGGCCCGGCGCCGGTCACCCTGGATGCCATCCCGGCGGCAGCGACCGGGAGATGCCGTGCGCGGCGACCTTGAGCACCGGGACGAGCCGCGCCAGGTCCCGGCTCGGGCTCGCGACCACGATGCCGAGGGCGGCCACCACCTCCCCGGACGCCGTCCCGACCGGGACCGCCACCGACCACGCCCCCGGCGTCATCTCCTGCGCCGTCCGGGCGAACCCGCGCCGGCCGACCTCGGTGAGCTCACGGTGCAGCCGCCCGGGCTCGGTGACGGTGTACGCAGTCACCCGTGCGGGCGAGACCAGAGCGGCCTGGACCACCTGGGGACCGGCGTAGGCCAGCAGCACCTTCCCGACGGCCGTGGCGTGCAGCGGTAGCCGGGATCCGGCTCTGCTCAGCACCTGGACCGAGTTCCGGCCGACGATCCGCTCGACGTAGAGGGCGAACAGGTCGTCGCGGATCGCGAGGTGGACGGTCTCGCCGGTGGTGGCGTGCACGTCCTGCAAGTAGGGGACGGCGACCTCCCGCAGGTCGGCCTGGACGGCGGACAGCATGCCGATGTCCCACAGCCGCCGACCGACGACGTAACGGCCGTCCTCCCGGCGGCGCAGCCCCTGCCACCCCTCCAACTCGGCCACCAGCCGGTGGGCCGTGGCCAGCGGAAGGTCGGCCCGGCGGGCGATCTGGGTAAGCGTCAACCGCTGGTTGTCGGCGTCGAACGCGGACAGCACGTCGAGCACGCGTGACGCCACCGACACGCCCGGTCGACGTGCGTTCCCGGCCATCCGATCACCTTTCGTCCAGCGGAAGGGACCTCTTGGAGCGTACCGGCGGGGAACCTAGCGTGGGACCCAGCAGCGCACCGGCGCGCCGGAGCTCGGGAACGGTGCCGACGAAGGGTCCTGACACCATGACACTGTCCACGCCTCGATCGGCCGCCGGGACGGCCGGCCCGGCCACTCCGGCCCCTGCCGCGCCCCGGCCCGCAGCGGCCGCAGCGCCCGGCCGGGGCGGGCTCCACCTGCCCCGGTACGAGCGTCCGGAGAACCTGCACCCGGCGATGGACCACCCCGAGTACTTCAGCACCAGGCTGCGCCACCCCCAGCAGGAGCTCGTGCTGCTCCCCCCAACCCTCACCGAGGTCACCGGTCCCCTGCTCGGCGACGGCCGGGTGACGGCGGCCGACGCAGATCTCACCCATTACCGCGGCGGGTTGGCCCAGGGACAGCGGATCGTCGTCCACGGCCGGCTGATCGACAGCGACGGCCGCCCGGTCCCGGATGCGCTGATCGAGGTCTGGCAGGCCAACGCCGGCGGCAAGTACCGGCACGAGGTGGACAAGTTCCCGGCGCCGCTCGACCCGCACTTCAACGGCGTCGGTCGGGTCGTCACCGACTCACTGGGCCGGTACGCGTTCACGACGATCAAGCCGGGCGCCTACCCGTGGATCAACCACTTCAACGCCTGGCGGCCGGCGCACATCCACTTCTCGGTGTTCGGTCGAGCGTTCGCCCAGCGGCTCATCACCCAGATGTACTTCCCCGGCGATCCACTGTTCTTCCAGGACCCGATCTTCAACTCGATCCCGGACGAGCGGGCCCGGCAACGGCTGATCTCCAGCTTCGACCACGAGGCGACCATCCCGGACTGGGCGATCGCCTTCCGCTGGGACATCGTGCTGCGCGGCAGTGACGCGACCTACTTCGAGAGCGAGGACCCGGATGCTGACGATCGGTAGGACCCGCCCGCAGGGCGACCGCCTGGGCCTGACCCCGGCCCAGACCGCCGGCCCGTACCTGCGCATCGGCCTCACCTGGGACGGCGGCGAGTGCGCCGTGCCCGCCGACGCTCCGGGCGCGATCACGGTCGGTGGCATGCTCTACGACGGCGCGGGCGCACCGATCCCGGACGGCCTGGTCGAGAGCTGGCAGGCCGACGCCGACGGCCGCTTCCACCACCCCGACGACCCGCGCGGCGTCGTCCCGCCCCGGGACGGGTTCACCGGGTTCGCCCGGTCGATGACGGCGGACGGCGGACGGTGGCGCGTCGT
>DATDMG010000206.1:0-2687 GCA_036518955.1 Kineosporiaceae bacterium | reverse complement strand
CCGCCGGGACCGCCGGGACCGCCGGGACGGTGACCGGAGCCACCTCGAGCCCGTGCAGGGCGATCACGTGGTGGCCCTCGTCGTCGACGATCCGGACGTCGAACCGTCGGCGGCCCGACTCCCCCACCGTCACCTCGCGGGCATGGGCCCAGCACCGGTCGGGGACGGCCCCGCCGGCGCTGTCGACCGCGGCCACCGCGACCGGGACGTACCCCACGCCCGGTGCCGGGTCACCGCCGTCCAGCACCGACAACGCCTGAAGGGCGGAGTCCACGAGCACCACGTCGAACGGCCGTGCCCCGGCCACCGGACGGCACAGCCGCGCCAGGCACTCTCCCTCCCCCCGCCACACCTGCGCCAGACCGCGGAGGGCCGCGCCGTGCTCCAGTCCCCCGCGCCGCAGACCGGCCAGGATCGCGTCGACGTCCGCCTCGTGCGGGCAGCGCCCACGCAGACCGGCGAGGTCCACCGGGTCCGCCGCGGCCCGGCCGGACGACGCCCGCGCGGTCACCACCGGCGGCTCGCCGTCCTGCGGCCGCACCTGGACGTCGAGCCCGCCGTCACCGGGCACGACGGCGACCGTCACCGTGCCCCGGTCACGGCACAGCGGCGACCGCCAGCGGACGTCGGTGAGGCGAACCGGCGTGCCCAGCCGTTCGGCGGCGGCGGAGTGGGCGAGCTGCAACAGGGCTGCCCCGCTGCTCCAGGTCTCGCCGCCGACCCGGTGCTGGCCGACCAGTTCCTCGCCGAGCGGACGGCTGGTGGCCGACGCCGCGCCCGGGCCGGCAGGGACCTCGGCGGGGGCGACGGCCGCGGGCTCGGGCAGCCAGAACCGCCGCCGGTCGAAGGGATAGGGCGGCAGGGACACCCGTCGCGGACGGCGCCCGGCCCATCGGGATCGCCAGTCGACCCGGGCGCCGGCGCACCACCGGGCGGCCAGCCCCGCCAGGTCGACGGCCGAACCGGCCGGACCGGCACCGGGCTGGACGCCGGCCGGGTCGTCGTCCACGGCACCGGGCCGGGCGGTGCCGCGCAGCAGCCCCGGGCCCGTACGGCCGTCGGCGGCGGTCCGCAGCCGGTCGAGCACCTCGGACGGTGAGGCGGCGACGACGGCGAGCCGTTCGGCGAAGTGCTGCCTGCCGACCTGCGTGCTGAAGGCCAGGGCGGCGAGGGTGGCGTCCCCGGCGGCGACGTGCTCGGCGAGGCGGGCCGCACTGGCACGCAACTGCTCGTCGGTGCGGGCGGACAGCAGCACGACCTGCGGCAGGCCGTCGGCGTCCCAGGGGCGATCGTCCGGTCCGGCCGGGTCGACGTACTCCTCGAGGACGACGTGCGCGTTGGCGCCGCCCGCCCCGAACGAGCTCACCCCGGCACGACGCGGGCCGTCCGACGTCCAGCCCGTCAACCGGGTGGGGACCTCGAACCGGGTGGACGCCAGGTCGATGCGCGGGTTGAGCCGGGTCAGGTTGACCTGCGGCACGATCTGCCGGTGCCGGAGCTGCAGCAGCACCTTGGTGAGGCCGGCGATCCCGGCCGCGCCCTCGAGGTGCCCGATGTTCGCCTTCACCGACCCGATCCGGCACGGGGGCCCGTCGCCGGCCCGGAGCAGCCCGCGGGCGAGCCCGTTGACCTCGATCGGGTCGCCGAGCGACGTCCCGGTGCCGTGGGTCTCGACATAGCCGATGGTGGCGGGGTCGATCCCGCTGCGCCGGATCGCCTCGGCGATCAGATCGGCCTGGGCGTTGGGGTTCGGCACCGTGTACCCGGACGTGCGGCCGCCGGCGTTCAGCGCCGAACCCTTGACGACCGCCCAGATCGGGTCACCGTCGGCGACGGCGGCACGCAAGGGCTTGAGCAGGACGGCGCCGACGCCCTCGCCGGGGACGAACCCGTCCGCGCGCTCGTCGAACACCTTGCACGCGCCGTCCGCCGACAGCATCGTCATCGACGACAGGGCGATCAGGTGGGCCGGATGAAGCACGAGGTTGACGCCCCCGGCGATCGCGGTGCCGCACTCCCCGCGGCGCAGACTCTCGCAGGCCAGGTGAACGGCGGTGAGCGACGACGAGCAGGCGGAGTCGACGGCGAAGCTGGGGCCCTGCAGGTCGAGCAGGTACGACACCCGGTTCGCGATCGACCAGTACGACGAGTGCCCGTCGCCGTACCGACCCCGAGGCCAGCCCTCCGCGGCGGCGATGCGCCCGTAGGAGCCGTACATCGTGCCGACGAACACCCCTGTCGACCGGGGCCGGACGTCGTCGCCGAGCTGACCGGCGTCCTGCAGCAAGGTCCAGGCGGCCTCGAGGAAGAGCCGTTCCTGCGGGTCCATCGCCGCGGCGTCGCGCGGGAGGATCCCGAAGAATCCCGGGTCGAAGTCGGCGACGTGGTCGATGAACCCCGCCCAGCGGCTGTTGGTGCGCTGTGGCGGACCGGGCTGCGGATCGACGTGCCGGCGCCAGTCCCACCGGTCCGGCGGCACCTCGGTGACCAGGGTGCGGCCCTGCGCGAGCGCGGTCCAGAACGAGTCCACGTCGGGCGACCCCGGGTAGCGCCCGACGACCCCGACGACCGCGATGTCATGGGCCGCGATGTCATGGTCGTCGGGGTCGTCGGGGTCGTCGGGGTCGTCGGGGACGTCGGGGACGTCGGGGACGTCGGGGACGGCGTCCGGCGCCTCCGGCTCCGCG
>DATDMG010000205.1:0-8272 GCA_036518955.1 Kineosporiaceae bacterium | reverse complement strand
GCCGGCCGGCGCCACTGGTCCCGGTCGCGCCGCCGACCGCCGGGCCGGCCGGGCTGCGTTCGACCGTCCCCGATGATCGGGTTCCCCCGCTGACGCCCACGACCGTTCACCGGCCGCAGCCCGCGCCCCTCCAGCCGTCGTTGACGCCGGCCCCCGGCTGGAAGCCGACGGTGTCCCGGTCGGCACCCCGCGCGCCGGAGCGGGGGGCGACCGCAGCCCCGGCGGGGGCTACGGTCGCTGGCCAGGCCAGGCCGGAGCTGCCGCGGCGCAACCCGCAGACCCACCTCTCGCCGCGGCTCGCCGGCGAGCCGCAGCCGGCGAGTCGGGGCCAGGCCCGGCCCGTCCCGGACCTGGCCGACGCCGAGCTGGCCAGGAGCCGGATGTCCGCCCTGCAGCGCGGCACCATGCGCGGCCGCGCCGCCGACCCGGAGGTGCCCCGATGAGTGACCTGCCCGAGCCCGGCCTCGACTGGCTGCTGGACGACCTTGTCAAGAGGCTGCCGGGCGCGGAGCGGATCATCGTCCTCTCGGCGGACGGCCTGCTCATCGGCCGCTCCCGCAACCTGGGGCGGGACGACGCGGAGCACCTCGCCGCGGTGTCGTCGGGCCTGCAGAGCCTGGCCCGTGGGGCGAGCCGGCACTTCGGCGGCGGGGGGGTCCGGCAGACCATGGTCGAGATGGACAACTCCTACCTGATCGTCACCGCCGCGGGCTCGGGTGCCTGCCTGGCCGTCCTCGCCGAGACGGAGGTCGACCTGGGGCTCGTCGCCTACGAGCTGAACCTGATGGTCAAGCGGGTGGGCACGTCCCTCAGCGCCAAGCCGCGGACGCCGGGGATCCTGCTCGCGGACGCGCACGCGGCCGCGGGCGGCGGGACGCCGTGACCTGTCATGGCCGGTAGGAGGTGCCGGTACGGCGCCAGCGGCGGCGGGACGCCGGCAGGCGGACGGCGGCAGCAGGACGGCGGAAGCGAAGGAGTCGGATGAGCCGGGGCGAGATCTGGTTCGACGACGACGCCGGACCGTTGGTGCGGCCCTATGCGGTCACTCGAGGCCGCACCCGGAGCCCGCAGGCCGAGCTCCAGATGATCACTCTGGTGGTGGCCCTGCAGGCGCCCGGCCACCCCGCGACGGCCCGGCTCGACCCCGAGCACCTGGAGATCCTGGCCCGGTGCCAGCGCCCGACCTCGGTCGCCGAGATCTCCGCGGGCCTGCGACTGCCGCTCAGCGTCGTGAAGATCCTGATCAGCGACCTGATCGAACGCCAGCTCGTGATCTTCCGGGCGGCGGCGATTCCTGACCTCGACGTGCTGGAGGCGGTGATCAATGGCATTCGTCGGCTCTGACCTGCGCGCCGGGCATCCGGACGAGCTCTCCGTCTCCGCCGTCAAGCTCCTCATCGCGGGTGGTTTCGGGGTCGGCAAGACCACCATGGTCGGCTCCGTGAGCGAGATCCCGCCGCTGCGCACCGAGGAGCTGATCACCGAGGTCAGCCGGGACGTCGACGATCTGTCGGGGGTGGAGGAGAAATCGACCACCACCGTCGCGCTGGACTTCGGCCGGATCACCATCGACCCCACGATCGTGCTGTACCTGTTCGGGACGCCTGGCCAGGACCGGTTCTGGTTCATGTGGAACGAGCTGGCCGACGGCGCGCTGGGCGCCGTCGTCCTCGCCGACACCCGGCGGCTGGACAACTGCTTCTCCGCGGTCGACTTCTTCGAGCGCCGTGGCATCCCGTTCGTGATCGGCGTGAACTGCTTCGACGGCAGCCAGCTCTACACCGTCGACGAGGTCCGGGACGCCCTCGGCCTTGCGGACGGCGTCCCCGTCCAGCTGTGCGACGTCCGCCGGCGGGACTCCAGCCGGGAGTTGCTCCTCGTCCTCACCGAGCACGTGCTCGCCCTGGCGACGGGGGCGGCCCGGGGCCGCTGAACGCCGGGCGCGCCCGGCGTCCGGCAACGGTCGTGGTCAGGCGGCGTTCGGCTCGGGAGCGTCGGTCGAGGGGTGCGCCGTGACGAAGGACTTCACCACGGCCCCGGAGACCGAGCCGCACAGCTGCCGGTAGCCGTTCTTCGCGCCCCAGTGCGACAGGGCCACGGTCTTGCCGGCAGGGAACGCGCCGTGGGAGTCGTCCCACGCGCTGACGATGAACTTGTCCTTCGACGCGGTCTCCCGCGCCGCGAGCTCACCGATCCGCTTCAGCTCCGCGACCTGGGCCGCCGGCGTCGAGGCGGTGTACCAGACCACTGTGTACCCGTGTTCCAGGTTGTGGACCAGGGTCTCCAGCTGAGGTCGGTCGGCGGCGGTGTAGAACGTCCGGGCGGGGTAGGCGGGCTGCGCGAAGTGCTCGCCGGACGAGGGTGGCACGGTCGCGTACTTCACGAACGTGACGTCGGGCTTGTCGGTCCCCGGACCGACATGGACGCTGCCGCCGGTGGCAGGGTCGGTGACCACCGCGTCGCACCCCGCGGCGGAGGCGGACACGCCGACCTTGGTGATGTCCCGGGAGTCCTGCGCCCGCAGCACGACGGTGGTCACCGCGGTGCCGAGGCCGAGGAGCAGCACGCCGACGACCCCGAAGAGCAGCAGCGTGCGCCGGCGCTGCGCCGCCTCCTGCTCGTGCCGCATCTCCTCGATGCGGGCCGCGCGATTCTTCTCGATGGCCTTGCTCTTCGCCACGTCAGTCTCCCCAGGGCCGGGCTCGAGGAGAAGTCTAGGCACCTGCCACCTCGCCCGCGGACCGGCAGGTCCATCAGGCAACCGGGCCCGGCGGGCGGCAGACTGCCGGGGTGACCCGCGGGAGCACGCCCGGCAACTCGGAGTCCGGGCCGGCCGACCGGGCGGCCGTCGCCGCGGTCCGGGTGTGGCGGCCTGGACGGCCGGTGCCGCTCGGCGCCGTCCTCGGCCCGCTGCAGCGCGGGCCGGGTGACCCGTCCCACCGCCGCCAGCCGGACGGCGTCCTGTGGCGCGCGACCCGGACGCCCGACGGCCCGGTGCTGCTGCGCCTGGCGGTGCGCCCGGCGGACGGCGAGGTGCACGCCCATGCCTGGGGGCCCGGTGCCGGGTGGGCGCTGGACGGCGTCCCGGAGCTCCTCGGCGACGCCGACGACCCGCGCGGGTTCGCGCCCGCGCCTGAGCACCGCGTCCTGGTCGAGGCCCATCGGACCCGGCCGGGCTGGCGGGTACCGCGCAGCCGAGCGGTCTTCGAGGCCCTGGCCGCGGCGGCCCTCGAGCAGCGGGTGACCGGGGTCGAGGCGTGGTCGGCGTGGCGCCGGCTGGTGCTGCGCTACGGGGAGGTCGCTCCCGGGCCGGCCGGAGCCCACCACGGCATCGCCGCCGGCCTGCGCGTTCCGCCGGCCCCGCGGGACTGGGCGGCGATCCCCTCCTGGGAGTGGTTGCGCGCCGGCGTCGAGGCGGCCCGCCGGCAGGTCGTGATCGCCGCGGCGGCCGTCGCGGGGCGGCTGGAGGCGACGGTCGACCTGCCGGGGGAGGAGGCCGCGCGGTCGCTGCGGACCGTCCCGGGGGTCGGCGTCTGGACGGCGGCCGAGGTCCGGCAGCGGGCCCACGGCGACGCTGACGCGTTCTCCTGGGCCGACTACCACGTCTCCCGGAACGTCACCTGGGCGCTGACCGGCCGGGTGCAGGACGACGCGGCCTGCGCGGCGCTGATCGAGCGGTACCGGGGCCACCGGTTCCGGGTGCAACGGCTGCTCGAGCTCGCCGGTGCCGCGCGGCCGCGGCACGGCCCGCGGATGACGCTGCCGTCCCACCTCCCCGGCGGCGCCGGAGCGCGACGGGTGCGCTGAGGTTCAGTTCCCGGCCCGGGCGCAGGCTCCGGGGACGGCTGCGGCAACGGTTGCGGCCGCGGGGACGGACGCGACGAGCGTCACGCAACCGTCCGGGCCGAGTTCGGCCTGCGCCAGCAGGCCCTCGGGCCAGGCGGCGGTGGCGAGCCGCTGCACGGTCGCGCCGAGGGACAGCAGGGCTGCCGCCGGCTCGGCGTCCCGGGGCGGCCGGACGAGCGCCACCGCGACGTCCTCGCGCCCGCCCGCGTCGGGGCGGACCTCGATCCGGCAGCGGGGCGCTCCGAGGAGGTCGGCGCCGGACCGGACCACGGCCACCGCCCGCCGCAACCGGTCCAGAGCCGCGTCCGGGACGAGCGGCACCGGGTCGATCCCGGAGGTTCCCGGCGGCGCGCCGAGCGCCGTCCGGACGGCCTCGACGTGACCGAGCGCGAACCAGTCGTCACGCCTCGCCCGGAGCAGCGACCCGGCGCCGGGGCCGTCGTGGTCGGTCACCAGGGTGCCGAGCCCGCGGACGACGGCGACCGGGACCTGGCGGAGCTTGCCTTTGATCAGGTCCGCCGCGGCGGCCAGCTCGTCGGCGAGGGCCCGCACGGTCACCTCGATCGGGTTCCCGTAGGGGTCGGCGCCGCCTCGCAGGTCGTCGGTCACTCGCAGGCCGGCCGCGCCGATCGCGACGTCGACCTGCCCGTCGCGCCAGGCGCGGCCGGCGGTGTCGGACACGACCACCCCGAGTCGGGCGCCGGACGCCGCGCCCAGCCCGGCCCGCAGCGCGCGAGCGCTGGCGTCCGGATCGGCCGGCAGCAGCAGGACCGTGCCGGTCGCCACGTTCGACGCGTCCACCCCGGCGGCGGCCAGCACCGGTCCGGACCGGGACTGGACGACCCGCGTCAGCCCGCGCGGGCCCAGCCGTTCGGCGACGATCCGCACGGTCTCGCCGTCGACGACGTCGTCCCTGCTGGTCGCGGCGACCGCCCGCCCCTCCGCCTTGGAGACGATCTTGCTGGAGACCACCACGACGTCCCCGCTCCGCAGCCGCTCGCCGGCCGCGGCGAGGGCGTCGACGACGAGCCGGGCCAGGTCGTCACCCGCGGCGACCTCGCCGATGCCCGGGACGCCGATGAGTTCCACCCGCGTGGCGGACACCGCCTGCCCCGAGGTGACCGGCACCTTCATCGCGGTGCTCCGGCGGCGCTGCGCAGTTCGACCGCGAGGTCGAGGGCGGCCCCGGCGATGTCGGCGCTGGCCTCCACATCGGTCATCAGCAGGGGCCGGGCGCGAATCACCGGGCCGCCCGGGCGACCGGTGCCGGCGACCAGCGCGGCGTCCGCGTCGTCCACCAGCCAGCCGGTGAGGAAGTCCGCGTACAGGCCGGCCACGGCCGCCGCCGTGGTGTCGACCCCGATCGCGTCCAGGCAGGCGTCCGCCATCCCCCGCACCGGGGCGCCCCCGATGATCGGGGAGACGCCGACCACCGGTGCCCGGGTGCCCCGGACGGCGTCCCGGACGCCCGGCACGCCGAGGATCGTCCCGATCGAGACGACCGGGTTGCTCGGGGGCAGCAGGACGACGTCCGCCTCGCGGATCGCCTCCAGCACGCCCGGCGCCGGTGCGGCCTGCTCCAGGCCGACGGCGAGGATCCGCCGGGCCGGCACCGCCGCGTGCAGGCGGACCCACCACTCCTGGAAGTGCACGGCGCGGGTGCGGGGCGCCGCGTCGTCCGGGGTGGCGTCGTCCCGGGTGGCCGGGGGAGCGGCGTCGGCGTCGATCACCACGTGCGTCTCGACCCGGTCGTCGCTCATCGGCAGGAGCCGGACCCCGGGCCGCCACCGCTCGCAGAGCGCGGCGGTCGCCTGGCTCAACGTCAGGCCCTGGCCGAGCATCCGGGTGCGGACGACGTGGGTCGCCAGGTCCCGGTCGCCCAGGGTGAACCAGTCCGGGCCGTCGCCGTAGGCGGCGAATTCCTCGGCCAGGGTGAATCGCTCGTCGGCGCGACCCCAGCCCTGCCCGGGGTGGATTCCGCCACCCAGCGTGTACATGACGGTGTCCAGGTCCGGGCATACCCGCAATCCGTGGAGCGTGATGTCGTCCGCCGTGTTCCCGATCACGGTGACCTCGGCGGCGAGTCCGGTCCGCTCGAGATGGCGGAGGAGGCCGCCCAGGAATCGCGCGCCGCCGACCCCCCCGGCGAGAGCTGTGATGCGCATGGTGGCCCATCCTTGCACCCGGCTGCGCTCCCGGCGCAGGGCGGGGGCGCCGCGGACGACGTCCGCTTCGTCCTGTGAGGCGGGCTGTGGACGAGGAGCGGGCGACTGTGGACACCGCCCGGGGTGCTGTGGACGACGCGCCGAAGGAGTCAACACCGGGTCATCTGTTCGGGGGGATACCACCGCCCTGCTTGACGGTCTGCGTACGACACGCGTGTAATTCCATTACTGTTCTCTCCGCATGACCACGCAGTGTGCTCGAGTGAACACTGAGAGTGCTTGAACGGTAGTAGGGTGGGGAAACCCCGATAGGGGCCAGGGTCGAGGAGGACGCCAGGTGCACGAGCCCGTGGCGATAGCACTGCAGAAGCCTGCGACGCAGCAGGCGCCGGGAGAGCTCCAGTGGCAGGAGCGATCCCTCTGCGCCCAGACGGACCCGGAGGCCTTCTTCCCGGAGAAGGGCGGGTCCACGCGTGAGGCGAAGCGGGTATGCCTCTCCTGCGAGGTTCGTGTCGAGTGCCTTGAATATGCACTCGAAAATGACGAGCGGTTCGGAATCTGGGGCGGTCTGTCCGAACGTGAACGGCGCCGCGTCAAGAAACGCGCAGTGTGATCAGAACTCGCAGTGTGATCAGCAATTCCCGTCAGCCGTGACCGCGGATCTCGGCGTGACCGTTGATATCGCCGCAGTTGCCGACTCGGGGCCGGTCCCGGATGACGGTGGGTGCGGCGATGTCGCTTTGCCGGGCGGCACGGCTCCGACGAGCGCGCCCGACCCGGTGACCCAGGCCCCGCAGGTCCCGACCGTCCACATCACGGCGGTGCTCGTCGCCCGCGACGGGGCCGCGTTCCTGCCCCGCGCGGTGGCGGCCCTGGCCGCCCAGACCCGCCCGCCGGACGCCGTCCTGGCCGTCGACGTGGCCTCCGGTGACGGCAGCGCCGGCCACCTGGCCCTGGCCGTTCCGTCCGTGATCGTGCTCGACCGCCGGTGCAGCCTCTCCGCGGCCGTCGACGCCGCGCTCAGCCGGGCGCCCGCCGCCGACATCCCTGAGCAGCGGAGCTGGGTGTGGGTCCTGCACGACGACTGTGCCCCTCGGCCGGACGCCCTGGAGCGGTTGTTGGCGGCCGTCGAGACCGCGCCCTCGGTGGCGTTGGCCGGGTGCAAGCAGGTCGACTGGGACGACGACCAGCGGATCCTCGACGTGGGGATCACCACGACCCGGGCCGGCGCCCGGGTCCCGGTCGCGGACCGGCACGAGGTCGACCAGGGCCAGCACGACGAGCGCAGCGACGTCCTCGCCGTCGGCACCGCCGGGATGCTGGTGCGCCGTGACCTCTGGGGTCGTCTCGGCGGGGCCGATCCGACCCTGGCCCACGCCCGCGACGAACTCGACCTCGGCCGGCGCGCGCACCTGGCCGGGCATCGGGTCGTGGTGGTCCCGGGAGCCGTGGTGGCGCACGCCGCCGCCTGGGCCACGGGTCGCCGCCCGGGCACGCCGTCCTGGTGGCGGGCGGAGCGCCGGGACGCCGTCCACCTCCGGCTGGCATCGGTGGCCCTGCCGCTGACGCCTCTGGTGCTGCTGTGGGCCGCACTGGCGGCGGTGCCCCGGGCCGCGTTCCAGCTCGCGGTGCGCCGTCCCGGCCGGGCCCGGGACGAGCTGGTCGCCGTCCTCGCGGTCTGGGGCCGCCCGGATCGCTGGATCCGGTCGCGGTGGCGGGCCCGCCGGATCCGTGCCGTGCCACGCCGCGCGCTGCGCCCGCTGTACGCCTCGAGGTCGCAGCTCCTCCGGGCCCGGAGGGACGCGGCGGCGGCCTGGATCGTGCCGGCGGACCCCGGCCCGGAGCCGGAGCCGGGCATCGCCGTCCGCCGGGCGAGGGACCCGTTCGCCGGCTCGGACGACACCGCCGCCCTGGCTCTCCTGCTCGGCGAGGCCACCCCGCGGCGGGCGGTGCGCCGGGAGAGCGCCGCCGCGGAGCGCGCCCCGGCTCCGGCACGGTCCCGCTCCGCCCGGGGCGTGCTGCCGCCGCTCCTCGCCGCCGCCGTGGCCGCGGTTCTCGGGCTGCCCGATCCGGTCCGGCGCGCCCTGGTGCCCGGTCTGCTCGGCGGGTCGGTGGGCCTCGCCGGTCCCGGCCTGCTGCCGGCGCCGCCCACCGCGCGGGCCCTGTGGGGTGCCGCCCGGACGGCATGGCGGCCGAGTGGCCTGGGCGCGACGGCTCCCGCCGACCCGCTCGCCGCCGTCGTGGCGGTGCTCAGCCTCCCG
>DATDMG010000204.1:0-8829 GCA_036518955.1 Kineosporiaceae bacterium | reverse complement strand
GTCGGGCTGACCTGCATCTCGGGCATCACGAACACGAACGGCAGGGTGCTGCCGTTCCTCGTCCCGGCGGCGACGAACTCGCGGGCGCCCAGCGCGGTGCCCACCCAACTGTTGTGCCCGGCGCCGGTGCCGCCCGGATAGAGCATCAGCGCCGGGAAGGCGTCGTGGGCGTACGCCGGGTCGTCGTACTGCGGCGGTAGCCAGATCCACACCCGCAAGGTCACCCCGGACGCCGGCCCGCTGAGCGTGGTGTCGAGCAGCCGCCCGACGTCCGCCGCCAGCCGGTGGAACGGCTGGTGCCCATGCGGCACGGCCGCCGCCACGGTCGCGGTCGGCCGCCCACCGGCCCACGACGCGCCGGTCTGCGCCGTCCGCGTCGAGGAGGACGACGTCGGCGACGCGGTCGAGCACCCCGCCAGGACGAGGCTGCACCCGGTGAGGACGAGCACGGCAGCGGCCCGGGCTGCCGAGCGGCCGAGCGTGCGGTGGGGCACCTCCTGGAGACGAACGCCAGACCGGTCTGGTTTCCGATCTTCGTGCTGCCGGGTGACGCGAACCGGCCGGAGGCCGGGGCTGAGGTCCGGCCCGGCATCGTGATCGTCGTCCTCGGCACAGGCAGCGGTTCCGCCACCGTGGACACGGACCGGAACGGACGGCCGCCTGTCGCTCTCAGGCGCCTTCGGTCACCGGGAAGATCTCGTCAGCCACGAGTCCGTGTGCCTCACGATGAACGCTCGCCGCGGCCTCGGCGTCCGGTGCCTCGACGAGGCAGAAGATCTTGCCGCGTTCGGCGTCCACCCAGTACCGCAGATAGTTGACTCCGTAACGCGCCTGCGTCTTCAGGTCCGCCGCATGCGCCTGTTCGGCATCACTGATGCGCAGTGGCCCGTCCAGCGTGTGCACGTCCATGAACAGCGCCATGATGCTGCCCCTTCTGCTCGGAAGTCCCGTCGAGCACGACCTGCAGGTCGTGTCACGATGAGCTTCGTGCAGCGAAAGTCTGCCGACCATGACCGGGCCACCGGGGCGGCTGACCCGTCGCCCAGGACCCGGGGTGACGAGTCCGAGCATCCCGACCCGTTCCGATCCGCCCTGCAACTGCTGCGCCTGGAGGGTGCCGTCTTCT
Organism: Kineosporiaceae bacterium; assembly: GCA_036518955.1. Lineage (GTDB taxonomy): Bacteria > Actinomycetota > Actinomycetes > Actinomycetales > Kineosporiaceae > DATDMG01. The sequence continues at coordinate 7,703 of DATDMG010000204.1, read as the reverse complement.
TGCGTGCGGAGTACCGCGAACCGTGGTCCTACCAGTCGCTGACCGGCCCTGCGACGGCGCAGATCCTGAAGCCGGGCACGAACCGGGTGATCCTCTTTCATGTCGTCGCCCGAGGCACGTGCTGGGTGCAGGTGTCCGGTGGGGAGCGGCACTGGGCCTGCGCCGGTGACGTCATCGTGCTTCCGTACGGCGATCAACACCGGATGGGTGGTGTCAGCGACAGCGAGTCCGTCCCGCTCGCCACGATCATGGAGGCGCCGCCGTGGCGGCGGATGCCGGTGATCCGGCATGGTCGGGACGGCAGCCAGACCGACGTGGTGTGCGGCTTCCTGCACAGCGAGGACGCCCTCTTCGACCCGGGCCTGCGCGTGTTTCCCCCGGCCTTCGTCGTCCGACCTCCGAGCGGCCCGGCCGCCGAATGGGTGCGCGCCAGTGTCGACTACGCGCTGACCCAGGCCGACGCGTCCCCCCTCGGGCCTGGTGCGGTTCCCACCCGGCTACCCGAGATGCTTCTGATCGAGGTGCTGCGTCTGCATCTGGCGACCGCACCGGCACCGGACGGAGGCTGGGCCGCGGCCGTGCATGATCCCGTGCTCAATCCGGCACTCGCCGCGGTGCACGCGGCACCGGCGCACAAGTGGACCGTGACCGAACTGGCTCGCTCCGCGGCGGTGTCCCGCTCGCAACTCGATGACCGGTTCCGGCAGGTCCTCGGGCGTTCCCCGATCCGCTATCTCACCGAATGGCGCATGCACCTTGCGCGTGACCTGCTGGCCTCCACCGACCTGGGGGTTGCGGTCGTCGCACGCAGGATCGGCTACGAGGCGGAGGAGGCATTCAGCCGGGCCTTCAAGCGCGCCTACGGGCAGTCGCCGGCGAACTGGCGCGCGCAGCATCGACTGCGCTGACATCAGCGCCGTCACCAGGATGTGGTACCGGGGACGTACCCCTACTCCGCCGGACGGCGGTCATCCCCGTGCCCGGGGCCGCTGCGATGCGCCCGTGGTGGTGAGGGGGGCCGACCGGGTGCCGGCGGCACCGCCCCGGGGTCCGCGCGCCGGCAGGCCCATCTGAACCCGCACGTCGGCCTGCACCGCGTCCTCGTCGCCGGCCAGGTGACGCACCCGCTCCATCGCCTCCGGCCCCGGTTGGTACGCGCTGATGACGCGGCGGGTGTGCTCCCATTCCCTCGCCAGAAGCGCGTCACGGCGGTCACTCAGATCCGCGTAGCGGGTCGGGTCGGCACTCACCGTGCCGAGATCGGCGACCCGGTCCCGGAGCAGTCGGACCGTCGTGAGCGCCGCGTGCGCCCCCAGCGCGGAGAGCGGGTCGAGATGGAGCCCGCTGTCGCCGACCAGGCACCAGCCGGGGCCGGTCATGGGCCGGCGGTGCATGCGCATCTTGCCGGCGCCGCCGACGGACGTGATCGCCGTCCCCGCCGCCACGGCCGGGCCGATGATCGGGTCGGCGGCGATCACCTCGCGGTAGACCTGGATCGGATGCCGGTCCCGCTCCCGGAGCAGGCCTGCGTGCATGCTCACCGAGACACACCACTGGCCGGGGCCGGTGGGCGTGACGACGAGCATGCTGCCCGGCAGCCGGACGTACCAGGCACGGTCGGGGGCCAGGGGCAGGTCGCGGAAGTACGAGATCAGCGCGGTCCAGGGCGAGGGCACGGTCACCGAGGCCGGAGCGCCGATCTCCTCGGGGTGGCGGGAGAGCCGGCCGTCCGCGAACACGACGAGCGTGGCGGACACCTCGGCCTGCACGCCGTCATGCAGCACCCGGACGCCGGTCACCCGGCCGCCGTCCATGATCGCTCCGGTCACGCGGGCCGGCTGCAGGAGCCGCACGCCCGGCCAGGCCGCGGCCCGGGCGGCCAGCGCCGGGTCGAGGACCTCGCGCGAGACGCTCATCCGGTAGCAGTGCTCGTCGTCGGTGGGGAACGTGCACCCGACACCCACCCCGAGCGTGTACCGTTGCTGCCCCCGCTGCTTCGGCGCCCCGCACCTGTGCACCGTGTCGGTGAGGCCGAGGTCGGCCCAGATCAGGTTGCCGGGCCTGTCCCAGGTGACCTGCTGCGGCCAGAACGAGCCGGGCCGGCTGCGCTCCACGATCAGCACGCGCTCCGCGTACGGGGCGAGGCTGTGCGCGGTCACCGCACCCGCGAGCCGGCCCCCCACCACGACGACGTCCCAGGGACCGGCCCAGTCCGGTGTCATCAGAGCACCACGTCGACGTCGCCGTCGGCGACGCGCACCCGCACCGACCGTACGGCCTCGTACTCGGCCGGCTCCACGGTCACCGGGAGGTGGTACGGCCGCCACCAGTCGGCGAGGTCCGGCGACGCGCTGGCCACCGAGACCGCGCTGAAGTGGCGGGGCACCACCCGATGCCCCGCACGGTCGAGGTCACCGGGCACCCGGGCCGAGCGGTCGGCCGGGTTGCCGTACTGCAGGAAGAACGGCCGGGACGGACAGTTCCACGACTGCTCGAACCCCGCCTCCGCCCAGGGGAACCGCCGGCCGTCGGCGCGCACCGATTCGCCCCGGGCCAGTCCCGGATCGATCCCGGTGAGAGACTGCAGCCGGGCGGCGTCGCCGTCGATGTCCGCCGAGAGCACGGCCCAGTTGAGGAAGGCCGGACCGTCCGCCGTCCGCTCCAGGAACTGCTGGCCGAAGGTGCTTCCGGCGAGGGTCTCGGCGTTACCGACGGTGAGCACCTCCAGGTACTGGACGTCCGGGGTGTCGAACGGGACGAGCCAGCCCTGGGTGCCGTCCGGATGGGTGCTGCCCTGGATGACGGCGAACCCGTGCTCGTGCCACAGCACGTCCCGGATGCTGTCGATCCGGCGTGCCCCGATGATCACGTGGTCGATCCCCACTACCGTCTCCTCAGCTCGCCCGGCCCGCCGCGGCAGCGGTGACCGGAGCCGCTGCCCGCGGGCAGAAGTCGTCGGGCACCTGGTCCCAGTCGCCGTGCAGCAGACCGGCGACCGCCCCCCGCGCTGTCGCCCGGGCGGAGATCAGGCCGTGCCCGGCATGCCCTGCCGCGAGGTACACCCGTTGCCGGCCGGGCACCCGGCCGACGATCGGGCGGCCCGTGTCGGATACCGGGCGCAGCCCGGCCCGCGGCTCGACGACGGTCGCCGACGCCAGTCCCGGGAACCTGCGCAGCGCGTAGGCCAGGACGCCGGCGACCGAGCCCGCGGTGCAACGCTCGTCGAACCCCGCCTCCTCCTCGGTGGCCCCGACGAGCAGGCCACCGTTCGGCAGGGGCGCCACGTACAGCCGCCCCGAGACGATGCACCCCAGAGTGACCTCCGGTGCCTCCAGCAGCACCAGCTGCCCCCGTTGGGGACGGATGGGCAGCCCGGTGAGCGTTCCGGTCCAGGCGCCGGCCGTCACCACCACGCGGTCCGCGCTGACGGCCGTGCCGTCGGCGCAGTGCACGACGACGCCGTCCGCGGTCTCGTCGAGGGAGACGACCTGCCGCCCCTGCGACCAGGTCACCCCCGCCCGGAGGGCGGCCGCCTGCGCTGCCTGCAGGTAGGCGGGGCCGTTCACGCTGAGGCCGTCCGGCAGCAGGTACGGCTGCTCGTCCCCGCGCACCTGCAGGCCAGGCGCGAGCTGGGCGAGTTCGGCGTCCGACGCGGGCACCCCGGCGGCCTGCCGGGCCGGACCCTCGGGCAGTGCCTCGACGTCCTGCGGCAGGAGCAGCCGCAGCACGGGCTGGGCGAGGCTGAAGCGGCCGTGGATCGGTTCGAGGCGGGCGATGTCGTCGACCAGGGCCGACCGGGCCAGCGTGAGCCAGGGGTGGAAGGTCTCGTCGGTGGCGTACCGCAGGGACGGCACCGCTACCCCCGCGGCCCGGCCGGTGGCGTGCCCGGGCCGGTCGCCGGCGTCGAGGACGACCACCCGGGCCCCGCCGTGCGCCAGTTCCTCGGCGAGGCAGGCCCCGACCAGACCACCTCCCACCAGGACCAGGTCGACGCGGTCAGAGTGACGTGAGCTGGGCATCCGTACTCCTCTCCAAGGACTGGGCGCTGGGCAGCACGAGTGATGGCGTCCGCACGCTGTGCTCGGTGTGCAGCGACGTCGCCTCGCCGGTGGCGCCGACGACGGCGCGCAGCAACGACAGCGGCCGGCCGGTGACGCCGACCAGGAAGGGGCGGCCGCCGGGATGCACCCGGGCGACGCAGACCAGCCGCATCCAGCCGTCGGGCTGGTAGGTCCGCACTCGCTCCACGCACTCGACCAGCTCCAGCGCCTCCTCCTGCGGGTCCGCGTCCGGCCACCCGGGAGGGCCGGCGAGCTCCAGGTCGAAGACCCTGGCCGACACCGGCCGGCGCTCGTCGTGATGCCACACCACGCGGCCGGCCGGCAGACCCGTCGGCCCGTCCCGTGGCGCTGTCGCCACCACACCGCCTCGCACCAGGTCCCACGGCATCGCGGGTTGCCCCGCGTCATCGGGTTCCCCCACGTCGTGCGCCAGGGGACGGTCGGTGAGCGTCAGGCGTGGCAGCACGCGCCGCTGGTCGAGCCGGGACGCCGCCGGCGACCCGAGCACCCAGCGCACCCCGACCAGGAGGGCCGCCGCCACGGGGGGCCGCACCACGATCGGCAGCCTCGGCCACGCGCCCGGGGCCCGGTCCCGGGGCAGCAGGGGCTCGGCGAGCAACCGGGCCCAGTCGTCCACGCGGTCCCGCAGGACGTCGGCCACCGTCCCGTACCCGCCGACCAGCGCGGGCCCGGCGCTGGTCTCCAGCCGCACGATCGCGCGCGGCCGGCGGGTCATGGTGATCGCCGCGCTCTGCCATCGGAGAGTGCCGTGGCCGGCCGCGAAACGGATCGTCGGATCGCCGAAGAGGCTGTCCGCGACCTGGCCGGCGACGTCCTGTGATCCCGCCACGAGCAGCGGGAGCGCGGTGGCCGGGACGCGCTCGGACCGGGTGACGCGCCCCGCCGAGCGGTGCAGCCGGACGACGTCCACCTGCCGCCGGATCTGGGCTCCCCGAGGGACGCCGGAGCACACCAGACTCACCGTGACCCGGTGCTCCTCGACGGTGGCGGCGACCGGCTCACCGGCCTCGGTCGCCACGGACATCCACAACACCTCCCGGGAGCCAGAGACCACCGTTGGCGAAGGTCGTGACGAGCGGATACTGGCCGAGCTTGCCGCACCCCCGGCTCGCCCGGCCGCCGCCCCGGACGGCGCCCGGCCCCGGCCGCAACGCGCCGAGCAGGGTCAGCGCGTTGCCGGAGAAGGTGAACGGCCCGGTACGGCCCACCGGCCCGCCGCCCGCGTCGAGCAGGCCGGTCGCGCAGCGGAACTCCACGTCGCCGGTGAGCAGGTTCATCCAACCCAGCTGCAGCCCGCGCACGTGCAGACGAACGGCTCCGTCGGGCTCCTCCGGGTCGGCTCCGACGATCTCGGCCCGGGTGTGCCACATCCGCGGGACGACGGGGTGGCGGTAGTCGAGCCGTCGGCCGTGGCCGGTGCCCGCCCCTCCCGGGCGGTCGGGCACGCCGGCGTCCGGACCTGCCGAACACCGCGGCCGGCCGGCCGCGGTAAGGCGGTCGTGCAGGTGCCCGGCGACCCGGCCGCCCTCGATCAGCGTGGTGGGCGTGATCGGTGTCCCCTCGTCGTCGACCCCGGCGGTGAGGCCCTCCCCGGCGGGCGCCGGGCCGTCGCTCACCACGAGCCACGACGGCGCGACGTGCTCGGCTCCCCGGCGCGCCAGGTAGCTCGTGCCGGCCCGGACCACGTCCGCCTCCAGCGGATGACCGATCAGTTCGTGGAACAGCGGCCCTGCCTGACCCGCGTCGAGGACGACGTCGCACCGGGTCGCGGGCAGGTCGGCGACCGGGAGCCCGGCGAGGCGTCGCACCGCCTCGGCGGCGTCCTCGACCCGTTCCGCGCTCCCCTCGGGATCGCCCGGGAGCCACTGGACGACCTGAGCTGACGCCTGGTCGTCGAGGGCGATCACCTCGATCGTGCTGGCCGCCCGCAGGTCGAGGGTGAGCCGCGTCATGCTGCCGACCGCCACCCGCTGCCGGTAATCGGCGCAGACCAGCCGGACCCGGTGACGCCGGGCGAGGGGCGCGGCCCAACCGTCCGGCGGTGCGTCGTCGGCATGGGTCAGCGGGGCCGCCTGCGGCGCCAGCACGCTCCGGGCGGCGTCCACGGCATCCGGGCTCAGCCCGGGGAGGTGGGCGAGCAGGTCCGCGTCGTCGGCGAAGGCGTTCTCGGCGCCGTCCGCGGTGGTGGACTGCACGCACATCCCCCGCCAGGTGGTCGACTCCGCCACCATCGGCTCCTCCGGCCCGTACCGGCGGGTCCGGCGAACTCCGTGGTCGGCCGCGACGATCATCATGGTGCGATCCGTGAGTGCGGCCGGGCGCTGTCCGGCCACCGGTCGTCCCAGCGGAGGAAGACCGGGATCCGCAGCTCACAGACCTGCGGGCCGACGCCGCGCCACCAGGTGTCGTCCAGGTCGGGGAGCACCTCGGTGCAGATCAGGCGGTCGGGGCGCAGCCGGCCCAGCTCGGCCCGGCACAGCGGATCCCGGACGTCGACGAGCAGCGGCTTCGGTTCGTCCGGGTGCCGCAGGAAGAACCGGGCCGGCACGCGGTGCCGGGTCAGGGTGTCGAGCACGGAACCGATCCTGGCCGGGCCGGCCGGTGGGCGGTCCGGCTCGTCACGGAGGTCGACGACCCACCGGCGGCGCTGCACGACGACGTCGCCGACGACCACGCGAGGCGTGTACCGGCGGCCGGTCGCGAACGGGACCGGGACCAGGCACGGCAACGACAGCGCACGGAACAACGGGCTCGCGACGTCGCCAGGGTAGAGCTGGTACCGCCGCCCGGCGTGTTCGATCGCGGCACCGTCCGAGGTGACCAGGACCTCGGCCGCCGGGGCCACCTCGCCGGCTGGCTTGGTGGAGATCCCGGACAGCTCCACGGTCAGCCCGGGCAGCTCCGGTGTCACGTGCCGGCTGCGCCGCCGGCCCAGGACGGTCGCCATCCGGTCGGTGTCCAGCCACTGCGAGACCTCGGCGCCGAAGCGGTCGAACTCGCGGCCCCGGCCGGGCTGCACCCGGCTGGTGACGCCGCCGATCGCGCTGCTGCTGTCGTCGTGGCACTCCGACAGCACCCAGCGGCCGGTGCCGGGTCCGCCGCCGGTGAGCATCAGATCCATTCCGGGCAGCGCGGCGCACTGGTCCCCCTCCCGGATGTCGACCAGCGGCCACAGGCCTGCCACCAGAGCCTCCAGCTCTCCCTGGGGGATGTCGACGACGTCGATCCCGTCGTCCGCTGGCACGAGCCCTGCCAGCCGCGCGTGCCAGCGGACCGTCCGGGCGTCCACCGGCTCGATCCGGCCGGCGGCGAGCTCGACCAGGCCGGTCGGCTCCCCACCGGTGGCGGCAACGACCGCCGCCCGGGCGTCGGCCTGCCGGAGCAGCGCGTCGAGCAGCATCATCGGCAAGATCTGGTCCATGGCCTGGTGCGTCGAGCGGACCGCGGGCAGGCCGAGGTGCACCCGGCCGCTCCAGGGGCTGGAGCGGTCCTCGTGGACGACGTCTCGATCGGCGTAGTGACGGCCCGCGGACCGGGCCGTCGTCAGCCCGGCGGCCTCGAGCTCGGCGCGGATCTGGCCGCGCAGGTGCGCCGACTCCGGCCAGCCGGCCCGCTGCGTCC